>OMXW01000150.1 GCA_900315085.1 uncultured Eubacteriales bacterium
GCGTCAACGTCTACAACCTCAACGTCGATAGGTCCGTCGATGGGGTTCGGGAAGTCGGCAGCTATTGTTGTGTCAACGGGGAGAAGAAGCTTTTTACCGAGCTGCTCAGCCTTGGCGATCATCTCCTTGCAGTAGTCGAGCTTGCTGTCGTCAACGAGCGACTTGCCGACCTCTTTGCCCTGAGCCTTGAGGAAGGTGTATGCCATGCCGCCGCCGATGATGAGTGTGTCGCACTTCTCGAGGAGGTTGGAGATAACGTTGAGCTTGTCTGCAACCTTTGCGCCGCCGAGGATAGCAACGAAGGGACGTACGGGAGTTTCAACAGCGTTGCCCAGGTAGTTGATTTCCTTCTGCATGAGGTAACCAACGGCTGTGTCCTTGATGTGGTCTGTAACGCCCGCTGTTGAGCAGTGAGCGCGGTGAGCTGAGCCGAATGCGTCCATTACGAATACGTCTGCAAGTGAAGCGAGCTCCTCTGAGAACGGCTCAAGATTCTTTGTTTCTTCTTTTCTGAAACGGGTGTTCTGGAGAAGTACTACGTCGCCGTCCTTCATCTCGGCAACTGCCTTCTTTGCGTTTTCGCCTACAACCTCGTCGTCGTTAGCGAAAACTACGTCCTGTCCGAGAAGCTCGGAAAGACGAACTGCAGCGGGTGCAAGGCTGAACTTTTCTTCGGGACCGTTCTTGGGCTTTCCGAGGTGTGAGCAGAGGATAACCTTGCCGCCGTCAGCGATCAACTTTTTGATTGTGGGAAGCGCCGCCTGAATACGGTTATCGTTTGTGATAACGCCGTCCTTGAGCGGTACGTTGAAGTCAACGCGAACCAAAACTTTTTTGCCTTTTACATTGATGTCATCAACTGAAACTTTGTTTAGCTGCATAGTAAAAACATCCTTTCTTTATATGATAATTTTGTAAATGTAGATAATTTTACATTCACTGATATTATACTACATTTTGTTATTTTTTACAATAGCAAATAAGAATTAAAATTAGATTTTAGTAATTTGTGGAGAGCCGTTATCAGAGTTGAGAGATTGTAGGGGCGACCATTGGTCGCCCGATAAAACATGTCATTTCGACTAAGCGAAGCGCATGGAGAAATCCCCATATGATAGAAGTCGGTTTCCTGTTGACATTAAATGCAAGCCCCTACAATTGAATTTGGTTTACTGTTTTGGGATTGCTCAGCTCTGATTATTTATGTCGCTCCACTTGTGGCGGTGAAGCTCGCCTTTGTTTAACAGCTCCGGGTAATCCCACTGGCGCAGAACCTCGTAGGCTGCAATTGCTACCGAGTTCGAAAGATTCAGGCTGCGCGCTTCGTCGATCATCGGTATGCGCAATGTTTCGTTGGGGTGCTTTATGAGGAGGCTTTCGGGAAGTCCGCGCGTCTCCTTGCCGAACAGCAGATAGCTGTTGTCGGGATAGCTTATGTCGCTGTGGCGGTGAGTGCCTTTGGTGGAGAAGAAAAAGTAGCTTCCGCCGCGGGTGCGCTCAAAAAAGTCGTCAAGTCCCTCGTAGAAGGTGATGTCGAGCAGGTGCCAGTAGTCGAGCCCCGCGCGCTTTAGCTTTCTGTCGTCAATCGCAAAGCCCAGCGGCTTTACAAGGTGAAGCGCCGCTCCCGTTGCCGCGCAGGTTCGCGCAATATTGCCCGTATTCTGCGGAATCTCAGGCTCTACAAGTACAAGATTTAATTTTGCCAAAATTTGTCAGTCCTTTTATTTCAAATCATAATATATTGTAATTGACGAACAATAACTTTGCAAGGCTTTTCTTGCGAAAAATTTTGAAGGAGTGAGAATTGTGTCAAAAAATCCGTTGATGAATATCGCTAAGGGCGCGGCAATCGGTATGGCGGCAGGTCTGGCGGTCGGCTACCTCGGCAAAAAGGCCGCCGACGATAACCCTAAGCTCAGAAAAAAGGCTAACCGCGCCTATAAGACGTTTGAAAATATAGTGGACACCGCACAGTATATGTTTAAGTAGAGTTTAGAGGGATGTAGGGGCGACCATTGGTCGCCCGCAGATAGGAAACGTTTTTTTCCTAAATAAAATCGGTATGATAGGATAACACGGTTCGCGGGGCTGTCGCATTAAGCCAAAAATTACCATGTCATTCCGAGCGGAGTCGAGGAATCCCCATGATAGGAAGCGAATTGCTATTGCATTAGGGGATTTCTTGTTCCCATTGCCCTCACAGCTTCCATTAGATGATGTATTCTCGCGAAATGAAAAACGTTATCCAAAAACAAACGTAAAAAACGCGATGTAAAAAATCTCGCGAAACGCCGACTCTCCCTAACTAACCGACATCAAGTACGCGACTTAAAAAACTTGATTTTTGGGTGGGGGTGATGTATACTAAGGGGGTGATGAGGTGATTACATGAAAATCAAGGATAATTTTATTTTGCGTAAGGTAGCGGATTCCTATGTAGTTGTTCCCGTTGGAAAACTTACGCTTGATTTTAACGGAATAATCAATCTGAATGAAACGGGCGCGTTTCTGTTTGGGCTTCTGCAAAAGGGCGCTGAGAGAGATGAGCTTGTTGAGAAAATGCTCGCGGAGTACGACGTTGAGCGTGAGCGCGCCGAAAAAGATATTGATAAGTTCATTGCGTCGGTAAAGGAAGCTGATGTCCTTGAATAAAGAGGTAGCGCTTGACGAAGTAATGGAGATAATGCGCGAAAAGCTCGAAAGCGGAGGCACCGTGACATTTACACCGAACGGCA
>OMXW01000149.1 GCA_900315085.1 uncultured Eubacteriales bacterium
CGACAGACTAAAGGCTATCCTTGCGCAGAAAATAAGCGGAACAGTAGTTATTTTGTCAATGCCGTCATACGTTCCAAAGAAAAACAGCTCCGCGCTTACTTCCATTGTCAAAAAGGCGGAGAAAAACGGTTCGGTAATAAAGTTTGAACAGCTTGACCAGAACACACTTGAGCGGTACATCGCAAAGTGGGCAAATCAGAACGGAAAGCTTATTTCACACATCAATGCCGCAAAGCTGATTTCCTACTGCGGCACAGACCTCAATATGCTCAAAAACGAGGTCGATAAAATATGCGCCTATTCAAAGAGCGAGGACATCACGCTCGAGGACATAAATAAACTCGCCTCAGTAAACCTTGAAACGCGAATATTCGCACTGTCAGACGCGGTAATTAACGGTCAGGGAGATAAGGCTTTTCAGACCTTAGACCGGCTGTTTTATCAAAAGGAAGAGCCGATAGTTATGCTCTACGTCCTTTCAAACTCATTCATAGACGCGTACAGAATCAGGGTAACCCAAAATCAGGTAGCCGAGGATTTTGACTACAAAAAGAGAGCATTCGCGCTTAAATCCGCGAGAAAATCCACCTCGCGTGTAAGTACCGAAGCTCTGAGAAAATGCCTTGACGCCTTGATTGAAGCGGATTTATGCTTCAAATTTACCTCGCTGAACCAAAGGCTGTATCTTGAACAGCTGATAGCAAAGCTGTTAATTATCGCGCAGGAGGGCAGAGCCTAATGCTTAAAATCAGAGAGGCGGTAATTGTTGAGGGAAGATACGATAAAATCAAGCTCAGCAATTTAATTGACGCGCCGATAATTGAAACAAACGGTTTCCGCGTATTCAAGGACAGGGAAAAGCAGAGTCTTATCCGTCAGATAGCCAAAACGCGCGGAATACTCGTGCTGACCGACAGCGACGGCGCAGGATTTGTGATCCGAAACTTTTTAAAGGGAGCCGTGCCCGAGGGGCAGATAAAGCACTGTTATATTCCTCAGATCGAGGGAAAGGAAAAACGCAAGCCGCAAAAAAGCAAGGAGGGCTTGCTCGGAGTTGAGGGAGTAACAGACGAGGTTATTATCAGGGCAGTCAAAAAGAGCGGAGCTACAATAATCGGTGAGGAGAACACCCCCGAACAGCAAATCACAAAAGCCGATTTATATATGCTCGGATTGACGGGAACCGAAAAGTTAAATTGCTTATATTCTTTAAAAGAATTAAAAGATATTCTAAATAAATTATGCTCATAAGGGAGACGTTTTACGCCTCCCCTCAGTTTTGTGCATTGTTTCAGTTAAGCTGAATTAAAGATTCGAGCTGCTCTCAAAACGCTTTCTCAACTTTTTAAGCGCCTTTGTTTCGATTCGGCTCACGTATGAACGGGAGATATTCATCTGCTTTGCAATCTGCTTTTGAGTGACAGGCTTTCTGCCGTCCAGTCCGTAGCGCAATATTATTATTTTTTTTTCGCGCTCCTCAAGCTCCTCGTTTATGTATTGCCCAAGCTTTTTGATGTTCAGCTTCTTGTCGAGGTTGTCAATAATATCGTCGTCAACCGCCATAATATCGAGCAGCGTCAGTTGGTTTCCGTCCTTGTCGGTGTCAATCGTTTCGTTTATTGAAATATCCTGTGCGCTCTTTTTTACGCTGCGGAAGTGCATGAGGATCTCGTTTTCAATACATCTGCTGGCGTATGAGCTGAGCCGTATATTTTTGTCGGGCTTGAAGGTGTTGATTGCCTTAATAAGCCCGATTGTGCCTATAGAAACCAAATCATCCTGCTCCGAGCTTACTCCGTAATACTTCTTTATTATGTGCGCAACGAGCCTCAGATTGTGCTCGATCAGCTTGTTTTTAGCATCAGCGTCGCCCTGAGCCATCTTTTGAAGATATTCCCGCTCTTTCTTCTCGGAGAGCGGCTTTGGAAACGCTCCGCCTCCGCACACATGCAGTATAAAAAAGCAGACGTACTGCCCCAAAAATCCCAGTATTTCAAGCATAAAACCACCTCAAGAAAAATGTATTCAAAACGCTTGATAAAAATTCGGTAATCAAGTATACTTTTATTAAAGGAGTGGAATTATGAAAAAGTTTATTTCGTGGAATGTTAACGGCCTGCGCGCCTGCGTTACAAAGGGCTTTATGGATTTCTT
>OMXW01000148.1 GCA_900315085.1 uncultured Eubacteriales bacterium
TTCTGAATATATGTTTCATAATCATCCTCCTTGAGAATTGGTGTAGTTTAATATTATCACATCAAAGAGGATAAAATCAACAGTAAAGCAAAAATTATTATAGGAATATTTTATTATAAAAATTAGCGGACTTGCACTGCAAGCCCGCAGACTGTAGAAAAAGATAAATAGTTAAATCAAGAGAATAAGATTTGACTATGAACAAAAAGTCCTTCCCTTGAGGGAAGGTGGGCAATCCGCTTGCGGATTGGTCGGAAGGGTGACATTTACGAAACATTTCCTACATTGTTATTCTTATGTAATATAGCTTCGCTTATGTCACCCCTCAGTCATGCGTATACGCATGACAGCTCCCCTCAATGGGAGCACATTTAATCGTCCTCTCAACAATTTACAATTGTTAAACCCGAAACTACGGTTTTTCAGCAAGCCCGCAAAATGAAGTTTATTTCAATATTTCGTCGAGGGTATCCGCCGCGCTGTCAAGGTAGTCGCCCTCGAACGCCTCGATCTGTCCCTTGTCGATTTTTGCCGCGAGCTCGGGATCGATCGGGAGCTTGGCGAGTACGCGAGTGTTGTACTTCTCAGCGATTTCCTCAATGTGGCTGTCGCCGAATACCGAATGTTTTTTGCCGCAGTCGGGGCAGGTGAAGTAGCTCATGTTTTCAACCAGACCGAGAATAGGAACGTTCATCATTCCAGCCATCTTCACAGCCTTTTCAACAATCATTCCAACAAGCTCCTGCGGTGAAGCCACAACGATAATGCCGTCAACAGGAAGGCTCTGGAAAACTGTGAGGGGGATATCGCCCGTTCCGGGAGGCATATCCACGAACATATAGTCAACATTGTTCCAGATCACGTCTGACCAGAACTGCTTGACCGTGCCTACGATCATAGGTGAACGCCAAACTACGGGGTCGGTTTCCTCCTTCAAAAGAAGGTTGATTGACATCAGCTCAATTCCCGTTTCGGTTACGGCAGGAAGGATTCCCGCCTCGGTTCCCATTGCCTTGTCATAAATTCCGAATGCTTTGGGAATTGAAGGACCTGTGATATCCGCGTCAAGAATAGCGGTTTTTGCGCCGCGTCTGTTGTAGGTAACCGCCATAAGCGAGGTCACCAGACTTTTTCCGACGCCGCCCTTGCCCGAAACAACGCCGATTACCTTTTTGACCGTGCTGATTAAGCTCCTCCTTCAGGCTCTCCTTGCCCGAGCAGTCGCTGCTGCAAGACGCGCAGTCGTGATTACATCCCATTTAAAATACCTCATTTCATTTTTCTGTTTAAATATACAATTCAGGGTTCGGTCAGTTTTGCTCAAAGACCGAACCCCGCAAATTAGTTTTTTCAGGTTTCTCCGTAATATCCTATCAGTTTTCCTCTACGTAATCTTCCATGATTTCGCTTTCGTCGTCGAGGATGTCTGAGTTTTCGTTTTCGCTGAGAAGATCCTGCTCAACGCCGCCTACAAGGATTTTTGTATCCTCGTCGTAGTCGTCCTCGGCGTCTGTTTCATCGGACTCAAGCTCGAAGCCGCTGAAGAAGGTGTAGGGGATTCCGTAGCCGAAAGCAACCGACGCGAGATATACAACGATTGTGAGGCTGTTGTTCTCAACAAAGATATTGTGGAGCGGCATGAATGTGCCGATTGACGCAACTATGATATACAGGGTAGGCAGAACAAGGACGATCAGGGTGAGCGGTGAAAAACGCTTGATAGCCTTGCCGTCGCCGACTCTGGTTGCGTAGAACAGAAGCAGACCGAATACGGCGCAGACCGCGATTGTTACAATCTGACCGATTGGAGCCTGAACTGTTTTTGTAAACTGAGAAAAGAAGTTAGCGCAGACGATGAACGCCAAAATGAGAAAAGCCGAGAAAAACAGATTTACGGTTTCTCTTTTATCAGGTTTTTTCATTGTAAAATACCTCCGAAATTATACTATATAACACTTTACCACAATTCATTTTAAAATTCAAGTGCAAAAATATTATAATTTACTTTATCTGCGCACCGCGGCAAAGCATGCCCAGCCGCCGTCAAGGTGTTCTTCGATTATTTTAAAGTACTTTCCGACCTCCGCTTTTACCTCGTCGGCGCGGGTGTCGATGATTCCGCTCATGATATATACGGCATCGTCCTTCATAAAGTCAACAACGCCCTTTGACAAAAACATGATCGCGTCGGCAACGATATTAGCCAACACAA
>OMXW01000147.1 GCA_900315085.1 uncultured Eubacteriales bacterium
CCCTGAGCGGCAAACGCCGACACAACAGCCGTAAG
Organism: uncultured Eubacteriales bacterium; assembly: GCA_900315085.1. Lineage (GTDB taxonomy): Bacteria > Bacillota > Clostridia > Oscillospirales > Acutalibacteraceae > Ruminococcoides. Next base: position 36 of record OMXW01000147.1, read on the forward strand.
GCTAAGCAATACACCAAGAGTGATTGCCGTCAATCTTCTAAATGGTTTTTTACACATTTCCATTCCCCCAAAAATTAATTGGTACGAGTTATGCGTTTACATACATCTTTAATTATACCTTAAAATATTAGCAAAAACAAGAGATTTAATTACAAAATTTTAACTTTTGCGAAATTTGTCGAATAAAGCAAAAAGCAGCCCTTAAAGAGCCGCTTTGTTTATGTTTTAATTAATTCTTGTGATTGAAGGTCGGAACCAAATCCGAAAGAAACTCTACGGTTCGTTCGCTGTCGTTAGCGTCAGCCACATTCCTCAATATCTCAAGCTTTCTGAGAAGCTCATTTTCGTCGATATCGATCTGATTGCCGATAAAGATTTTCTTGTTTTCGGTTGACTTAAGTCCTTCCTCGTCCATCAAAAGCTCCTCAAAGAGCTTTTCGCCGGGGCGAAGTCCCGTGAATACAATCGGGACATCCTTATACGGAACCTTGCCGTACATTCTGATAAGATTTTCGGCAAGCGTTGTAATCTTTACGGGAGCTCCCATATCAAGTACAAAGATTTCGCCGCCCTTTGCCATTGCGCCCGCCTCAAGCACGAGCGATACAGCCTCGGGGATCGTCATGAAGTAGCGAATTATGTCGGGGTGGGTTACCGTAACAGGTGAGCCGCTCTCGATCTGGCGGCGGAACAACGGGATAACCGAACCGTTTGAGCCGAGCACGTTGCCGAATCTTGTTGTTACAAACTCGGTGTGACTGCTGTTCTGGCTCTCATACTGAATTATCATTTCACAGGCACGTTTTGTTGCACCCATTACATTTGTGGGATTTACCGCCTTGTCTGTTGAAATCATGACGAATTTATCAACGTTATATTGTTTCTTAACCGCTTCCTCCGGCACGGTTTCCATGAGCGGAACGTGCTTGTGAGCTGCGGCATGGAATACAACCTGGGGCTTGTATTTATTAAACAGCAGTTCCATTTTGTCGTAGTCACGGACAGAAGAAATGATCGTTACCAGGTTGATTGAGTTGCCGTATTCAAGCATTAGCTCCTGCTGAATATCATATGCGTTGTTTTCATAGATATCAATAATAATAACCTGGCGCGGATTGTATTTTACAATCTGGCGGACAAGCTCGCTGCCGATCGAGCCGCCTCCGCCCGTTACCATGCAGACCTTTCCGTTTATGAAATCGCTGATTTTCTGACGGTTGAATTCAATTGGCTTTCTGCCTAAAAGATCTTCAATTTTTATTTCCTTAGCCTGAGAAATAAGCGGATTATCATCCGAGAATAGAATTTCGCTGATGTATGGAACAACCTTGATTTTACACTCGGTTGCCGAGCAGTAATCGAGGATTTTGCGCTTTTCTTCCTCCTCGCATGACGGGATATGATATTAGTGATATGGTACTTCGCGCATATCACGGGAATTTCCGGGCAGGTTCCCACAATTTCCACGCCGTTAAGTTTGGTGTGGAGCTTTGTGGTGTCGTCGTCAACCATACATACAGGATATATATTTTTTGATGGATTGTTGGGGTCTGTCTTTGCATTTTCAATTTCGGTGAGAATCATTCTTGCCGCGTTGCCCGCGCCGACAATAAGAGTGCGCTCATACACTTCATTATGTCCTACATCAACAAGCTCCAAAAATGTCTTTTTGAAGATAAACCTGAACAGCATTACCCCTAATGTTGCGACTATAAAATACAGGAGCACAAAGATTTTCCGGGGCGACATGTTCATCATGGTGAGCACCGCAAAGCCTATTACAAAGCCTGCCGCCATTGCAAACCCGCACGCAAGGTAGTCCTTTATATCAAAATACCGCCACAGCCGCGAGTACGAGCCGAGCGCGAACATCATTACGGAACAGCTCAGCAGGTTAATTACAAGATAATATAACAACATTCCGTTTGATTCGGGCCCGATCACCTTGGTCAACGCGAGAACATAGTTGAGCGTAAGCCCGCTCACTACAATAATAAAGATATCCGCAAGCATTAAAACGATCTTGCGTAAATTAAATTTACCCATACTTTCCCTCTGATATATCGTTAACATATAGTATACACAAATTCTATCCTTTTAATTATATTACAGCTGATAATAATTGTCAATTGCAAATTAGCGCGCGGAATAAGAAAAGACGGACATACATATATTTTACCAATCAATTTAATGCGGCAAAACGCCGCGGGGAGGATTATTGTTGAACGGATTGGTAGAGGAGCGCGCGGCAATGCTTGCGCGGTACATAATTGAAAGCAGCGCAACCGTCAGAGCGGCGGCGCAAAAGTTCGGAATAAGCAAAAGCACCGTGCACAAGGATGTAAGCCAACGGCTGAAAACCTCTAATCCGCCGCTTTACAAAAGTGTGAGGAAGGTGCTTGACATGAACAAGAGCGAGCGTCACATGAGAGGCGGACTTGCCACAAAGGAAAAGTATCTGCGCCGCAAGCAGGCGCTTGATTCCGCAAGAAAAAGGGGCTGTTCCTAAGAACAACCCCGTGTTATTAAATGATTATTAATAGAGATGCGCTATGTATCTTTGAATAAAGGTGGCGTCGCTGATGTCTACCTGACCGTCACCGACA
>OMXW01000145.1 GCA_900315085.1 uncultured Eubacteriales bacterium
TCTGGGACTTTCAATCGTAAAGGGAATCCTTGACGCGCACAACGCGCGCTACGGAGTTCGCAGCACGCCGAACAAGGGCAGCACCTTCTGGTTTGAGCTTAACGTAGTTTCGGTTAAGAAAAGTAAAGAGTAACTTTTTTATAACATTTGACTATGAGCTATAAAGCCTCCTTTGTTAAAGGAGGTGGCACGCCGTCTGCGGCGTGACGGAGGATTTATCAGATGTCGTTATATATTATCAAATACCTTTGATATATCGAAATGTCAGCGCAATTAAATCCTCAGTCAATCCCTTACGAGATTGACAGTTCCTTTAAAAAAGGAGCCTTGCTTACCGTCATCTCAACATTTTAATATAATAAAACAGAAAACACAATTTTCTACAAACAACGGGAGCGTACAAAATTACGCTCCCGAAATTATTATAATTGATCTTCTTATTTTACCGTAACCTTGCACTGCGCGGTTTTGCCGTTGAACAGTGTGATTTTAATATACGCCGTGCCCTTGTGCGTAAGTGCCGCTGTTTGTGGTTTCACTTATCGTATAGCTCTTTCCCCTGCTAAGCGTGATATTTGACGCGCTCAGCTTAACGCTTGCAGGAGCCGGATATACAGTCAGCTTGCAGGTGTAGCTTTTGCCGTTATAGGTCTTGATTGTAATATTTGTTGTGCCCGCCTTTTTGGCTGTGATTACCGCCTTATTTGTTCCCGCGGCTTTTGCAACTGTCGCTACGCCTGTATCGCTGCTTGTCCATCTTAGATTTGCCGCGTTAGCGTAGCTGCCGCTGCTTGTACTCTCGCTTATTGTATACTTTTCGCCTGCGCCCAATTTGAGTGAGGTCGGGTTTGTTTTAACGCTTGTAGGAGCCGGTTTTACAGTCACCTTACAGGTTGCGGTTTTTCCGTTTGCGGATTTTACCGTAACGTTTGCTGTACCTGATTTTTTGCCGACAACCTTTCCGTTTTTATCAACCGTCGCCACGGATGAATTTGAGCTTGTCCATGTAACGCTCTGGTTTGCAAAATTGGGAACAAACGACTTGACCAAGCCGTAGTTTTCTCCTACGCCGAGACTAAGCGTGCCGCGATTGAGCTTTACAGCAGTTGGCTTGCCGAGGTTATTGATGTTTGTGTTGTTTATTTTCTGCCATGAAACAGACTTTTTGTTTTTGCTCGGAATATAAGAGTTTACAAAACTATCGTATTCCTTCTTCGTGTACGGCTCGCCGTCAACGTAGTAAATTATTCCGTCGTCGTCATAATCGAGATACGCTTTATATCCGCCGTTACCAACGTTAGCCATGGGATGGTCTTTTTCGGCGTCATACACGTTTGCTATCTGTTCAAAGTTTCCGCTGTAATCATTGTAGATCGCAATACCGTAGGGCCATACAAGATTTCCCGGTCCCTGGTTATGTGACGCTCTTTGTTTTATATAGCCGCCCTTATAATAATCGCACAGAACTCCCGATGTGCCCATAAGTCGTCAACGCCGTTATCATCTACGTCAAGAACAGTAAAGCTGCATTTTTCAATATCGTTCTTATTGAACAGGCTGACATAACTGAGCGGATATTTTAATACATCCCTTAATTTGTTTTTATAAAGACTTATCTGTGTGCTGTTCATTGCCGCGTCTGCGGTAACGGGAGCGATTGCCGTTATGCCAAGCAGCATAACTAAAGTTAAAATAACAGAAATGCTCTTTTTCATAGATAAAACTCCTTAATAAACGCAGTCGGGCAAGCAAACGCCTGCCCGACAAAAATGTAATGATTAATCAAGAAAAGCCGCGCCGATGATTCCCGCGTCGTTGCCGAGTGAGCAGGTGCAAAGTTGGGTTTGCTTATCGTTATGCTTTGTATAACGCTCTGCCTCAATGATATTTCTGAGCGGTCTGAGCAGGTTTTCGCCCTGATTTGAAATACCGCCGCCGATGCAGAGTACGTCGGGCTGGAAGATGTTGATGATATTGACCAGACCTGTAGCAAGATATCCGAAGTACTCGTCCAGAACCTCCTGAGCGTCGGGATCGCCTGCCGCTGCCGCGTCAAATGCGGTTTTGCCGTTTACCTTATTGATGTCGCCGTCGCACAGCTTGAGCATGTAGCTGAAGTCGAGCTTCTCGGAAAGGATCTTCTGCTTTGTAAGGTTGATAAGACCTGTTGCGGATGAATATGCCTCCCAGCAGCCCTTTCTTCCGCAGCCGCACTCCTTGCCGTCCTTAACGATTACCATGTGACCGAGCTCAGCGCCTGCAAAGTTTGAGCCGCTGTAGATTTTGCCGTTGATGATGATACCGCCGCCGACGCCTGTGCCGAGCGTGATTGCGATAGCGTTCTTTGCGCCCTTTGCGCTGCCTGCAAGGTACTCGCCAAGAGCCGCCGCGTTTGCGTCGTTTTCAATTAACACCTTCTTGTTAAGACGCTCGTTCATCATCTTAACAACCTCCCAGTTGTGGAAGAAAAGGTTTGCGGAATATTCGATTACGCCTGTTTTGGGATTAACCGCACCGGGAACGCCGATACCGATTGATTCAATGTCATCCATTGTGATTTTTGCTTTTTCAACCGCCTTAACGGCTACCTCAGCCATGCTGTCGCAGATTTCGCTTTCGGGGCGCGGAACGTTCGTTTTGCACGAAGCCTTCGCGATGATTTTATATTCCTCGTCAACAACGCCTGCAACAATATTTGTGCCGCCAAGGTCAATACCAAGTCTGTACATATTAAAAACTCCTTTTGACCGAAATATACCGGTTTTTATTCATTTTAATAATACCATAATCTACCGCAAAATGCAACAAAAATCAAGAACTTCTCCAATTAATTTGTCTATTTTTTAAGTCGCGTACTTAACGTTTGATAGGATGGTAACGTCGGGCATTTCGCGAGACAGAATAGAAATTTTTAAGTCGCGTACCTAATGTTTGAATTAATAATAACGTTTTCTGTTTCGCGAGAAATAATAGAAATTTTTGAAGTTGTGATGGCAATAGGAACAACGTTTAGATTTTTAATGTATTCTTTATTGACTTGCTTCTAACCAC
>OMXW01000141.1 GCA_900315085.1 uncultured Eubacteriales bacterium
AAAGCTTGAAACAGTAAATAATCAAGAAGTATCTGCATTGAAAAGGAAAGCGGATAAACTACTGAAAAATATATAAAAGGAATCGCTTAGACCAGCCATAATCAGGCTGCCTAGGCGATTTTCTTTTTTGCCTTATTATTTCGATTACTACCGATTTGATGTTTGTTTGATGTTTATGAGGGTGTATACGCAACAAAAATGCCCTTGACAGCCTAAACCTATCAAGGGCATACTTTTGTTTATTCATCTTCCGCTTGTTCTTCCTCATTTTGTTCGTTTAAATCTCTACTATATTGAGCAACATTAAACATCGGAAGAAGCACATTTCCCGTCATAAGGGTTTGTGATGTTGTACTCTGAATAAATCCTCGCGCGATAGAATATAAAGAAGTAATTCCGTTAATCTGCAACATTTTCTTAAATAGTTCTTCTCCTATTTCATCGGGAGCAGTAAAACAACCCTCAATTGACATTGATATATTATATTTTTGCTTGTCTTTTTTCGTGTTTACTTTAATATTCAGATTAATAATTCCCAATAAAGATTTGCCTTCATTGACTTTTTCGATTGATAATATTTCGTGCGAAACATCAATGCTTTTTTTTACTTCATTTGAATCAAATAAGTCAACGAAATCGTTTTTGATTTTCAAGCTCGTAATTCTGCTTCCTATATATTGAAAAGCAGACATGTAATTATTATTCATATTTTCTCCCTTTTATGCAACCGCATTAAGATCGGTCGGAATAGGCGCCTTTGGAACAAACGACAGAACCTGCGCCCAAGGAGTATCCTGCCGATAATGAGAGTTGATTCTAGCATTTGCCAAGTATTCTTGCTCGGGTGTAAATGTTATATCAACAGTTACTCCAAGTTTTTCAGCAATCTGAGCAATACTCTCAACAGAAAAATTATACTCAGCGCTCTCCCATTTTGAAATCATTCCCTGAGTTACGCCCATGAATTTTGCAAATTCCTTTTGTGTCATACCTGTCTTATATCTATAATTGATAATAAAAGCAGATATTTTTGCAATAACGGAAGCTGCATAAATGTCACTTTTCGAAATGTAATTCGAAACGAATTCATACATTTCCTTTGTGTTTCCTTTCATCGTAATGTCCTCCTTCTAATCTATAGCTATTTTCTATCTAAAGCAATTTCAATATTTTTTGCATAAGACGTTTGTTTTTTGCCCGACTTCTCGTCAAACAAACGTAAGAATATTTTTCCGTTTTTTTCTACAGAAAACAACAACCTGAAATTCTTGGATTTTGTATCAATATGAAGCGAATATAATCCGCAGGATTTTAGCAATTCAAGCCATCTTACTCCACAGTTCAAATTATCTAATGACTTTATCAAACTTAGTTTGCGAATAAATTGATTGATAATCAGCTTTTCCTCACCCGAATTGGTAACAGACGCAACAAATTCCTCCACAAATAAATCGTGGAAAATAAAACTATCCGATAAATTATTCTCTATTATTTTTTTCTTAAATGATGCTCCATCCATACTATTTGTACCCAGTGATTATATGATTTATACTACCATTATATTACTTATAAGTAATATTTTCAATAGTTTTTTAGAAATAATTTTTTTATTTTTTCCAGATACAATATATGGGGTATCTTCGGATTATCAAATACAAAATCTATCTCACCCCCGTCTTTCTATTTCCTCCCAGCAACAGCTCCAGCGTATTCGCCGCCTGCCTTTCCGCCTGCTCAACGGCGTGGACGTAGCGGTTGGTGGTTTTGAGCTGGGTGTGGCCGCCCATGAGTTCACCGCGGCGGCACCCCGTATTCAGCGCCATATGAATAAGCAGGCGAAACATCAGCGGCTCGTCCTCAAGCGCTTGGAGCAAACCGTATTCAGCGCCATATGAATAAGCAGGCGAAACATCAGCGGCTCGTCCTCAAGCGCTTGGAGCAAATCGCCGAGCTCCTGTTCGGTAAAGATTTCCGTTTGCTCCTCCTCGAGCTTTGGCAGGGTAATACGCTCACGTTCTGCGGGATTGATGCCGATCAGACCGAGATTGTAGGCGCTTTTCATCAGCGAGCAAATCATTGTATAGTAACGGCGAACAGTCGAGGGCGAGAGCTTTCCGGGCTTTCCGTCGAGGTGTGTGTCGCGCTTTGAAAGGTCGTCGATGAAGCGCTGAATGTGAACCGGGCGGATGTCCCTGAGCTTTAAATGCCCGAGCGCCGGAATAATGCCGAGGTCGATAATATGGGTGTAGCGCTCGTAAACATAGGGCGACAGACGTTGCTTGGCCGTCTCGAGATACATCGGTACAAAATTTGACTGCCGTTTTGGTCATAACCACAGGATACCGCGATGAAGTAACTGTCTTTTCGTTTGGTGATTGATGCCATATTAGCGCCTCCTTTTTTCCATATTCGCTCTGTTCGGGCAGGATTGCAAGTTTTTTACTCGTAGAAATCCAGCCCGTTTTTTTGTGTATGATTATTGGGGTTAATACCCCGTTTGATTTCACGTTTTTGCGCACGGTTCCCCGCGCCGTTGCCCGAGGGAGAAGCTGTAGAGATTCAGAGTCCCTCCTCGGTGTATGCTAACCACAGGGTTGTTGCAGGTGGAGCAAGTAAAAACAATATATACTTAAAAAGAGAATGATATAGAAATTAACATAATTACTTGCTCCATCTGCTCCATAACCAAACCCCTGTGTCATTCTCTATCTCAATCGGATAACTCAAAATCTGTGATTAAACGGTAGCCCATCAGAAAGGTAGAAGGTGCCCCGCCGTTTTTTGGGCGTTTGCGTTTTATCTCGGCAAAGGTGCGCAGCGCCTGGTTGAAGTTGCGCATATTCTCGCAATGCTGTCCGCTGTCATAGCACCAGTCCTTGTAGCGCTGATAGACGGACGATGTGCGCACCTCCTGCGTATCGTCCTGCGCCAGACAGTCGTCGGCGAAGCATTTGATTTTATCGCTTTCGTCGCGATAGCCCTCGGTCGCCTTCTGCACGGCTTCCGGCTGCTCAAGTCCCTCTTTTTGCAGCAGGCAGTACCCCTCGATCAGCCAGTTCAGTATCGCGCTCCGGTTCTCGGGCTTTGCGAACTCCCGCTTGAGCGTCCTGTCCTGCTCGCCCTCGTCAAAGTGGCGGTCAAAGGGAATGATCATCACCCTGCCGCCCGAAAACAGCGTCATATCCGTCACGGTCGGGAGGTAGTTGGTATTGACATAGAGCTTGAACTGCGGCTTGTAGTCGAAGCTGTTCTCGCGCAGGAACCGCGCGTTGATGGTATCGTTGCCCGTCATGGTCTTTACCTGCGCGGCATTGAGCACCAAGCCCTTGCCCGGCTCGGAGATATTGACGAAGCGTATACCCGCCAGCCGCGCGATATCCTCGGAGGGCGCTGTACTGTTGGGGTTTATTTTGACACTCAGCGTTTCGGGGCGGGAGGTGCAGCCGTATTTTCCCAGCACCTTGAGCACGCTCTCGCACAGCGTTCCCTTACCGTTGCGCGTCGTCGCGCCGTACATAATAAACATACACTCGAACTGCGTATCTCCCGAAAGACCGTAGCCCAGCGCCTTTTGCAGGAACCTCGCTTTCTGCACGTCCTCGGTTATCTCCCCGATAAATCGCTCAAACCGTTCGCAGCGCGCTTCGGGGTCGTAAGTTACGTCTGAAATCTTGGTCAGGAAATCATCGGGATCATGCGGCGAGAAGGTCATGGTATCGAGGCGGAGCGTCCCGTTTTTGCAGTTGAACACATACGGGTCAACGTCAAACACTGATGCGGAAATGGGATGGACGCTCTGCGCATCTTTAAGAAACACCTCGCGGTTATGTCTTGCCTGCCATCGTGTACAGAAACGTATAAACTCCTTGCGGACACGTTCGTCCTGTATCGTCAGCGCGTAATGCATGAGCGCGTCGGCAAGTTCCTTGAGCTTCTCCATGGCGATCAGGCTGCCGACATCCTCCGACCACACGCCGTTTTCATAG
>OMXW01000137.1 GCA_900315085.1 uncultured Eubacteriales bacterium
AGGTTTTAGTATCTTTATTGGAAAATTACAAAATCGTCATTGATGTTCTTCGACAAATTCAATTTACCTTTTCAAATATTCTGATGATACCGGAAATTCTAAATATGTATCGGGATAAGGCTCATTTTCCGGAGTGAAGTGCCACCATTCACATTCAAAGGGAAGAAAACCGTTGCTATGCAGCAGCCTTTTCAGTCAAAGCATTTCCTTTCGAGCAGGACTTCTTAATGACGATAGGCCATACGATGAGAGCAAACAGCACCATCACGCAGCGCGCGATAAAGTTACCCCAGTGACCGCCTAAGCCGGCGACAATTGTTGCGGGAGCAAACAGCTCTTTCCAAGCGAACATCAGCGCAAAGCCGATACAAGCCAGAATCGGAAGTCGTGCGGAACCCTTAGGGATCTCAAAGTGAATAAAGTGCCGTTCAACAAAGCTGCCGATCAGGAAGCCTAAGAAACCGCCGCAAGCCTTGTAGCAGTCGTTCATCATCTTCTGTGGATCGACAAGCAGCTTGCCCTCGGCGTCGTAGTCCATTGGATAGGGCTTTACGGTAATGTAAATCAGTATGCCGATCATCACTGCAATGCCGATAAAGGTGAGAATATCCTTTGCCTTCTCCTTGCTTTCAAGAGCTTTTTGAACAATGCCGACAAGTACAATCAGCACAATACCCTCGGCAAGACCTACCAAAACATCCTGTGGTGTGTGAACGCCGAGGAAATTACGCGAAAATGCTGTGAGAAGTAGCAGAACCAAGCAGATGATCGAGAGCCATTTGCGTTTGCTCCATTGCCACACAGCCGTTGTGCCGTACTGAACTGTACCCACCAGCGTATGACCGCTGGGGAAGGAGTAGCCGGTCGCGGCGGTTTTGGAATCGCCTGCGGGGTTGATTTCCGCCGAGCGTATCCAAGGACGGTAGGCACAGACGGTCAACTTGATAACGCCGTTGAGTATCTCCCCGAGCCAGGTGGTCGCCAAAAAGCGGTAGCCCCACTTTTTGTTCACGCACCAAAACACCACATACGGCAGAAATGGCAGAATGTCTACGGCAAATTTTGAGAGCGCATTGAAAAACTCATCAAAAAATCCTCCTGACGCTTCCCGCAGGTTTTGGAGAAATAACAGATACTGAATATCCATACAATAGAAACCTCCATTTTAATGTATTTTGAGTACTTTAATTCTATCACGGATAATACGGAAATGTCAAAATATTTTTTTACAGTCTTGTTTTTTTCTAAAGTATTTGAAACACAGAGATGCTTGTGATATAATAAATAGTAAGGTTATTCTTTTGACAAGCTTTATGACTTCGACCTTGTAGACTCGCTTGTCACGGAGTTTTACGCAGCGGAAGAACCGACGACAAAACCTGCTCCAATCGAGAGCGCCGCTCAATTGAATGGAAATAAAAATGAAAAGAAATAACAGGAGGATGTATCTTTATGAACACTATCATCAAAAAATGCTCTGCCATTACTTTAGCGGTAACGCTTTGCTGTTCTGTGTTCGCGGGCTGTTCATCGGAACAGGCGGACAAAACCGCCGACAGTGGATTTCAGATCAAGACGAACGCTGTTGTCAGCTATCTCGGTCCCGAAGGAACCTATACCGAAGAAGCGGCAAAGTTTTTCTTTCAGGATACAAAGAATTTCAATCCGCAGAAAACCGTTGACGACGCAATCGCCGAGGTGATGAACGACACGGCGGATTATGCGGTCATTCCGCAGGAAAACACCCTCGGCGGCGCTGTGACAAATTATGTTGACGCGCTGATAAACGAGAGCGGCGTTTATGTTGTCGGCGAGGTTATCATTCCCATCAATCAGACCTTAATGGGAGTTGAAGGCGCGACGCTTAATGATATCAAGACCGTATGCTCTCACGCGCAGGGTCTGACGCAGAGCAAGGAGTGGAGATCAAAAAACCTCCCTGACGCAAAGGAGAAGGAAATGGACAGCACAGCCGCCGCAGCAAGCTATGTCGCGGAGAGCAAGGATAAGTCTATCGCGGCGGTCGCCGCTCCGGGAGCCGCTGAGCTTTACGGACTGACAGTGCTGGCTGAAAACGTACAGATCACCGACGCGAACAAAACAAGGTTTTATGTCCTTTCAAAGGAGGAAAACAAATCCGGCAAACGCGCGGTGTTTATCGTCAACTGCGAGGCAAATAAAATTGACGATATAATGGTTGAGATACACAACGCGGAATTTGAAACG
>OMXW01000136.1 GCA_900315085.1 uncultured Eubacteriales bacterium
GCTTGTCAGAAGCGGAACGCTGAGATTGATGCTCGGACATTTAAGCGAGCAGAATAATACTCCGGAAATAGCCCTGAGAACCTCGGCGGCGGAGCTTGCACGCGCCGGAATGAAGCTCAATTCGGACTTTACGCTCGACGTTGCCCCGGGTTATCCAACGGTAAAGAGTGTGATTTTTTAATGCTGAAAATTAACATAATTTGTATAGGAAAAATCAAGGAAAAATACTTTTCAGAGGCGATTGCAGAGTACAGCAAGCGGCTCGGCGCGTTCTGTAAGCTCCAAATCGTTGAGCTTGCGGAGGAAAGAATAAGAGATAATAACCCCAACGCATCTCAGATCGACGAGGTGCTCAAAGCAGAGGGCAGGCGGATAATGTTGAAGATTTCGCCGTCGGATTTTGTTGCCGCAATGTGCATTGAGGGCAAGCAGCTGTCAAGCGAGGAGCTGTCCGATAAGCTAGATAAAATCGCGCTGTCGGGTAAAAGTACGGTGGATTTTGTGATCGGCGGCAGCTACGGCCTGAGCGATGAGGTGAAAAGCCGTGCGGATTTAAAGCTGAGCATGAGCCGAATGACGTTTCCGCATACAATGGCAAGAATGATTCTGTGCGAACAAATATACAGGGCGTTTGAAATTTCAACAAACGGAAAATACCATAAATAGAGTTTAGAGTTGAGAGTTTAGAGTTTAGATGCAGGTCGGGCAGAGAAGCAAAGAATAACTAATGGATAATAATATGCGGTTTAGGCGACCCCTCAGTCGCCTACGGCGCCAGCTCCCCTTGCGCAGGGGAGCCAATTATTAAGGAAAACGTTGACTTTATTAAGGCTCCCCTGCGTAAGGGGAGCTGTCAGCGAAGCTGACTGAGGGGTCGTAAACTGGACTGTTATATAATTTTTTTGTTTTTTATCCTCACAATATGAATTGTTTTCGTATTATCACAAAATGCGAACGTCAAAACAACAGCAATACAAACTTAACGTTGTCAATATTGCCCTCACAGCTTGAATTATTTCTATTCTGTCTCGCGAAATGCGAACGCTAAAACTTCATCAAAGACTAAGAACGCGAAGTGAAAAAAATGGATGGGATTTATTTACGGCATGTTGCCAAGGAAATTGAAGATGAGGCTATTGGGGCTCGGGTAAATCAGGTTTATCAGCCTAACCGCGATGAGCTTGTAATAGTGCTGAGAACCTTTGGAGGAAGCAAAAAACTGCTGCTTTCTTCAAGGGCTAATTCCGCGCGCGTAAATTTCTGCGCAAAAACTCCCGAAAACCCTGCTCAGCCGCCTATGTTCTGTATGCTGCTCAGAAAAAGACTTGGCGGCGGAAAGCTCGTCGGAATACGTCAGCAGGGCTGCGACAGAATTTTGTCGCTCGACTTTGAGTGCGTCAATGAGCTGGGCGACGTTGTGGGGCTTTCGGTGGTTTGCGAAATCATGGGAATGTACAGTAATATCGTTATCGTGAACCGCGATACGGGTATTATTATCGACGCGCTGAAAAGAATTGACCTGACGAGCAAAAGTCAAAGGTTTGTGCTGCCGAATATCAAGTATGAACCACCCGCGGCTCAGGAAAAGTATAATATTCTTGAAACCATGCCCGAGGAAATCGCGGAGAAAATAGTTGATCTCCCTGCAGAAATGCCGCTTAGTAAGGCGGTGCTCGGTACGGTTCAGGGTGTGTCGCCGCTGATTTGCCGCGAAATTGAGTTCAGAGTCGCCGAGGGCGCGACTAACCGAGTTGAGGGACTGTTGTATGAGCGGCTTGTGTCGGAGCTTGAAAGGCTCAGACAGATAACCGAGAACTGCTCGGGCGAGCCGTATTCGGTGTATAAGAGCGACGGCAGACCGATGGATACGGCGTTTTTTGAAATCAGGCAGTACGGCGGATTTGCCAAGGTTGAGAAGAATAACAGCTTCAACGAGGCAATCGATAACTTTTATGAGGAGCGCGACAGCAAGGAGCGCATGAGGGTCAAGTCCCATTCGCTCAATAAGCTGCTCACCACACTGTGCGACAGAACCGCAAGAAAGCTGCAGAAGCAGCATACGGAGCTTAAAGGCTGCGCTGACCGTGAGCAGCTGAGAATATGCGGCGATTTGCTGCAGGCTAACCTCTACAGGATAGAGAGGGGAGCGAGCTTTGCCGAGGTCGAAAACTATTACGACGCTGAGGGCAAGACAATCAGAATAAAGCTCAATCCCGCGATTTCGCCTGCCGCGAACGCGCAGAAGTATTATAAGGACTACCAAAAGGCAAAGAACGCCGAGATCGTGCTGGCGCAGCAGATTGAAAAGGGCAGTCAGGAGCTTGAATACCTTGAATCGGTGCTCGATACCGTGGGCAGAGCCGAGAGCGAAAAAGAGCTTTCGCAGATCCGCGAGGAATTGTGCGAGCAGGGCTACCTCAGAAAGCCAAAGGGCAAACAGCAAAAGCAGCAGAAGCTTGCGCCGAGGGAGTATGTGTCGAGCGACGGCTTCAAAATATACGTCGGCAGAAATAACAGCCAGAACGATAAGCTGACTATGAAAACGGCGGCAAAAACCGACGTATGGCTCCATACAAAGGATATCCACGGCTCGCATGTAATAATCGACGCTCAGGGCGGAAAAGTCAGCGATACAGCCATTATTGAGGCGGCAAGACTTGCGGCATATCACAGCAAGGCTAGGGAGAGCACAAACGTGCCCGTTGATTACACTCTCGTTAAATATGTGAGCAAGCCCAACGGCGCAAAACCCGGAATGGTGATCTATGTAAATAACAAGACGGTTTTTGTAGATCCAAAGTGCGATATTTAAGATTTTTACTTTACAACTTTAAATTATTGTAGTATAATATAATTTAAACGCAAAACAATTGACAATGCTATTTGTTCGGCGTTTTATCAAGAATAACAGCTAAGGAGGGACAATGTACATGATTAGCGGAGCGGAAATCATGGTAAAATGTTTGGAAGCTGAGGGCATCAAGGTCGTCTTTGGTTATCCGGGCGCGACAATTTGCCCTTTCTATGACAAAATATATGACTCCGATATTAAGCACGTTCTTGTTCG
>OMXW01000133.1 GCA_900315085.1 uncultured Eubacteriales bacterium
TCTGCATTTGAAGTATTGTTTCCAAATCGCTTTTGTCCGCTTTTACAAGTTTCATCTTTACCTCTTGGAACAAATTACTTTGCCAAAGGTAAAAATAACAATTTTTTAGCAAAAAATTGTGCAAAATATATCAGGATTCTTATTTGTTTATGTACATATATGTACATAAAAAGAAAATATTTTTAACCTATTTAGAATTTATTACGCGTCGCGTCCGCAGCACTTTTTATACTTTTTGCCGCTGCCGCAGGGACACGGATCGTTTCTGCCGACCTTCTTGCCCTTGCGCACGGTTTTGTTTGCCGTGTCGGTGCCGTCGCCCGAGGTTTGGGTGGGCTTTGCGACCTGCTCGCGCTTGAGTGCCGCCTCAACCGCCGTGGGCTGCGGCTTACTCTCCTCCTCACCGCTCTTGAGCATTACCTCGTGAGCTGCCGCCGCCTGCTTCTCGGCAGCCTTGCGCGCGGCTTCAATTGCCTCCTGGCGCTTCTGGATCTCGTGAACGCGCTTTGGCATGATGAGCATCATCTTAACTGTATCCTCGCGGATGTTCTCGATCATCTCGTCGAACATATCGAAGCCTTCAAGACGGTACTCAACAACGGGATCGTGCTGACCGTATGAGCGCAGACGGATTCCCGCCTTGAGCTGATCCATTGCGTCGATGTGATCCATCCAGTGAGTATCAACGGCTTTAAGCAGATAAACGCGCTCCATCTCGCGGAGTGTCTCCGCAGGGAGAAGCTCCTCGTTCTCGGTGAAAATCTTATTTGCGTCCTCTTTTATCATGTTGCCGATTTCGTCCGGCTCCATTTCCTCAAGCTCATCCGCGTCAAAGTTGTACTTCTTATCGTCGAAGATTATCCAGCCCTTGTAGTACTCAACAAGGCCGTGAACGTTCCAGTTTTCGCGTGTGCCCTCGGGGAGGTAGTGCTTGATCGAGGTTTCGATTGTATCGTTGAGCATCTTCATAACGGTCTCGTGGAGATCCTCGCCGTTGAGAACCTGGTCGCGCTGACCGTAGATAATTTCACGCTGACGGTTGAGAACGTCGTCGTACTGGAGTACGTCTTTACGGATTCCGAAGTTACGGAGCTCAACCTTCTCCTGTGAGTTCTCGATGATGCCTGTGAGCATTTTGTTTTCGATGGGAGTGTTCTCGTCAACGTTCATGCGCTCCATCATAGCGCGCATTCTGTCGCCGCCGAACAGACGCATAAGATCGTCCTCTGTTGAGAGGAAGAAACGGCTCACACCGGGGTCTCCCTGACGGCCTGAACGTCCGCGGAGCTGGTTATCGATACGGCGTGACTCGTGACGCTCTGTGCCGATGATCATAAGACCGCCTGCCTCGCGAACCTGATCAGCCTCGCCCTTGATTTCTTCCTTGTATTTATCGTTGAGCTCTTGGAAGGTCTTGCGTGCCTCGAGGATTTCCTCGTTGTCGGTTTCAGCGTAGCCTGTTGCTTCCTCAATAAGCTCCTCGGGATAGCCCTGCTTGCGCATTGAAGCCTTTGCCATGAACTCAGCGTTACCGCCGAGGATAATATCTGTACCACGGCCTGCCATGTTGGTAGCGATAGTTACCGCGCCGAGCTTACCTGCCTGAGCGATGATCTCAGCCTCTTTTTCATGCTGCTTAGCGTTGAGGACATTGTGCTGGATTCCTCTGCGCTTGAGCATTTTTGAAAGCAGCTCGGATTTTTCGATTGAAATCGTGCCGACCAGAACAGGCTGACCCTTTTGGTGAACCTCAACGATCTGATCGATTACGGCGTTAAACTTGCCGTTTTCTGTTTTAAATACAGCGTCGGGAAGATCCTCACGGATAACGGGCTTGTTGGTTGGGATTTCAACAACGTCGAGCTTGTAAATCTCCTGGAATTCCTCGCTCTCTGTTTCACCTGTACCTGTCATACCCGACAGTTTTTTATAAAGACGGAAGTAGTTCTGGAAGGTGATCGTAGCGAGTGTTTTACTTTCGCTCTGAACCTTAACGCCTTCCTTTGCCTCGATTGCCTGATGCAGACCTTCGTTGAAGCGTCTGCCGTACATCAGACGGCCTGTAAATTCGTCAACAATGATAACCTCGCCGTCCTTAACAACGTAGTCAACGTCGAGCTTCATTACGCCGTTAGCCTTGATAGCCTGGTTAACGTGGTGCTGGAGCGTGAGGTTTTCGGGATCTGTAAGGTTGTCTATGCCGAAGAATTCCTCGGCTTTCTTAACGCCTATCTGGGTGAGAGTGGCGGTTTTCTGCTTTTCGTCAACAACATAGTCGATGCCGTTCTCGGCGTAGTATTCTTCCATGTCGTCCTTTGCGTCGATCTCGGTGAAGCGCTCAAGCTTAAGAGTTTTTGCAAGAGCGTC
>OMXW01000130.1 GCA_900315085.1 uncultured Eubacteriales bacterium
AGTATCGTTCCGATCGTAGCGTTCTATTTTGCGTGTCAGAAGTACATCATTGAGGGTGTTGTTTCAGGCGCGGTCAAGGGATAATTTAAGACAAATTTTTAGAGCCGGCTCGTATGAGTCGGCTCTGTTGTTTGTCAATGGAATAATACTGTAGGGTTCGGTCTTGACCGAACCGCAGAATGGAAGCAAAGCTTTTGTGTTCAACCTCGGTACGGTCAAGACCGTACCCTACGAATCAAAAAATATACTGCTCAGGATAACAATTGCAAAAAACAGGGCGACCGTTTTGCCGCCCGTTTTGTTATCTTAAAAATCCGTTGATAATCTGCTCCTCGGCTTCGGCTTCGGTCAGTCCGAGCGTCATAAGCTTTATGAGCTGGTCGCCCGCGATTTTTCCGATTGCCGCCTCGTGAACGAGCATTGCGTCTACGTCATTCGCCTCGAGCGACGGTATTGCGAGGATTTTGCCGTCGTCCATAATGATCGAGTCGCACTCTGTATGGCCGCTGCACGGCGCGTTGCCTGTGATTCTGGCATTAAAGGTCTGGCTTGAGGTGTCGCGCGCCACGGAACGCGATACAACGTCGGCTGTGGAGTTTTTGCCGTTGAGGCTTACCTGATAGCCGCTCTTTGCAAACTGGCTGCCGTGAGTCATAAGGCGCTCTTTTACAACGAGCTTTGCGTCCTCCTTGAGCTCAGCTACCGTCATACGGTCGGTTGAGTCAACGCCCTTGATTTGCTCCATCTCCATTTCCATGGAGCTGCCCTCTTCCATATATACCTCGGTCACGGGGTTGAGGATCCTCTTTCCCTCGCCGTTGCCGCTGCCAAAGTGCTTTTCTACATATTTTACCTTTGAGTTCTTACCCACATAAAAGCGGTGGATTCCGTCGTGCTCCGCGTCGTGGCTGCCGCAGTTGTCGATTCCGCAGCCTGCTACGATAACTATGTCGCAGTTGTCGCCGATGAAAAAGTCGTTGTATACGGTTTCCTTGATTCCCGACGCGCTCACTACTACGGGGATGTGAACGCTCTCGTTTTTGGTGTTCGGCTTGATGAATATATCGATTCCCGTGCCGTTTTCCTTGCTGTTGATGTCGATATTCGCAGTGGTGTGTCTGCCGGCAAGCTGACTGTTTACGCGGAAGTTATAGGCTCCCTTTGGTACGTCGTGAAGGTCGGCTACCTCGGCTATAAGCTGTTTTTGAATTTCGTCTAAATTAAGCACTTACATAACCTCCTTACTTCAATCTGTCGCAGGCGTCTACCGCCGCTGTTGTTCCGATAAGCTCGGGCAGGACTTCTTCTACCGTGCCCTTCTTTTTGATTGTACCGCCTGAGATGAGCACGATTTCATCCGCGATATTGAGGATCCGCTCCTGGTGCGAGATGATTACGATTGAGCTGTCCTTGATTTCTTTTCGCATATTTTCAAAGATTCTTATCAAGTTCTGGAAGCTCCAGAGGTCGATTCCCGCCTCGGGCTCGTCAAATACGCTGAGCTTTGTTTTGCGCGCGAGGAGCGTTGCTATCTCAATTCTCTTTAACTCGCCGCCCGAAAGCGAGGAGTTGATTTCGCGGTCGATATAGTCGCGCGCGCAGAGTCCTACCTCCGAGAGATAATCGCACGCGTCGTTGATGCTGAGCTTTTTGCCCGCGGCGATCTGCAGCAGGTCGTGTACGCGTATGCCCTTGAAGCGCACAGGCTGCTGGAGTGCAAAGCTGATTCCGAGCTTGGCGCGCTCGGTTATATTCAGGTCGGTGATGTCCTGACCGTCAAAGATGATTTTTCCCGCGCTCGGCTTTTCAATTCCCATGATTATGCGCGCAAGGGTCGATTTTCCGCTGCCGTTCGGTCCCGTTATTACAACAAACTTTCCGTTGTCTATTGTAAGGCTTAGATCGCGGATAATTGTTTTTTCATCCTTTTCCTCACCTACCGTGAAGGAAATGTTTTTTAGTTCTAACATATTCGTTCTCCTGACACTCTTTATTGCATTATCTTTTATTATATAACAATTTGCAGTAAATTGCAATTGATTTTGGAATTTTCATCATCAATTATTTACAAATCACAGGCTTTGCTTTTTACAGGAAAAACACAGAAAAATTATACAATGAGAAAGATAAAAGTAGATATGTCATTTTTATTTATATACAAAAGTGATTTTTTATAAAGTATTCCAATTGAAATCTATATTTTAAGATGATATAATTATTTGGAAGTATAAAAAAAGGAGATTATTTCTATGAAACACACTTTTAAAACTGTTTCAACGGTGCTTGTCGCGCTTGGTATGACCGTTTGCAGCGTCACAGCCTTGGCTACGAACGCTTCTGCCGCAAATGACACAAACAAAAATGCCCCCGACAGCGTAGGCTATACCGTTGACACCTCGCACAATTTTAACCATCAGTCATCAACCGACTCCACTTCCGTTGAGGGAGTAACCCGTGAGCCGTATTCTATGGCGGAGCGTCCGTATTATGACCGCGTATACTATTCTGCTGAGGCTGTTTTTAAGGACGACGCATACAGCAGTATTTACTTTAGACAAGACAGCAGTCTTCCCTACAGATTTTTCACCGTAATCAAAAACGTTCCCGCTTCGGATGATCCTTATATGTTCTATATTCAGTACAAGGAAAACCCGAACACAGATCCCTATATTGAAGCCACCATTGACTGGGACAGCATTAATTATACCAAAGTAATGAAGGGCGGAAAATATTATGCCTTTAAGGTAACTCAGCAATCCGACGTTACTATTGAGTGGGACTGCTATGACAACTATGTAAACGCTTACGGCAGCAATTGTTACATGGTCAACTCAAACACTTCCGTGACCGAGGACGTAACATATCCCACCGAGACCTTTACCGCTACTCAGCCCACCGAGATTCCGATTTACACCTCGGCTCCCCAGCCCGCGACCACAGTTGAGGTTGCTTCATCAGCTGAGCAACCTACAACAGCCGTTGTAAGCTACACACTCGGCGACGCAAACCTTGACGGCGTTATAAACATCAACGACGCTACTCTTGTTCAGAGATTCGTTGCTAAGATTTACAGTCCCAACGAAATCCAGAAGTTCGTAGCAGATGCGGACAAAGACGGAGTTATTACAATCAAGGACTCAACTCTTATCCAGAAAATCGTTGCTAAAGTAAAATAATTCTTATTTAGAAAAAAGGAGCGCTGTTGAGGCGCTCCTTTCTGCTTGCAGAAAAACTGTGTAATCTGTTTTTTATTAAATGTCAAATATGAGATGCGATTATTGGCAAAAATGTCATCCTGAGCGGTCGGCATTAGCCGAATTTGCGCAGCAAATAGTCGAAGGATCCCCTTCAATGCAATGTCGTCAACTTAAGCATCCTAATATAATACGGATAATCAAAATCAGCGGTTCAAGCGACCCTTCAGTCGCCTACGGCGCCAGCTCCCCTTACGCAGGG
>OMXW01000129.1 GCA_900315085.1 uncultured Eubacteriales bacterium
CAGAGCCTCCGCTCTTGCAGCCTCGGCGAAGTCGTCCTCGGTGAGTCCCTGCTTCTTCCACGCGCACATAATGCCGCGGCTTGAATTGATAATAGCGCCGAGTCCTCTTTTGTCAAAGGCGTTCTTTGCGTCCTGCGCTCCGCCGCCCTGCGCGCCGTAGCCGGGTACGAGGAAGAAGGTGTGAGGAGCCTTTGCTCTCATCTCGGCGAGCTGGTCGGGATAGGTCGCGCCTACAACCGCGCCTACTCCGGAGTAGCCGTATTTGCCCATGAGGCTTTCGCCCCAGTTTTCGCACATGCTGCCCATTTGAGCGTAAACGGTTGAGCCGTTTTCAAGCTTCATGTCCTGAAGCTCGCCCGAGCTCGGGTTTGAGGTTTTTACGAGCACAAATATGCCCTTGTCCTTTTTGTCGCAGATTTCCGCAAGAGGCTTGATTCCGTCTGTGCCGAGGTAGCCGTTTACGGTGAGTGCGTCAGCGCCGAACGCATCGATCTCCTCGCCTGCCACGTCGGTTGTGCCGAGGTGAGCGGTAGCGTAAGCCTCCATTGTTGTTCCGATGTCGTTGCGCTTGCCGTCTGTGATTACAAACATACCCTTTGACTTTGCGTATGCTATTGTTTCACATAGAGCCTTTACGCCCTGCCAGCCGTACATTTCATAATATGCCGCCTGGGGCTTGATTGCGGGAACGATGTCGTAAATCTTATCGATGATCGCCTTATTGAACTCAAGCAGAGCCGCCGCCGCGCCCTCAAGAGTTTTGCCGTACTTTTCAAAGCACGATTCCTTGATTGAAGCGGGAACGTAGTCGAGCTTGGGGTCAAGCCCTGCGACTGTGGGATTCTGCATTTTTACGATACCCTCGATTAATCTGTCAAATGCCATAGTCTTCCTCCGATAATCCTGATTTTTTACAGTCTGTATTTAAATGCGCTTGCAGCTTACGAATTGATGATGTCGTAGAGGTCGTTTGCGAACTTGTAGTAGTCTTTTCTTTCGTCGTTTACGAACTGGATCGCGGGGCGGGGATGAGTGTTGTACTGTCCCGTGAGCATATACGGGATGTCGTAGCCCCACTTTACACCCTGCTCGCGCAGCTGGTTCATGTGGTTCTGAATGAAGCGGATGATTGGGTTGACCTTATACTTCGGGTTCTTGAGGAAGCCGAGCAGAAGCTCGAGCGAGCAGTTGCCTGCGCCTCGTCCCATTCCGTCAACTGTAGCGTCAAGGTAGCTTGCGCCGTATGCCATAGCGTCGATTGTATTCGCGAACGCGAGCTGCTGGTTGTTGTGGGCGTGGATGCCCGTTGATTTACCGTATTTATCGGCGATTTCGCCGTACATCTCGGCAAAGCGGCGCGCCTCCTCGGGATAGAGAGAACCGTAGCTGTCTACGATGTAGAAGCAGGAAACGGGTGTCTGTCCCAAAATGTTGAGCGCGGTGGTCAGATCCTCTGTTCTCGCCTTTGAAACCGCCATGATATTGATTGTGGTTTCGTAGCCCTGCTTTGCGCAGTACTCGATCATCTCAACCGCAGCAGGGATAGTATTGATATATGTAGCGATTCTGATGAGGTCGATGGGGCTTTCGGACTTGGGAATGATATCCGTTTCAAAGTCGGTTCTGCCTACGTCAGCCATTACCGCGATTTTCATTTTGCTGTTGTTTTCCCCTACGATATCACGGATGTCGTCGTCGTTACAGAACTTCCACTTTCCAAAATCGTCCTCGTCAAAAATCTCCTTTGACGCCTTGTAGCCGAACTCCATGTAGTCAACGCCCGCCTTGATGTTTGCCTTGTACAAGTCCCTGATGAACTGGTCGTCAAAACGGAAGTCGTTGCAAAGTCCTCCGTCGCGGATCGTGGCGTCAACCACCCTGATATCCTGTCTTACGGACAGAAGATTACCTTTTTGTGCCATAGCACTTCACTCCTTTTTATTCCTGTTATATACCCAATAATACACAGTTTAGGGCGGCGAAATGCCGCCCGCATGATTATTTGTCATTAAAAACGATTTTGCCGTTGAGCACGGTGGTTTTCACCTTGCCCGTAAGAGTCTTGCCCTTGAACGGCGTATTTTTACTCTTTCCGTGCAGCCTGTTAACATCTACAGTCCACTGCTCGTCAAGGTCTATCAGAGCGAGGTCGGCAGGCGCTCCAACGCCCAGCGTACCTGCGTTTATTCCGAGAATTCTTGCCGGGTTGACGCTCATTTTCTCAATAAGCTCCCCGATTTCAAGAATTCCTGTTTTTACAAGATATGTGTTTGAAACCGCGAACGAGGTTTCCATTCCGATTGAACCGTTCGGCGCAGCGACAAAGTCCGATTTTTCCTCGGGGGTATGCGGTGCGTGGTCGGTGGCGATCGCGTCGAGAGTGCCGTCAAGCAAGCCCTCGATTATTGCCTTCACGTCCGAATCGGTGCGGAGCGGAGGATTCATTCTGTAGTCCGCGTCGCGCTTTAGCAGCTCCTGCTCGGTGAGTGAGAAGTAATGCGGCGCGGTTTCTGCCGTCACCTTAACGCCGCGCTTTTTTGCGTCGCGTACAAGCGCAACGCTCGTTTTTGTGCTGACGTGGCAGATGTGTATAGGAACGTCCTCGGCGGCGGCAAGAGCTATTTCCCTTGCGGTGCCGCAGTCCTCGGCGGAATAGATCCTCGCAGTGAGCGACCACTGTCAGCCCTAACTTTGGCGCTTTTTTCATAGCGTCGCTTAAAAACTTTGTGTTTTCAACCGGACGGCCGTCGTCGGAAAGTCCTGTTGCGCCTGCCGCCTTTAGCTCGTCAAGGTCGGTAGGCTCTTGGCTTTTAAGCCCTTTTGTAATGCTTGCCGCTACGTAAACCTTTGAATCCGCATCCTTTGCCTTGTCAAGAATATACTTCACGGTTTCCGCACTGTCAACTGTGGGAATTGTGTTTGGCATAGCAAGCAGAGAGGTTACTCCGCCTGCCGCCAACGTGCATATCAACAAGTCCGGGTACGGCGCACATGCCTTCGGCGTTGATTACCTCGGCGTCAGCTGTGATATCTTTGCCGATTTCGGCAATTTTGCCGTCCTTTATCAGTATATCATATTTGCCGTCAAGCTTATCCGCAGGAGAAATTACTCTTGCGTTTTTTATAAGTAAATCGTTCATAAATTAACCTCTGCGATTAGAGTCTGGGCGGCGCTGTCCCTTTGCCTTTACCTGGACAAGTCCTCCGTTTTGCGTTTGGATTTTTTGTCGCTCCGCGCGCTGCTTTGCACGCTGACGGCGTTCTTCCTCTGCCTTTGCGCGCTGCTTTTTTGCTTTGCTGCGCTTCATTTCACGACGCACGTTTTTGACAAAGTAGCCGCAGTGTGTTCCGAAGTTTTTAAAGCCTGTCGCAGTCTTTTTGAGAACGCTCTGTTTTTTGACCTCGCGGCGTTCGGGTTCTTTTTCTACCTCGGAAACCTTCTGTTCAACCTCTTCGATTACGTCAAATTCCTCTGCGTCCTCGATTTCCTCGCGGCTGATTACTCCCATTATCTTTTTGGGCGCTTCCTCAAAGAAGTCGCTGCTGCTGCTGAATTTATTGTGCTTGGCTTCCTCGCGTACAAGAACCTCGTCGTTGTTGTAATCGTCAAGCTCCATCTGAGCAATTTCTTCCTCGGTAAGCTCTCCGTCCGATTCTTCGGTTTCTTCCTCGGGAGCTTCTTCCGTTTCTTCTTTGGGTTCCTCAGCGCTGTCGGTAAAATCTGCCATTGTAAGAACTGTAGGTTCCTCGGTTGTTTCCTCTTGAGCTTCTGGCTCTTCGGTTTTTGCCGGTTCTTCCGCAGGCTTTGGCTCCTCGGGTTCTTCCGCTTTTTCAGGCTCTTTTGTGGCTTCCTGCGTTTGTTCGTTCTGCTCCTGATACTCCGCTTCCGCCTTTTGCCTTGCGTTCTGCATAAACTTTGAGAAATCAAATACTTCTCTTACGCTTTTGAGCGGCTTTTGCGCTTCATGCTCGGCAAGATCCTTTTCAAGCGTTATTTCTTCGTCTGCGACTTCATCCTCATCGGGAACGTCGGTAAATTCAGGGCTGGCTCAATAAAATTTTCGTCGTCCTCCGTGTCGCCGAGAAGTCTTGCGATTTCTTCGTCGGTGTAGGACTTTACGGGACGTGAATAATCGTCGTCATCGTCGTCATAATAGTAGCTTTCGCTTCTCGGCTTTGGCTCGCTGATTTGGCAGCTCGGCGTTTGCTCGGCTGCCTTGCGCGCCTTGTGCATATCAAAGTGCATTGTCTTTGCCATGTTGCCTTCTGATAAGTCGGCATCGTCCGTGCCCGCGTAGAAGTCGTCCTGAGCCGTATGCTTTTCTGCCGGAGTGTTAGCTGTTGTCTGCTGACCGCCTGACTTGCCCGTGTTATATTTGCTTGCAAGCTCTTTTATTATTTTATCGTTCTTTGACTTTTTTCTGCGGCGGCGCGCACGCTTTGCTACAATCAGAATAATTATCAGAATAATAATTACAAGAACCGCCGCTCCGATGATTATGTACATCAAAAAGTTTTTGGGCAGACCGCTTTTTGTAAATTTTACGGACGAAACTATGCTTTTTAGCACGTCGTAGTCGCTTCCGATTACGTCCGAGCCGTTTCTCTGGATTGTAACGCTGATATTTTTGCCGTTTACAACGGTGTTTGCCTGGTACTGCTTATATACCGAGTTATCTACCGTTGCGCGGAACTCAAAGTCGATCCACACAATATCCTGAACAACCTCGTCTACGGTGCTTGCGCTGTAGGTTGTGCCGTCTGAGCTTTGCTGGTAGCCTACAACGATGTCGCTCAGTTCTGATTCCGTAAGACGGTTATAGTTGTCTATCTTTTTTGTGTCCTTATTCTCAAACATCGAAACAGCTACGGTTATGCTCTGCTGGCTGTCGGTCGCAAGAAGATAAATATCGCCGTCCTTCATCTTCTTCATAACCTCGTTGTAGCCGTTGTTCGGCAGATTAAAATATCCGTCGGAGCTGTCAGTGTTGCGGGTTACCGCCATCATTTCCGTGCCTACGGTGAGCTGCATTCCGTCAATCTCATCTATCGTGTAGGTTGTACCCTGAGCGGCAAACGCCGACACAACAGCCGTAAGGCTAAGCAATACACCAAGAGTGATTGCCGTCAATCTTCTAAATGGTTTTTTACACATTTCCATT
>OMXW01000128.1 GCA_900315085.1 uncultured Eubacteriales bacterium
GGAATTGGCAGACACGCAAGATTTAGGTGACGCTACCTCGGTGTGATTATTGGAGGTTCAAAATGAATAAACAGTTTAGGCTTGTGGCATTTGTTTTAATGAACATCGTAAATTATGTTTTAGTATTACTTGGAGTTTTGCTTTATAGAGGCGGTGGACCTGTTGTGTATCCGTTGTTCCTTGCTATGCAACCTGCGCTTGTTATTGCTAATTACTTTGTATCTGAAAAACTATGGCAGATTGTTTTATTATCAGTGCATTTGCTTATTTCCACTGTTTTTAGCAATCTCCTCCAAGCACATCTGTATGCAATCAATATTGCTGCCGGTGAAACATATGCAGTAGGCAGAGCAGCAGCTTTTATCGGTAGTATTTATGTCATTGTTCTTTCCGTTGTTGCAATCATTATTAAACATTCTTTAGGCAAAAATAGAAAAGGGTAATTATCTATTTTCAACTTTCAATTTTCAATTTAAATAAGCGCCTTCGATGGAACTGGCAGACACGCCAGATTTAGGTGACGATACCTCGGTGTAACAATTAAATACTTTGATTTTCACAGTGAAAAGCTGTTGAAAAATAGATGTGCGCCCGTGGCGGAATAGGCAGACGCGATGGGTTTAGGTCCCATTCCGAGAGGGTGCGGGTTCAAGTCCTGTCGGGCGCACCAACGAAAAGCTATAAACATCCTCTCTGTGAGATTCCCCTCTGCATCATAGCAATCCTTATGCCGCTCGAATTTGGCGTTGAGGTTGATTTTGATGTGGAGCTTTTTATCTTTTTCTGAGATAACGATACTGTCGACCAGCATTCTAAGGTTGGTGTCGCTGATAGCTCCGTCTTCAATAATCTGTTCTATAATATCGACGCTCTCTTTCATTTCAGCCTTGCGTTTTTTGATGGTCGCATTGTAGTCAGTAATGGAATCAATTTCGTTCTTAAGCCGAACAATATCGTCCTCGCAAATTTTCAGCATTTTGGTGTAGATGTCAGCGTGCGTCTTATCCCTGATACGCTCCAGCAAAATTTCTTGTTGGTCGGATTTCCGCTGCTCTAAGGTTTTGTTTAGCTCCTTCAGTTTGTTACTGACGTTGCCTTTCTGTTCCATCCACTTTTGGACATCGTTCTCAATGGACTTGTAGTTGGCGAGCGCTTTATCCTTAATTGATAACAGTTCATCATAAATCAGTCTATCGAGAATATCTTCATCAATTCTGTGCGCGGTACAATGCTCCGTTCCGTATCGGTGGTAGCCGTTGCAGTTGTATTCAAATCTGTCAGGCTTACCGCTCCATTTCCTTATCTTGTACACGAAATTGCAACCGCACTCGGCACAGGTCAGCAAGCCTGTGTAACGGTGACATGGTTTTGCAGCACTTGCCCTGACATTCTTTTTAACCTTAGACTGCAATAAATTTTACTTGTATAGGTTTTGTGGCAGGTGACCGTGCCGATATAGAATTCATTTTGTAAAATTCTCTTTACAGTGGTGTTCACCCAAAGATAGCGGCTTGTAATTTGAGGTTTATTGCAAGGTGTATCTGACCGTTGGGGTTTTACCTTTCTGATCTATACCGGCGCTGATAGTTACAGCAGGACCGAAACATATATTGTTGAATCCAGAGAAACGATTGTCAATGGTCATAAAATTATATATAGCGATAACCTTCTCTCGCAAAGATTCCATAGCTTTGGCGAGGGTGGGGACGGTATTTTTGACCGCCTGTGAGATTTTCGCAAACGCAGCTTTCAGCTCTCGAAGCAGAGCGTTGTCAGCTTTGATTTGACGATTGATTTCACAGCGGTCAGCGATCAATCCTCTGCTCTCCATAGCTTGCGCAACATAGCCTTCGTGGATTGTCGGTTGTTCGTCGATGCCTCTGGCAGCGTGACTGCGGTGATCGATATGAGCGTCGGAGCGATTCGCTTCATCAAGATATTTGTTCGTAGTCTGCGCCCAATTCTCACGCCAAACGACAAGCTGCTCGTCGCTATTCCAACGGGCAGTGATCGGATTTTGCCGTCCAAACTTCGTGCTTTTCGGATATTTGTTGACTCGCTCATAGCCTTGCCGCTCCGCTTCTAACGGCGGCATATACACCTTCTTTTTGCCAACATAATACTGATACTGCTTCTCCCAGCCCTCTGCTTTTGCTTGCAGAAATTCGGCGGCGGTGAAGCCTTTTTCTTCGCCGTTACGCTTGCAAAGGTATTCCTTTTCGGTTTTGTACTGCCACTTGCCTTTATCGTCCAGCGGTCTGACGGTATATCTTGTTTCCTGCGTTTTAAATAATGAACAGCCGGACAGGGAGCTTGTGCTGAAAACCGATCCGCGGCAGCTTTACACGCTTGCAAAGGCTCACTCAATGCTTGCCGTCACCGCGTTCGCGCTCAATAAAATCGGTATACGCGAGCCGAATTTTGAACAGGCAAAAACAAAAGCGCTGCGCAAACTGGCGCTGTTCGAAATTGAGCGGAAAAAGATTTTTGACGCGCTGAATAATGCGGAAATATGGCACTGTCCGCTAAAAGGAATCATCCTGAAAGATTGCTATCCCATGTACGGAATGCGTGAGATGACGGACAACGATATTCTCTGCGACCCCGAAAAAATGGACGACATAAAGCTCATCATGGAAGAGCTCGGCTATGAGTGTGCAAGCTTTGGTGAATGTAACCATGATATCTATTCAAAACCGCCGTGCCTTGAGTTTGAAATGCACCGCAGTCTGTTTTTGCGGACTGAAATGCCGCTGTGCGCGGATTATTTTGACGATGTTAAGAATAAGCTGATTGCGGCAGGGAAGTATGAGTACCGTTTCACGGACGAGGATTTTTACATCTATATCCTCGCGCATGAGTACAAGCATTTTTCTCACCGCGGCACGGGAATGCGCTCGCTTATGGACGTGTATGTGTTTTTGAACGCGCACCCAAATTTGGATTGGAATTACATAAACACTGAGCTGCAAAAGCTGAAATTGACGGAGTATGAAAAACACAGCCGCAATTTGGCGCAAAAGGTATTCAAAAACGAAGCTCTCAGCGAGGACGAAACCGAGCAGTTGATGATGTATATGGATTCGTCGGTTTACGGTACGGTCCGCCCGATAAAGGGGCTGATTACACACCCAAAAGGACTTGCCCGCGACACAAAAAGAGTGGTAAAATACAAATCCCCAAAGCACAGATATTAAAAAAC
>OMXW01000127.1 GCA_900315085.1 uncultured Eubacteriales bacterium
TTATTATTTACGGCGCTTGAGGAGCTTGCGGGCTTGCTTGTTGCGGAAGTCTTTTTCTTGTCGTCCTTCTTATCGTTTGCCTTTGTTGTCTCCTGCGCCTTTGTTGTATCGGCTGCGGTTGTTCCGTCTTCCTGGGTGGTTGCCTCATCTGTTGCCTTTTCGCTTGACTGAACCGCTGAGCTTTTTTCGGTCTTTGACTCAGATGTTGAGCCGCAGCCCACAAGAGCTGCCGAGCTTGCAAGAATCAGCGCTGAAAGAGCAATTGCAAAAAACTTTTTCATATTAATCTTCCTTTCATCTTTTAACCCGTTTTCGGTTATTTATCTTACTATATATTAAGAAAACGCAATTACGCATTTTCGAGAAAAATTATAACACATTATTCGCACTTTATCAATAATAATTATCAACAAAATGTTTGATTCCGCTTTTTTCGCGAAAAAAACAGCCGCGTTTTTACGGCTGTTTTTGTGACTATTGTTTATTTTTCAGATATTTCTTAAATCCTGCGTCTTCAACAACGCCTTCGTCGAGGTCGGTTATTCTTCCGCTCTTAATTACTTCGTCGCTGTACTGATAGTACGCGTTATAGTAATCCGACGCTGTATCCCACTCTTTTTTGAGCTCGGGTGAAAGATTGGATTTTTTAATTCCGTAACGATCCATTATTACCTTGCTGAAGAAGTCGGTGAATTTGCGCTGACCGTATACATTGAGGTGGTCGATATTGTAGAAGTCCTTTGAGAAATCTATGCCTGTTTCGGTGTAGTTCTTCTCGTAGTTTATGAAGTCATAGCCGTATTCCCTTACGATGTCGGCAACAGCGTTGCTTCTGTAAAAACGGGTAACGGTTTTCTTTGTTACAACATGCGGGAAACGCGCGAATACTACATTGTCAAGCTTATTGTCCTTGCAGAACTGCAGAAGCTCGCGCAGGGTTTTTTCACTGAGCCTTGTCAGAGGTACATTTTTATTATCGTTGATCATCACTTCGTTGAGCGGCTTTTGCTTTGATTTGTAGACCCTTGTTTCGTTTCTCATGCCCTTTAAGTAGTTTGAACCGCGGAACTTGTCGTTGACTATTGTGCCTAAAAGCTCGGTGTCTTCGGGAATATTCTTCCATGCGTCATGGTACTTGATCAGAGGGAAAACATACTCCCACTCGTTATCGGGATCGTAGCCGTGAGCAAACTCGTATTTATCCCAGCTTAACGGAGCGTTGTCTACAAAGTGACGGATGTTCGCTTCCATACGGACTCTGGCGTCGCTGCCGTATACAGCCGAGTTAAGCTCGATTACAATGAGCTTTGGCTTCTGGGTTTTGAGTACTTCCTTGAGCTTGTATTTACATGACAAAATAGACGTTGACTGTGAAGCGTAAAGATAGCTTGTAAAGCCGTATTTTTGATACGCATATCCGGGAGCAAAATCACAATACGCCTCGCTAGCGCCTAAAAACATGACGTCAAGCGAATTATCCTTTTCAAGATAAAATCCTTTTATTCTTTCACGGTTGTGGTCAAAATCACAAAGAATATACTCCTGAAGAAACGCGGAAGTAAGAACGACCGCAATGATTAGAGATAGTACTTTTAACGTCCTTTTTATTCCTTTTTTCATTTAAATATGCACTCCCGAAATCAAGTAGACATTTAGCTAAAGTATTATATCATATAATCATAAAATAATCAATAAAAAATGATGAATATCGATAAACAAAGGCAGATATTTCAAAATCTGCCTTTAAAAATTTTTATTTTTTAGCTGTTATTTTCTTCTCCTCGCCCCTTATAAGCCGCTTAATATTTTCCCTGTGATTAATGGTTACGAAGATGCCGAGAATCAGCGCTGAGAAGGATGAAATAAGCACATAGCTTAATACAAGGTGGTCTGAGTACGGGATCCTGTCAAAGACAAAGGTTGCCAAAAATGTGTACGGTCCGTAGAGCACCGCTCCCGCAATACTGCCGACTGAGATGATTTTTGTGATGATAAACAGTAAGAGGAATGTTCCGAGTACGAGGAGAAATACTCTCCAGTCCTCGGTGAGCATTAGAGCCGCTGCAGATACAACACCCTTGCCTCCCTTGAAGTGGAAATAGAGCGGAAAGCAGTGACCGATAATGCAGAAGATACCGGCGAGGTATTTGCCGCAGTTTACAGTCATTTCGCTGTAACCCCAGAAGTCATGAGAAACGGGAATGAATGAAAACAGCCAGCCGCCTATAAGCACCGCGATCACGCATTTGAGAGCGTCACTAACGATTGTGATTATCGCAGGGGTTTTGCCTACAGAACGCAGAACATTTGTAAATCCTGCGTTGCCGCTGCCCATTTCACGGATATCTTTCTTTCCCTTTGTGGCTATCTTTGTAACTATAACCGCAGGATTTACGCTTCCGAGAAGATACGCGATTACGGGCGTTAACAGCCAGCACCACCAATAGCTCTGAAAGCTCTGAATTAATGTTGTCATAATGGGATCCATTATTTCTCTCCCCTTTCTCTTACTACTATTCTTACGGGAGTACCCTCAAGACCGAATGCCTCGCGAATACGGTTTTCAAGGTATCGTCTGTATGAAAAATGGAATAATTCAGCGTCGTTACAGAAAAATACAAATGTCGGCGGCTTTACCGAAGCCTGAGTCATATAGAATATTTTCAGTCTTCTGCCCTTGTCCGACGGCGGCTGAACCCTTGTTGTTGCCTGAGCAAGCAGCTCGTT
>OMXW01000123.1 GCA_900315085.1 uncultured Eubacteriales bacterium
CAGAGAGCTTACAGACGCAGCTCTTGCGAAGAAGGCGCTTTCTGCGGCGATCCCCACTTCCGTGGAGGAGGATTTGATCATGAGCCTCTCAAACAAGCTCGTATGCTTCGTCAAAAAGACCTCCGAGCTTGAGGACGCGGTCATGAACGCCGGCGACGCTTCATCAGATCCCCTTGAAAAAGCGCGTTATTTCCGTGAGAACATCTTCGCAAAGATGCAGGAGCTGCGCGCCGTCGGAGATTCCATGGAAACCGAAACCGCGGCTGATTTCTGGCCTTATCCTTCCTACACGGAGCTTCTTTTTGGAGTTTAATTTCGAAAAAATAAAATTTGTCAAGCTTGACAAGATGGAAAGTCGGATTTTCGACGTTTTTGGTTCCGTGCACAAAAATACCCTAAACGGTTGTGTCTGAACGGCAAAAATGTACTGAACAGAGCGATGAGTTGTGCTTTCCGGTCAAAAAAATATGCCTTTTAGCTTTATACAAATCGGTTGGAATGCAAAAGACGCTTTACAAATTTTGTCGGCAGTGATATAATCCTTGGGTGAGTCATGAAAGGTAGTATTGCCGCATAAATGCGGTTTCTATCGGATTATTGCGTGTTTTTCGGAAGGTGAAAAAGATGAAAAAGATATCCGCAGTCATTGCTGCGCTTTTGATTGTTGTCATATCGGCTGTAACGGCATTTGCCGCGGGCATTAATGACAACGAACAGAAGGTTCTCGATGAGTTAAAGACAAGTGTTGAAATGCAGGGCATGGAAATGTATTGGCCCCGGACTTATGTTAATCAAGCTGAGAACTATTTCAACACTATCGATATGACTGCAGATCAGGCTGAACAGATTATCGCTGTTATCAGGAGCGGCAAGAATCAGCTTGAGTCCACAGGTGCAAAGAATATTGCCGAGTGCACCGGTGAACAGAAAAAGGAGCTTATGAGCACCCTTACAAAGGTTATGGAGCCTGTCAACGGCACAGCGTCCTTTGACAACATTTCGGGCGAGGTTACTCTGAAGGCTGAGAACGGCGAGGTTATTTTCAAGGCGGTGCCTACTCTTGTTGCAAAGGACGGCGGCAAGTCGGTAGACATCAACGGAAAGATCACAGACGGCGGAGTAATCAAGATAACGGGTGGTTCCGCTGATATGTTGACCATTGTTCTCATCGGTGCGGCTGCTGCTTCTGTTATTGCAGGCGGCGTTTTCTTCGCGGGAAGGAAGATGATATAATGTCGGAGCATAACGGATACAGGCACAAGCATAATATGAAACTTGGTGGGAAGAGTTTTCTGATTCTTCCCATTATATTTTGTTTTGGAATACTCCTGATAGTGTTAGGGGCGGTATCTGCTACACTGGGCTCTGTATGGTCGGCCGCCGGCATAGTATTCTCTGACTACGAAAAGAACTATTCTACCGAATATAAAAATATTTTTGTGCCTGTAAATGAAAATGAAACGGTAGATACGGTCACCGGCAAAGATGGTAAGCCCGCGATAAAATCAGAAAATGTTGTGTATCCAGGATACGGAGTCCAGTTCGGCGAAATCAGTATTCCCGACTGCGAGGTTAAATGTCCGCTTTTTATGGGCGATGGCGATATATCGCTCAAGAACGGAGCCGGCGTATACTACGGAAGCTTTATCCCGGGTTACGGCGGTACAATCCTGATTGCGGGACACAACAATACGTTTTTCAACGGATTAAAGAACGCCAAGGCAGGTCAGGAAATAACTATAAGAACGAGCTACGGCGACTATAAATACAAAATAAGGGAAACGGCGGTCAGGGATTCGCTTGACACAACCGCGTACGACCTTTCTGCGGATTATGAAAACCTGGTATTGTATACCTGTTATCCGTTTGATGAGGTCGGTCTGACGAACAAAAGAATGTTTGTTTACGCCGATCTTACAGATGGTATTCCCGTTGAAAAGAATTAATCTAACCAGGGTGAGGTATCATGAGCAAAAAACCTGTCAGAAAAAAAGTACGTGATATTGTATTCTGCGTACTGTCTTTTGTTTTGTCGCTGCTTCTTTTCCTTAACACCGTCTGTATCTTTACCGTCGCGTTTGCAGTTAATGAAAACGCGTGGATTGATCAGATGAACGCGTCAAACTACTTTTCGGACAAAGCCGATGAAATAGAAAATAAACTTATAAGTCTGGGCAGCGCAAGCGGTCTGAAGCCCGAGTTCTTTGAGAACTTTATCGACCCGATCTGGATTACGAATGATACGCAGGCATATATGGACGCATATTTTCACGGCAATGATGATGTAATTAATCACAGCACGTTCAAGCGGAATTTTCAATCGCAGCTTGATAAATACATAACGGAGAATAATGTTAAGGTCGACGAGGAAAATGTCGAATATCTGGTTGATAAAGCTGAGAATATTTATTCAGCGAGTCTTGAGATTCCGCTGTTTAACAGATTATCGGGTAAAATAAATTTTCTCAGCGGTATTATGCCCATGGTTATCGCGGTTCTGACCATGTTTTCGCTGGTAATAGTTCTGGTTCTGCTGTTCGGCAACAAGTGGCGGCACCGCGCATTCAAATACTATTACTTTGCCTGCGCGGGAACATGTCTGTCGCTTTTTACCGCGGCTGTATTTCTCACGGTTTCCGGCGGACTTAAAAATATTGTGCTGGAATCGAGAGCCATTTACGACATGGTCGTTTCCTTTGGCACGGCAGTAACAACAGCGGTATGGGTTTTTGCGGCGTTCTTCTTTATAATGGCGTTTGTAATGTTCGTGGTATACAGCAGACTTATCAGAAAGGTCGTTTCGACAGATTGAAAAGCGCAGCGTAATCACCGCGGAGGATTGTCATTTTTACTGAAATAGCCAATACCCGCGATACATTTGAGCGCTATTGCCACATGTAGAAACAAACAATAAATTGCTTTTTGCTGTAATTAATCTCAGCTAAAAAGAGAATTTTCGGTAAATGCTGTTATTTGTCCGAACTGTGCTTGAATTTTTCGCGGCATTATTGTATAATAACATGTGGATCGTATTGTTTTGTATATTTTTGAAAGGTGAGTGAATTGAGTGGAAGAACGGGATGAGATATTAATTTCACCTAAAATGATATTTGAGGTGCTTAGGAAAAACCTGGTATTTATTATTATAACGGTATTGGTGTTTTCTCTCGGTTCCTTTTTTGTTACCAATTTTTTGGTGTTTTGGTGACCAAGCATTATACCTCGACTATTTCGCTTTATGTAGAAACCGTCGATCTGCAGGCGGATTCTCCGAACAGCGCGGTGTACTCCCTGAATATGCAGAATTACGCGCTTAAGCTCGTTAATACCTACATCAGAATGCTGGATACAAACACATTCTACACCAAGCTTGCAACTGAGCTCAACGATAAGTACACCCCCTATGAGCTTAGTAAAATGATTTCCTACAAGAGCGACGAAACAACCGAGGTCTTTGACGTAAGCGTTGTTTCCGAGTCTCCGACAGAGTCAAAAGTAATCG
>OMXW01000126.1 GCA_900315085.1 uncultured Eubacteriales bacterium
CTTTATCAGCTGTCAAATCAGGTAACGCTCGGAATATCCGAAAAGGCGGCGATAGAGAACCTCAAAAGCATAACCGAGCAGCTTGTTGCCCAGGAGGAGCAGGCACGCGAGAGACTGTGTTCAAGCGTCGAGGTTCAGGACACAATCAGCCGCAGCCTCGGAATTTTGAAGTATGCAAAGGTAATCACACATGAAGAAGCCTTAAAGCTGCTCTCAAACGTCCGTCTCGGAATCGAGGCGGGACAGATAACCGAATTTGACAGTGCGGTAATCGATAAGCTCATGCTCGACGTAGAGCCTGCGACGCTTTCCGTAACTCTCGGAAAGAGCCTCAGTCCGCACGACAGAGATATCGAGCGCGCAAAGCTGATAAAGAAAGCTTTAGGCGGTTAAATATCAGTAATTCATAAACCAATAATCACAAATTATAAGGGGGTAATTTTATGTTTCAGTTTCAGGGATTCACACAAAAGGCAAACAAAGCGTTAAACATGGCTGTAGAAGCCGCGCAAAACTCAGGTCATAACTATGTAGGCACCGAGCACGTTTTGCTGGGACTGTTAAACGAGGGAAGCGGCGTAGCTGCTGCGGCGCTTAAATCCTGCGGAGTAACCTCGCAGGCGCTTGAGGAAAAAATCAGAAATACCGACGGCGCGGGCGCAAAAACCTCACTCGGCCCCAACGATTTTACACCTCGCACAAAGCGTGTTCTGCAATCCGCGGTAACGCTATCCTCGCGTATGGGCGGAGGTTATGTCGGCACTGAGCACCTGCTTTTGGCAGTCATTTCCGAAACCGACAGCTACGCCGTAAGCTTCTTAAACGAGCTCGGAGTAAGCCGTGAGCGGCTTGCGCAGGCAATCGGAAGCTCACTGCAGAACGGCGCGGCTCCGCAGGACAGCATGGGCGGCTTTGCTCCTCAGGGGGCGCAGGGCGAAGGCACAGAAAACGCTCTTGATAAATTCGGCAGAGACCTCACAAAAGCCGCCAAAAACGGCGAAATCGATCCTGTGATCGGCAGGGAAAAGGAGATTGAGCGCGTAGTTCAGATCCTTTCCAGAAGAACCAAAAACAATCCCGTGCTCATCGGCGAGCCGGGCGTTGGTAAAACAGCGGTAGCCGAAGGGCTTGCGCTTGAAATCTCAAAGGGCAATGTGCCCGAAATCCTCCGCGATAAGCGCGTAGTCAGCCTTGACCTTACAGGCATGGTAGCAGGCGCAAAATACCGCGGCGACTTTGAGGAACGCATCAAGGCGGCAATCGACGAGGTAAAGAACAGCAAAAACACAATTCTCTTTATTGACGAACTTCATACGATCATCGGAGCGGGCGCGGCAGAGGGCAGCGCGGACGCGGCGAATATCCTAAAACCCTCGCTGGCTCGCGGCGACTTCCAGGTAATCGGCGCAACAACGCTCAACGAGTACCGCAAGTACATTGAAAAGGACGCAGCGCTTGAAAGACGATTCCAGCCCGTAAAGGTTGGCGAGCCGACAAATGAGCAGGCTGTTCAGATTCTCAAAGGCCTGCGCGACCGCTACGAAGCCCACCACAAGGTAAAAATCACCGACGAAGCAATCGAAGCTGCGGTAAATCTCAGCTCGCGCTACATCGCAGACCGCTACCTTCCCGACAAGGCTATCGACCTTATCGACGAGGGCGCTTCAAAGGTGCGCCTTGCCTCAATGACATCGCCGGATAATATCAAGGAGCTTGAGGATACGATCAAGAGCTTTGAGCAGGAAAAGGCGAGCGCGGTGAATGAGCAGGATTTTGAGCGCGCGGCAAAGCTTCGCGACGAGCAAAAGGAAGTCCAGAACCGCCTTGACGAAGCCAAAAAGAAGTGGCAGGACAGCATGAAGGACAATTGCGGAGAGGTAACCGCGGACACAATCGCGAGAATCGTTTCCGACTGGACAGGCGTGCCCGTAGTACAGCTCACCAAGGAGGAGAGCGAACGTCTGCTCAATATGGAACAGGTGCTCCATGAGCGCGTAGTAGGTCAGGACGAAGCGGTATCGTCAATTTCAAGGGCGATCCGCCGCGGCAGAGTAGGACTCAAGGATCCAAAACGACCTGTCGGTTCGTTTATCTTCCTCGGCCCCACAGGCGTAGGTAAAACCGAGCTGTGCAAGGCGCTGGCTCAGGCGATGTTCGGCGATGAAAACGCAATGCTACGCCTCGATATGTCCGAGTACATGGAGAAGCACACGGTGTCAAAGCTCATCGGTTCACCTCCGGGCTATGTTGGCTTTGACGAGGGCGGCCAGCTCACAGAAAAGGTTCGCAGAAAGCCTTATTCGGTAGTGCTCTTTGATGAAATCGAAAAGGCGCATCCCGATGTTTTCAATATGCTCCTTCAAATCCTCGAGGACGGCAGACTCACCGACTCTCAGGGCAGAACGGTAGATTTTAAGAATACCGTAATAATTATGACATCAAACGTCGGCGCAAGGCTCATCACAGAGCACCACAAGTCGCTCGGCTTTGCTCCCGAGGACGAAAAGGCGGCAAAGACCGACACAAAG
This sequence comes from uncultured Eubacteriales bacterium, assembly GCA_900315085.1. Lineage (GTDB taxonomy): Bacteria > Bacillota > Clostridia > Oscillospirales > Acutalibacteraceae > Ruminococcoides. Next base: position 2,529 of record OMXW01000126.1, read on the forward strand.
GAGCTTGTGCTTGCAGAGCTTAAAAAGCTTTTCCGTCCCGAGTTTTTGAACCGTGTAGACGATATAATCGTGTTCAATAAACTCACTCAGGATGAAATCAAGCAGATCGCTTCAAAGATGCTCGATACACTTGCAAAGCGGCTTGAAGCCATGAACATCAAAATCACATTCACCGACGCGGCAGTAACCGCGATAGCTGACAAGGGCTTTGACGACGCGTACGGAGCAAGACC
>OMXW01000119.1 GCA_900315085.1 uncultured Eubacteriales bacterium
TTGTTTGTAATACAATAAAAACGATACACATCCGCTCTTGTTATGCGTCTCTTACACATACGATTTAGGTGTTTGCCGCAATGAGCGCAGAAGATTTTACCCTTGAATATATTTGGCGTATATTCGTTGACGGGCTTTTCTTTACATTCCCTGCGAGATTGAAGTCGAATACGCTGCACTTCGTCAAATATATCATGGCTGATAATTGCCTCGTGTGTATTACGGACAGTTATATAATTATCAGTGTCAGCTCTGAGCTGTGTATGATCTACTGTCTTTGTCCTGCCCTGAACCAAATCGCCCGTATATACAGGGCTATCCAAAATCCGCAATATGGTTCGGGTTTGCCATTTGCCGTTGCCAATCAAATTTTGATGTTTCAGCTCTCCCGTAGCCTGCTTATAGTGGCTGGGTGTTGCAATTCCCGCGTCGTTTAATCTGCGCGTTATCTCCGAAATGGCGACATTATTATACGCCCATTGAAATATCTGACGGACAGCTTTCGCCGGTTCTTCGTCAATAATCAGCTTGTGGCAGTTGTCGGGAGCTTTTTTGTAACCGTAAGGAGCACGACCGCCGACAAACTCTCCGTCACGCATAGCCTGACGCTGCTGAGCTTTAATCTTTTTGCCAATATCCAACGCATAAGCTTCGTTAATCATATTTTTGAGCGGAAGCATAATGCCGCCGTGAATATTGTCGGGATTGGCTGTATCAAACTGATCCGTCACCGCAATAAAACGAATATTGCGGGTAAAAAAATACTGTTCAATATAGTAGCTTGTATCAATAAAGTTTCTTCCGAGACGCGAGAGATCCTTTACAATAACGCAGTCAATTTGTCCTGCCTCTATATCCGAGAGCATACGCTGAAAGGAAGGGCGGTTAAAGTTTGTTCCCGATAAACCGTTGTCAATATAGGTATCATAAACCTTAAACTCCGGTTTTTCGGCAAGGTAATCATTAAGAACAAGTTGTTGATTTTCAATCGAATTGCCGCGGTGGCTGTTATCTTCAACCGAGAGACGCACATACATAGCTGTACGGATATACATAGCGACCTGAGCTGTCGGCTGAGGTGCGATATTCTTTCTGCTTTTTCTTGCCATATTAGCTTGCCTTCCTTTCCGCGCTCTGCGCTTGTTTCATTTGCTCAGCGAGACGCTGCGCCTTAAAATATTCGTCCTGATAATTAAACTCGATTTGCAGTTCGTCCTTGCTTAAAATACGGATACTGCGTATCAGCTGTAAAACGGCCTTGCGGTCAATTTCTTCCATTTGGGAGAATTTCATAAAATGATTGATCCAACGGTTGCGCTCGCTCCGGTTTTCCAAAACGTCTGTGAGCTTTTCATTCCAGCCGTTGATTGCCGCCTGCATGGATTCTATATCAGCGTTATATTTACGTTTATAAGATAAAAATTCTTCCTTTGTCAGCATTCCGTTGACAAGGTTTTCATACAGCTTGGATTTATAGCTCTCTGTCTTTTCAAGCTGCTTTTCACAGCTCTTGATATGCCCGGCGTATTCACGCGCCAGCTCACGGTTGATACGCTCGTGACTGATACTTGAAAGCAAAAGGTCGAGCGAGGCAATATTATCAATATGTCCCTTGACCGCCGTTTGTACGCACTCTGTCAAATCGCTTTCTTTTACCATAACGCCGTTAGAACAGCCGTGTTTTTTACCCGTAGGGCAGAAATAATATACATACTCTTTTCCTTTGTAACGGTTGATTTTTCGCGTCATACGACCGCCGCAACATCCGCAGATAAGCATACCTGAAAACAGATATACCGTTTTTTCTTTGGGCGAGGTGCGGGTATCGATTCCGCGTATGCGCTGAACAAGGTCAAAGTCGTGTTTGCTGATAATTGCCTCGTGCGCGTTCTCATAACGTACCCATTCAGATGACGGTTTATTTTCAAGTGCTTTCAGTTTGAAATGCGGTGTGGATTGCTTTCCCTGAACAAGCATACCTGTGTAGGTTTCGTCTTGTAAAATGCGAATCACGGTAGTCGCGGACCAGCCGCAGTCCTTGCGGTCAGTATATCCGCCCTTTGCGTGAGGGAGACCGTTGTTGCGCTTATACGCTAACGGTGAGAGAATCCCCATACGGTTTAGCTCGTTTGCAATGTTAAGGGCACTATAACCGTCAAGACGTTTTCTGAAAATAGCGCGCACTACATCGGCGGCATAAGGATCAATCTCTAAACTCTTGTGCTGTTCGCCGGTTTTGAAATAACCGTAAACAGGAAAGGCACCGACAAAATCACCGTTGCGCCGCTTTACGTCAAGTGCGCTGCGCGTCTTAACGGAAATGTCGCGGCAATACGCTTCATTCATAATGTTTTTGACAGAAACGGTCAAATCGTCAGCGGCGTCATTTACAGTGTCAACATTATCGTTAATCGCGATAAAACGCACGCCATAGGCAGGAAACACGCGGCGCATATAGCGTCCCGTTTCGATGTACTCACGTCCGAGACGCGATAGGTCCTTAACGATAACGCAGTTTGCTTCACCACGTTTAATCATATCCATCATTTCCTGAAATGCGGGACGGTCAAAGAGAACGCCACTGTAACCGTCGTCAATCTTTTCAGCGACAGCCTCAATCTCTGAGTGCTTATCAATGAAATCATCGATTAGTCGCCGCTGGTTCGCTACGCTATCGCTCTCAACGGTCTTGTCGTTCGTATAGGACAAGCGTATGTATTTGATTGCCTTGTAAACTTCCAAAATAAAAACTCCTTTCATTGCAGAAAAATTCCCGCAATTCAAGGAGTGTGGTTGTCGTTATTCAATTCCTTTTCCGTCAATTATTATACATCGAAATATTGAAAATGTCAGCCCCTATTTTCGGGAATTTTGAAAATCAGCGAATAATACCTTTGATACAGTCCTCAATCGTGCCGCCGTTTGCCGCGAAGCTCGCGCGCACAGTAAATTTTCCGCATTTGAAATGATAGGGATTTTTAATCTGCCGTACAAATTCCGCGACGCGTTCCTCACGCGGTAATTTCTTATCTACCGCTACGTCTCGAATATCAACTAATGTCGGTTGTGCCGGTTCTTTTCTGATTTCTATATTTTGCATAGTAAGCTCCTTTCGCTGTGAATTATTCAAAACCACATGAATAAGCCGAGCCTGCTATAATACAAGCTCGGCTCATGGTATCTGATTTCGATTTTGTCGCCGTATTTGCCACGCGCCCCGGCAGCGTTCGTTTGACCGAACAGGGATTGTTACAGGCTGCGGAGAGCCAATCCGCAACATAGCCCTGCTTGTACCGCCACGTCGCCGCCGCAGCGCGTACAGAAGGTGCTCCCCCTCAAATCTGTGGGAGGTCGTGAGAAAGTACCATTATCATCCGCACCGTCCTCGCTCCTTGCCGGCCATGGCAAATTTAATAAGTTGCGTTAATCGCTCGGGCAAGCCGGTTCATCACCTCGTAGGC
>OMXW01000117.1 GCA_900315085.1 uncultured Eubacteriales bacterium
GCCCAGATCCATAAGCCACTTTACGACCTCGTCGAGTGTGCGCTGATCCGATACGTCAAACTGAGCGGAGTTTTCGTCCTCGTCCTCGGGCTCAACATAGCCGCCTACGCTTGTGCGCGAACCGCCGCTGATTTGAGAAATACCGAGGCGCAGCGCCTTTTCACGCACGCTCTTGCCCTCGCGGGTCGAGATGATCATGCCTGTGTACGGAACGGCTATGCGGATAATCGCTATAATCTTGGCAAAGGTTTCGTCGTCGATTCCGTTGTCGAACTCGTCGGGATCGATATCGTCAGCCGCCTTGATTCGCGGAACGCTGATTGTGTGGGGACCTACGCCGTGTACCGCTTCAAGGTGCTCGGCGTGCATGAGGATTCCTGCAAGCTCATAGCGGTAAAGCTCCAGACCAAACAGTACGCCCAGTCCGACGTCGTCGATTCCGCCCTCCATGGCTCTGTCCATAGCCTCGGTGTGGTAGGCGTAGTTGTGCTTGGGGCCTGTGGGATGAAGCTTTTCATAGCTTTCTTTATTGTAGGTTTCCTGGAAAAGAATGTAGGTGCCGATTCCCGCGTCGTGAAGCTTTTTGTAGTTCTCAACGGTGGTTGCGGCGATGTTTACGTTAACGCGGCGGATCGCGCCGTTCTTGTGCTTGATTGAATAGATAGTGTCGATGCACTCAAGGATGTACTCGATGGGGTTGTTGACGGGATCCTCGCCTGCTTCGATCGCGAGACGCTTGTGTCCCATATCCTGGAGCGCGATAACCTCCGCCTTGACCTCCTCCTGAGTGAGTTTTTTGCGGCAGATGTGCTTGTTCTTTGCGTGGTACGGACAGTAAACACAGCCGTTTACGCAGTAGTTTGAGAGGTAGAGCGGCGCGAACATTACGATTCGGTCGCCGTAGAAATCCTTTTTGATCTGCATTGCAAGCTCGTAGATTTCCTTGATTTTTTCCTCGTTGTCGCAGGCGAGAAGAACGCTTGCCTCGCGGTGTGAAAGTCCCTTGCGCAGCTTTGCCTTTTCAATAATACTGTCTATCAGTTCAAGGTTGTCCTTGTTTTCGTCAGCGTATTTTAGGGTTTCCCGGATTTCGGCGTCGTTGATAAATTCCTCAGCCTTTAGTGATTTTGGATCGTACTTAGTCATTTTTCTTACTCCTATACCTATTATTTGTAGTCGCCGCGGTCGGTGACGATTTCATAGCCTATTAATTTCATTCTGCCCGACAGACAGCGGATACACTCTGCCGCTTCATCTCCCGTGCAGATTTTGTTGTCGTAGAGCGAATAGTCCTTTCGGTGCTCGGCAGGCGAAAGGTTTGGCATTACTACATTTGCTCCGTGCAATATTCCAAGCTCCCTGCCCTTTGGGTGGATCGTGCCGAGCGCTGTTGTTGCAGGCAGCAGCACATGAGGGTGCAGCAGCCTGATTATTGAGAGCAAAACGAGCGTCATTTTGAGCGTGCCGGAGGGCTTGTCAAAAAACGGGGTGTCCTTGTGCGGGATGAACGGCCCTATGCCGCACATCTGGGGCTGCAGCTCTTTGATGAACAGCAAATCCTCGGCAAGCGTTTCATACGTCTGCCACGGAGAGCCCACCATGAAGCCCGCGCCCGTCTGGTATCCTATTTCCTTTAGCGCAAAGAGCGAGCTTTTGCGGGTTTCAAGGCTCATGCTTTTTGGATGAAGCTTTGAGTAATGAAGCGCGTTTGCGGTTTCGTGCCTGAGCAGATACCTGTCCGCGCCGGCGTCATACAGCCGCTTAAAGCTTTGGTATCCGCGCTCACCAAGCGAAAGCGTGATTGCGCAGTCGGGGTATTTTTGCCTTATCGTGCTTACGATATCGCACATCACGTCGTCGGAATAGTACGCGTCCTCGCCGCCCTGCAGAACAAAGGTGCGGAAGCCGAGCCTGTGACCGTTTTCACAGCAGGAGAGTATTTGCTCCTTGCTGAGGCGGTAGCGCACGGCGTTTTTGTTTGATCGCCGCAGTCCGCAGTAGAGACAGTCGTTTTTGCAGTAGCTTGATATTTCAATCAGTCCGCGAATATATACTTTATTTGAGAATATGCTTTGAGCCTTTTTTTGAGCCGCCTCTTTTAAAGCCTCTCTTTCGGAGTCGGTTATCGTTTCAAGAAGCTGAGCAAGCTCTTGCTTTTCGGGGACTGAGCCGCTTTTCAGTTTTTCGATTATCGTTAAATTTTCCATGGTGTTACTTTTTTGCGTAGGCAGTTTTTACGGTCACGCCCGACAGCCTTCCGAGTCTGCCCGAAACGTTGCTTATTACGTCCTGCGGCGCGTCCATAACTACGCTGATTATACTAATATTTTTCTCACGGTAAGGTATTCCCATTCGTCCTACGATATATTCGGACGCGGTGTGGAGAATATCGTTGATTTCTGACGCGCGTTCGGCGTCCTCAACGATTATGCTTACCGAGGCTACTCTTTTTTCCATATTTTTCCTTTCCGATGTCCTCTCTGTTTTAGGGGAGGCGGTTGCGCCTCCCGGCAAATCGGCGCATAGCTATCGGGTGACCGCGAGGGTCACCCCTACACCGGGTTTGATTGTTTTTTTAGCTGATAAAACGGCGGCGCCAAAATGACGCCGCCGATACATAACCGATTTGCAGACATATTGTCTGCTGATTAATGTAAATCTTTGGGGTCAATATAATTTTCCCTTCAGGAATACGTTATATTAAATTTTAGAAATCTCCTCCGCGTGAGCCGCCCGCGCCCGAAGAATGCGACGAGCCCGACGACGAGGATGAGCTTGACTGGATAGTGTGCGAGGTGGTGTGCTTTGTTACAAACACATCCTGGCTGTCCGTGAGCATTGTCTGGCTGTTCGCCTTTAAATCGTAGGTGTTGAACTTGCCGTTGTACTTGTACTTGCCCGCGGTGATGCCGAAGGTAGCGCCGCCCGCTACGATTGCAATCAAAATGAACGCCCACCAATAGTGCTTTAATACATATCCAAGCTTATTGGATTTTCTTTCAGCCTCTGCCGTGGGGTTGTCGTGGTATTTTACCATTTGGTCGGCAAAGTCGTTTACCGCTCCGATATAATTTTGATTATCCATATCAGCGCGGAGCTTTTTGCCTGTTTCGTCGGTACGGCTGTCGTTGATATAGTAAGCCGCGCCGCCGTTGGCAAAGAACGTACCCCTGTTCATTGTTGAATTAATAACAAGGACAACCGAGTTCTTCTCAAAGCCGTTTTTCTCAAAGTAGTTTGTTTCGTAGTAGTCCCTGAGAGAACTTGAATACACATTTTTTGTGTCGGTGTAAACAATGAACTGCCAGCCGGTTTTACTGCTTGAGGTTTCAAGCTTTGTTTTGATCTGATTGAACTCCTGCTCGGTAAAAAGCTCTGCGGAGTCGTCGATTGAATACTTATTGTTTTTCTCGGTCGCCGCGAAGCAAACGGTCAACGAGCTGAAAATCATTACCAGAGCGAACGCGAGCGCCGAAAGTCT
>OMXW01000140.1 GCA_900315085.1 uncultured Eubacteriales bacterium
GTAAGACCCCTTGAAGACTACGAGGTTGATAGGCTGCGTGTGTAAGTGCCGTGAGGCATTCAGCTTGGCAGTACTAATAGGTCGAGGGCTTGACCATAACGAATAGTTACTATCTTTGGTCTCAAGTCAGTATGTACTCTTTCTCACATCTCTTCTTTATTCAGTTTTCAGGGCACTTGCCCTTTTACATACAAAGCACCATCATCAGATGGTGCTTTGTTCTTTTAAATTCTATTGAAATTCGTATTAACTTGTGATAAAATTAATTTAATAATATTATTCCGTTTGACTTTTTATTTAAGGAGTGGTTCAATGAAAAAAAAATTGCTGTTTGCCTTGCTGCAGCGATAACATTCGGTGCGGTTTCTACGATTTCCGCTTCCGCCCGCATGGTCAAAGCCGGCGACGCCGACCTCAACGGCAAGGTCAACATTGTTGACGCGACCTGTATTCAAATGAACATAGCGGGACTTAGTGAGTTCTCTGACGCGCAGAAAATGGTTTCCGACGTTGATAACAACGGTTCGGTTGAGATTACCGACGTTACGCTCGTGCAGAAAATTTCTGCTGAGCAGATTGAAAATAACGTCGAGTTGGATGTTCCCGAGGATCCGACCGAGCCGGCGACATCTGAGCCTGTTTATACCGAAGATGAGATTGAGCAAAAGGGAAGTAAGGCGATGAACGACTTCTCGGTCAAGCTGCTCAAGGGCAGTATCAAGGACTATGAAAACACGCTCGTTTCTCCGCTGTCGGTAATGTACGCCCTCGGAATGACCGAAAACGGCGCTGACGGCAACACCCTCAAGGAAATTGAAAACGCCACGGGTATGCCGCGTTCGCTGATGAAATCGTTCCTTAAGAATTACCCTGATTATCTTGTAAACACCTATGACAAATCGACTAAGTTTTATATCGCCAATTCGGTTTGGTATAATACCTCGGAGAGTTCGGCTAAGATAAGTCCTGACTATATCGGCAGTGTAAAGAACGACTACGACGCGGAGGTATTCCCGACGATTTTCAATCAGCTTGCGCTTGAGAATATAAACGGCTGGGTAAATGAAAAGACCGATAAGATGATACCCCGTATCCTCACTGATATCGATTCGAACGCTCTTATGTACCTGATCAACGCGATCTCCTTTGACGCGAAGTGGGCTGATCCTTACGTGAACGAATATTCATCCGGCGGCAGGACTTTTCCCGGAGATGTATTTGAGGGTACGTTTACGAACTCCAACGGTTACACCTCTACGGTTGATTTTATGAAGTCTGAGGAGAGCTGCTACCTCAAGGACGACAGTGCTCAGGGTTTTGTGAAGCAGTATAAATACGGAAACTACACCTTCGCCGCTATCCTTCCCAACAGAGGAGTAAAGCTGAAGGATTATGTTAACTCACTCACGGGCGAGAGGTTGACAAAGATACTGAATAATATGTCGACCGACAGCGGAGTTGTTCACGCACATCTGCCAAAGTTCGGCGTTTATTACAGCGACGAGCTGAGCGATAATCTCAAGGCTCTCGGTATAAATGACGCGTTCGGTGGTAACGCCGACTTCAAGGGTATGCTCGCCGACAAGAAAGCCGCGAGTCCGTTCATCAGTCAGGTGCTTCACGAAACGACGATTTCAGTTACAGAGGAGGGCACGAGAGCGGCGTCTGTGACCGCGGAGGTCTTCTACGGCGCAGCTCCCATTGAGGAGGAACACTATGTTTATCTCGACAGACCGTTCCTCTACATGATCATTAACACAAAGACCAACACGCCGCTGTTTATCGGCACGGTAGAAAACCTTCCGGACAAAATCAATTAACATAAAAAAACAGGAGAGTTCTGAAAGCTCTCCTGTTTATGTTTTAAATTGTCTTGTTCCTTAACCCTTGACCGCGCCTGAAACAACACCCTCAATGATGTATTTCTGGCAGGCGAAGTAGAAGATTACGATAGGCAGAATGCTCAGTACAACGAGCGCCATGATAGCGCCGTTATCGGTCTGACCGTAGCTGCCGTTGAGGAACTGCATGTGAATCGGGATAGTGCGATACAGCTTGCCGTCCAGAATCAGGTACGGAAGCAGGTAGTCGTTCCAGATCCACATTGTTTCGAGGATCGCAACCGAGATGAAGGTGGGCTTCATGATC
>OMXW01000115.1 GCA_900315085.1 uncultured Eubacteriales bacterium
ACAGGTTTCGATATTGGAAACGCTGTTTTCCCGACCGTATTTATATTATTTATCCCGGTAGGGGTGACCCTTGCGGTCACCCGATAGCTATGCGCTAATCTGCCGGGAGGCGGCAAGCGCCTCCCCTACAATTATATTTGTTTCTTTTTTGAGGGACCCGTAGCCGGGCAGCTACGCTCGGAATGACATCTATGATAAACATTGTTCCTATTGCCCTCGCAATATTAGTGTATAGTGATTAGTGGTTAGTGGTTAGAAATTTAAAAACGTAAAATAGAGAATACTCAAACCAAACATTGTTCCTATTGCCCTCGCATCTTCCAAGATTTCTATTCTTTCTCGCGAAACACAAAACGTTACATAAAATCAAACATTGAGTACGCGATTTGAAAAACTCGCGAAATGCCTTACGTTACCATCCTATCAAACGTTAAGTACGCGACTTTAAAAACGCGACTTGAAAAAAGCGTTGATTTTTGCTGTCTGATAGCGGTAATACGTGAACACGGCGATTGCGAGCAAAATGTAGCAGAACCACACGCTGTGAACTCCAAACGCCATGGTAAGCAGACAGCTCATAAGCAGTCCGAGGTGAAAGCAGAGCAGGGTAGCCCAGTAAAACCTTGCTTTTCTGAGCGCGGCTTTATCCTTGTTCATAAAGTAGTTTGTGAGCTGAATAACCGCCTGTCGAACGTTGTTTGATGAAAAAATAGTCGCGCTTGAATTACCGCCCGCAGTTTTAAAGGCGTTCCACTGTACGGGCGCGAGGAAAACAATCGGCAATACCGAGACATAGTGATTTCCGACGTTCGACAACGCTCCGACCAAAATAATTCCTACCGCCGTAACGATGAAGCTGACTATTTTCATGCTTATCTTCAAATATTTACGCGCGATTGCATAAAAAGCATTGCCGGCGGCGTAAACAAAAAACATCAGGATCATAAAGCCAACGCTCTTTAAATCGCCGGAGCAGGCGTTGCAGACCAGCTTAATAAGGTTTCCCGTCTGGGCGTTGGCGAGGATATCCGTGTGATTAAGGACTGTGTATCCGCCAAAAAAGCCGCCGATCGCGCTGACCGCGTGATGCAGCTCGATTTGTCTTTTTACAATTGTCATACCCGATACTTCCCATAGAAAGAGGCTGATTAAAAATCAGCCTCAATTTTATCTGTTGTATAAATCCATGTACGGTCTTTCGTGAGAAATACTCATATATGCCGGACGGATGATTTTGCCCGCGTTGATAAGCTCCTCAAGACGGTGCGCGCTCCAGCCGGCGATACGCGCGGTAGCAAAGAGCGGTGTGTAGAGCTCGCACGGAATGTCGAGCATGCTGTAGAGCAGACCGCTGTAGAAGTCAACGTTTGAGGCAACGCCCTTATAAATCTTTCTCTTTCTGCCGATAACCTCGGGAGCAAGCTGTTCAACTTTTGCATAGAGGTCAAACTCCTTGTGGAAGCCCTCAACCTCCGCAAGCTGCTTAACCGCGCCCTTGAGGATCTTCTGACGGGGGTCGGAGATCGTATAAACAGCGTGGCCCATACCGTAGATGAGTCCCATTTTATCGAACGCCTTGCGGTCGAGCAGTGCTTCAAGATAACGCTCGATTTCCTCGTCGTCGTTCCAGTCCTTGACGTTTGCCTTTAAGTCCTCGAACATCTCGAACACCTTAACGTTAGCTCCGCCGTGCTTTGGTCCCTTCAGAGATGAAAGAGCCGCCGCGATCGCAGAGTATGTATCTGTACCCGACGATGTTACAACGTGGGTGGTGAAGGTTGAGTTATTACCGCCGCCGTGCTCCATGTGCAGAATAAGAGCCATGTCAAGCACCTTGGCTTCGAGGTCGGTATATTTTCTGTCGGGACGGAGCAGCGAAAGAATTACCTCCGCTGTTGACATTGTGGGCTCGGCGCGGTGGATATACAGGCTCTTGTCACGCAGATAGTGATTATATGCGTGGTAGCCGTATACGCTGAGCATCGGGAACACCGAAATGAGCTGAATACTCTGTCTGAGCACGTTGTTGATAGACGTGTCGTTCGGGTTTTTGTCGTAGCAGAACAGAGTGAGCACACTTCGCGCGATTGAGTTCATCATATCCTCACTCGGTGCCTTTAAGATTACGTCCCTTACAAAGTTCTGAGGAAGCGTACGGTACAGCACCAAAAGCTGCTTGAAGTTTTTTAGCTGATCCGCTGTGGGCATTTCGCCGAAAAGCAGCAGGTAGACAATTTCTTCAAAGCCGAAACGGTCGTCATGGCGGATTCCCGCTATGATATCGTTTACGTTGTAGCCGCGATAGTAAAGCTCTCCGTCGCAGGGCACGAGCTTTCCGTCAACCAGCTTGTTTTGTTTGATTGTGGAAATGTCGGTAAGTCCAGTAAGAACGCCCTTACCGTCGATATCACGCAAACCTCTTTTTACGTTGTATTTAGTGTACAAAGCTGTGTCGATTACAGAGTTCTCCGAAATTTTACCTGCCAATACGTCGATCTCAGGCGTGATGTCGGAATACTCCCATTCGTTCTGTGCCATGCAATCACTTCCTTTCCGAATTATACAAATCCTTTGGATTATGATTATAACATATTTCAGAACAAAACGCAACTTTTTTACCCTGATTATTCATTTTTCGGCAGTTTATGCAGCTTTTTAGCGGTATTTTAATTTATTATACAACCTATCTATTCATTTTTGCCGCAATCAGCTTTTCATTAAAAAATCAAACGGCTGACAAAAGCCAGCCGCAATATTACCGTAAAACGTATTTTTCTATTGTTTTCGCCACGCCGTCTTCGTCGTTTGACTCGCAGACGTAGTTGGCGATTTTCTTTATTTCAGCCTCGCCGTTCCCCATTACAACGCCAAAGCCCGCGTAGCCGATCATTGTCATGTCGTTGTAGTTGTCGCCGAACGCGATCAACTCCTCGCGGCCTATTCCGATTCTTTCAAGCAAAAGCGGAAGCATTGAACCTTTTGACACCCCAAACGGCATAAGTTCAAGAAAATACGGCGCGCTTTTGTAGATATCAAGCAGTCCGTCGTATCGCTGAGTGAGGATTTTTTGATATCGGTCAAGCTCGTCGGGCTCGCCCGCAAGAAGAATTTTGTTGATATCAAACTTTACCGCCGACAGAAAATCGGGCGTTACAATCATTTCGGTTTTCAAAACGTCGCGCTCAATATAGGTGTAGTCGTTCACCTTGTTGTTTGCGTAAATCTTTTTGTCGTCAAATGTGATGACCGTTATGTTCGACTCGCTGAGCACACCGACGATATCTGGCAGATACTCAATCGGGAAGAGCTTGCTTACAACCGTTTTGCCGGTTGAGCAGTCGATTATCCTGCCGCCGTTGAACGACATGATGTAGCCGCCGTAGCGGTCAAGCATTAGGTCGTGCGCAATCGGATACACACCCAAAGGATGCCGTCCCGAGGCAATAATCACCTTTTTGCCCTGCGACTGCGCTTCAAGCAGCGAGTAACGGTTGCGCGGAGAAATCTCC
>OMXW01000114.1 GCA_900315085.1 uncultured Eubacteriales bacterium
AAAGTTAATCAATGTGAAAAATAGTGGAAACGATTGTTAAACCCAATCCACAAACGTTCATGTAAATTCAATATGCTTGTGTTTATGTGAAAAGCCAGTAAAAATCAGGTAAAACGGGGTGTTTCCATGTTTTAACACTCCCTACTATAACTAATAAATAATTATTATGATAATGATAGGAGAGACATAACGCCGTGAAAATTTCCTGTATGAGAACAGATCTTGTTTCAAGCATTTCAAATGTTTCAAGAGCTGTATCAACAAAAGCGTCTATCCCCGCCCTTGAGGGCGTACTGCTTAAGGCATACGACGGCAAGCTTAATATTTCGGGATACAATCTTGAAATCGGAATAACAACCGATATGGAAGCGACTATTATTAATGAGGGCGAAATTGTTCTCGGCGCAAGACTGTTCCTTGAAATCGTAAGAAAGCTTCCGGAAGAAATAGTAACTATAGAGACCGACGACAGAATGGTTACATATATCACCTGCGGACAGGTTGATTATCAAATCGTGGGAATGTCATCGGTTGAATATCCCGACCTGCCGAGCTTTGAAAAGACAGACGGAATCACGATTTCGTCAAAGGTATTAAAAGAGATGATTCGTCAGACCGTATACGCGGTAAGCGAAAATATGGCAAAGCCGATCTACACGGGTTCACTCTACGAGCTTGAACAGGGAGTATTCAGAATAGTAGCGATCGACGGCTACAGAATGGCAATCAGAAGTGAGAACGTTGACAGTGAAAGCGAAACAAGCTTTGTAGTACCCGGAAAAACTCAGCTCGAGGTTCTGAAACTTTTAACAGACGAGGAAGAAAATGTTGAAATAAACATTGGTCAAAGACATATTACTTTCAAAATCAGAACCTACAGCGTAATATCCCGTCTTATTGAGGGCACCTTCCTCGATTACAAGTCAACAATTCCCAAAGATGAAAAAACATCGCTTGTAATCAATACCCGCAAGCTCATTGATTCTGTTGAGCGTATGTCGCTTCTCAACAACGACAGAGTTCAGAGTCCCGTAAGATGCAAGTTTCATGACAATGAAATCAGACTTTCGTGCGCATCCGCAGTGGGCAGAGCGAACGACGTAATAAACAACGATATTATCGGAGACAGCGTTGAAATCGGATTCAACAACCGCTACATGCTCGACGCGCTGAAAAATACCGACACCGACGAGGTCAAGATGGTTCTAAACGGTCCCGTATCTCCGATTGTGATCAAACCTGTTCAGGGCGACAGCTTTTTGAGCATCGTTGTACCAATGAGGCTGGCAAATGAAAACTGAGACAATAAAAATTGACACCGAATATATTAAATTACAGGATTTGTTAAAGCTCAGCGGTCTTGCCGCAACGGGCGGAATGGCAAAGATTTTTATTCAGAACGGCGAGGTAAGCGTAAACGGCGAGGTCTGCACAATGCGCGGAAAAAAACTGCGCGGCGGAGACTATGCCGAATATGACGGCGTAAAAGTTGTTGTCGAGGTATGAAGGTAACATCGGTAGAATATAAAAACTACAGAAATTTAGAAGACGGATTTCTCGTTCCCTGCGACGGTGTAAACGTGATTTACGGCGATAACGCGCAGGGAAAGACAAATCTTATAGAAGCGCTCTGGCTGTTTTGCGGAGGTCATTCGTTCAGAACCTCAAAGGACAGCGAGGTAATAAAGTGGAACTCCGACTTTGCGCGGCTTGACCTGAATTTTTTCGGTCAGGAGAGAAATCAAAAGGCGAGTATCATAATCGGAAGCAAGCGCAAGCTTGTCAGCATAAACGGAGTTGAAAAGAAAAGCTCCTCCGCGCTTATAGAAAAATTCTGCGCGGTGGTGTTTTCGCCCGAGCATCTAAATCTTATAAAGCGCGGTCCGGGTGAAAGAAGAAGATTTATTGACAGCGCGATTTGCCGCGAAAAACTGCAGAACGCAGTAGCGCTGTCAAAATATAACCGAATGTTGGTTCAACGCAACGCTTTGTTAAAGGACGTTTTGCGCAAGCCGTATCTTGAAGATACGCTCAGCGTATGGGATTCACAGCTTGTGCACTACGGCTCTCTGCTTATAAGAAAACGGCTCGATTATGTGAGCATGCTGTCTGAAAAAGCGGCGCAGTACCACAGGGGAATTTCAAAGGGCAGCGAGGAGCTGCAAATCCGCTACATCTCAACGGAGAACGCGGATGCAGGGGACTCGGTTGAAGAAATAGAGAAGAAGTTTGCCGAGAAAAACCTGCAGAACAGAAAAAACGACATTAAACTGGGAGTTACCTTTTCGGGACCTCACAGAGATGATATAGAAATATTAATAAACGGAAAAAACGCGAAGGCTTTTGCCTCTCAGGGACAGCAGCGCAGCGCGGTTCTGTCGTTAAAGCTTGCCGAGGCGGCTGTGCTTAGGGAGCGAATGGGTGAAGAACCGGTGATTCTGCTTGACGACGTACTAAGCGAGCTTGACGCAAGCCGTCAGGATTTTCTGCTCAACGAGTTAAAGGGCTGTCAGGTATTCATAACCTGCTGCGAACAGTCAAACAAGGAGCAGCTTAAAGAGGGAAAGGTATTTCACGTAGAAAACGGAAAAATAATCTGACATGTACTTACATTTAGGACAGGATACCGTAATCGAGACCGAAAGCATAATAGCTATGTTTGATATTGACGCGTGCACGGTGTCAAAAAAAACAAGGGATTTTCTTAAACAGGCGCAGAACAGCGGACAGGTTATCAACGTAAGCTATGAGCTGCCGAGGTCGTTTGTGGTGTGCCGAAAAGACAACAAAAACTATGTTTATATATCGCAGCTGTCAACAAAAACCCTGAGCAGGCGCTCGGACAGCTTTTACAGTAACATTTAAAGCGAGGTAGCAATATGAGTAGCGAAAGAAACAAGAGATGCCCGTACTGCGGAAAAAGAGTTCCGTATTTTTCGGCTTACATGAGCAGAAGAAAGGCTGAATACACCTGCACGCGCTGCGGCAAGGAGAGCAGGGTTGTAATCAGCAAGGCTGTTATTGTTACGTTTTTGATCTGCGCGCTGCTGTCGCTCGGAATAATGGCGGCGTGGATATTTACAAAGATGACGAGCAATCCGCTCGGAATAGCAGCAGTCGCGTTTCCGCTTTTGATATTCCTGATTATTTCGCCAAAGTATGTTCGCTTTGAGGCTCTCAAAAAATACAAGAACTCAATGGAGGCGCGAAAGGCAGGACTTGAATATTCCGACAGCTTCGCAATAGGAAGTCTTGACGAAGAAAAAAACTCCGCGCTTGAATCCACGGGACAGTTTAAGATCAACGCCGATGTGTTCAACAAAATCAAATCCGAGAGAAGCTCGGCAAGAGAACAGGCGGAGTCAAATAACATTGTTTCTCATTCCGACCATGTAGGCGAAAAGAAGCCGAAGGAAAGATATGTAGCGGTTAACGAGAATGTAAGGGAGCGTCACTCCTCCGACAATTCTCCGCTCAAAAAGATCCATTCCGAGGGCACAAGAATCAACAGAACGCGTCACTATATTCTCACACCTGAGC
>OMXW01000112.1 GCA_900315085.1 uncultured Eubacteriales bacterium
TTCTACCGTTTTGGGAATTGTTACGGTCTTGACTTCAGTTCCCCTGAAAATACGCGCGCCCATTGTTTTCAGTCCTTCGGGCAGCGTGATGCTTGTCAGTTCCTCGCAGTTCTCAAACGCGCAGGCGCCGATCGCCGTCACGGAATAACCGTCTATTTTGGCAGGGACGGTCACAGAGGCCGCGGAGCCTGTATACTTAGTAATGGTCGCTTTCTTATCGGAAAGCGTATAGGTGAAGTCGCCGGACGTGAAGCTATCCGCTCCAACGGGCTCCTCCTGTTTGTCGTTTTTCACTGTGTTTGTATCGCCGGAAGGACTGTCTGACGGCTGACCGTCAGCCGTTTGCGCCATTGTCTGCTGTTCGGCTGCGGCGGTCGTTTCCTCCTCAAACTCAGCCTCGCTGACATAGCTTGTCACAGCCTGCTCGTTCTTCTGTTCCTCGGCGGCGCTGACCGAAAACGGCGCGACCGTCAGAACACCCGTGAGCATTGCCGCGCAAAGCGTCGAAGCGATAATTCTCTCAAGTAGTTTCATTTCCATTCCTCCTGCATTATTCGCGCAAACATACTGTGCCGCGCGTTTTATAAAAGCATTGTATCACAACGTTCCATTTTTTGCAAGTAATTCTAACACATTGCAGTGAAATCAACCAAAAAAACAGCGCCGTTCTTTTGAAATGAGAATAATCCGGATATTTGATCAAAAGAAAAAACTCTGTCAGTCTTAAAAAATTTTTTTAAAAAATTTAAAAAACCCCGATTTTTGTCTCTATTTTGTCATAGTCTGTCTGATATACTATAGTCACAGTCAAGGGAACACCACGACGGAAACTAAAACATAAAGGAGATAATCAAAATGAGAAAGGTAAGAATGACACAGGAAGAGAGAATCAACGCAAAGGTAATCGCTATGAGAGCGCACAGAAGAAGCGTACAGAGAAAGAAAGCCATCCCCGCGATCGTTACAGCGGTCTGCGCTCTGGCGTTCCTCGCAGGCGGCTCAGCGCTCGGTATTTCACTTATCAACAACACAAAGCCCGCCGAAAAGCCTCAGACGGTTCAGGCGACCGTTCCCGCAAAGAACGCGCAGAACACTCAGAACACCGCCAAGACCATGAATGTAAACACGAATAACGCGAATACCAACTACGCTCAGGACACCATGCCCACCTACGACGAGAGCACAAATTCCTACAGCTACTCCTTCAACGGATATGAGAATAACGACTACAGCAACGACGAAAACTTCAGCCGTAGCGAAAACAGCTACAGCGTTAACAATACAGACAGCAGCGACAAGGGCACCGCCGCCGTACAGCCCGCCTACACGGGAACCCACCACAGCGGCGCTAACTGGAACGGCACAGGCAGCCCGCTCCACTTCTACGAGAACGGCAAGACCACCAGAGGCTATGACTGGCGCTATGAAGGCGGCAACGGTCTTGTAGACCTCGGCTGCGACTACACCTTCGACGGCAGCAGCTACGACTTCTCGCTCATCGGCAAGGAGCCGGGCAGCGGCAGCATCACGGTATGGCACAACACCGACAACAACACTCAGGTGCCCACCACCATCAACTTCACCGTCGATGATGACCTTAACGTTACCTACAACTAATTATACGTTTTGATAACCCCCAAAAAAGAGACGGGGCTAAAGAAAAATGGGGCTGTCGCATTAAGCTCCGCAAAAAAAGCAAAAGACCGGGTAGCCCGAAAGGGTTGCCCGGTCAGTGCTTTCATAGTATAATTTAAGTGCTAAGAAAACCACACAGAAAGCAGGTTAATTATACAATGAAAGTTTTAAGAAATCAACTGGTTTTGCCGTTAAATTTTGAAATTTTAATCGATGAGAACGATCCGGTATGGAAAATGGCAGAAATCTGTGACACATTGGATTACACACGTTTGTACGACGCATATCTCAGGCATTGGCGAATGATTGATCCTGTTGTCCTTTTTGAGATTCTTGTATTTGCATATATGAACGGCATTTACTCCAGCCGAGCGATCGAACACGCCTGCAAAACCGATATCCGATTCATGTGGCTGCTGCAAGGTCAGCCTGCGCCCGACCATTCAACATTTGCACGTTTTCAAAACGAAAGGCTTACCGGCGTCATCGAGGATTTATTCTTTCAGCTCATCGAAAAGCTGCACGAGCTTGGTGAGATTCAATTCCGCAACATCTTCATCGACGGCACGAAAATCGAGGCAAACGCCAATCGCTACACTTTTGTCTGGGCAAAATCGGTGGAAAAGAATTTGCACAAGCTCAATGCAAAAATCAACTTCGAACTGCCCGAGCTTTGCCGAAAATACGGACTGTCCGAAACGGCTTCAATAACAGATGTTGTGGAGTTTTTGTTGACAACAAGAAATCTGCTCGGAATCGAATTTGTCTACGGTAAAGGCAAGCGGAAATCGGATTTGCAGAGAGATTATGACCGCATTTATGAGTATCTCGAGAGGATCAACCGATACCACGAAAACTTAGCGATACTCGGCGATCGAAACAGCTATTCCAAAACCGACCTTGACGCGACCTTTATGCGGATGAAAGAAGATCACATGCGGAACGGTCAGCTCAAGCCGGCATACAACGTTCAAATAGGCGTTGAGAGCGAGTACATTGTCGGTGTGAGTTTGTTTCCAAATCCGACAGACACTACCACGCTGATACCGTTTCTGGAAAGATTGAGAAAAAACACCGGAAGAAAGTACGACAACGTCATCGCGGACGCGGGTTACGCCAGCGAAGAAAACTATACATATTTGGAGAAGAACAGGCAAAACGCATACATCAAGCCAGCCGACTATGAAATCCGCAAAACACGCAAATACAAGCAGAACATTTACCGCGTTGAAAACCTCAGCTATGATGAAATCGGCGACTTTTTCACCTGTCCCAACGGGAAGAAACTAAATCACGCCTACGACAGCAAACGAAAAACGCAAAACGGATATGAGTTAGTGAAAAGCCATTACATATGCGAAAGCTGCGAAGGCTGCAGCCATCGCAAAAAATGTTACAAGGGAAAGTACGAAAACCGCAAGGTCGAATTCTCCAAAACAATGGCGCAGCAAAAGGCGAAAGCGACTAAACGTATCACTACCGAAGAAGGAATACTGCTGCGTGTGAACCGTTCCATTCAGGTTGAAGGTGCTTTCGGAGTATTGAAGCAAGACCGCGATTTCAGACGCTTTTTCGTGCGCAGCAAGGTAAAGACTGAAACACAAATTTTCCTGCTTGCGTTCGCATTTAACATCAAGAAACTTTGGAACCGAACTTTTGACAAACGTTTAGGTTTAGAATTGTTTGAAAAGGAGGCTGCGTAAATCCGCTAAATCTTTCAACATCAAGCCTAAAAAAATTACAGATACCCGAAAAACGGGTATCTGTAATTTTGGCGGAGGACAAGTACGTTTTGCTTTTCTCATTTCTTTTGTTTTCGCTTGCTGCGGCGTGTATGTTCGGAAAGGCTTCCGCAACGCTCTCCCTAAAAACGTGCCGCAGGCACGTTTTTACCCGCCTGCGGCGGGCACGGTCGCCTTCAAATCCCTTGCCCTCCGCTATAAAAAAATTACAGATACCCGAAAAACGGGTATCTGTAATTTTGGCGGAGGACAAGGGATTTGAACCCTCGCGCCGCGTTAGCGACCTACTCCCTTAGCAGGGGAGCCTCTTCACCACTTGAGTAA
>OMXW01000111.1 GCA_900315085.1 uncultured Eubacteriales bacterium
GTCTGACGTGAACTTAAAGTCCTACTCAAACACATTATACCACAACGAAGAGCTAAAGTCACTAACAAGATACAGATTTGATAAAGTTAAGGAACGCGCAAAGCTTAAGACCTCTGTCGCAAGATTGGTTAACATACTGTTCCCTGAACTTGAAAAGCTGGTTTCTACGCTTCATATGGCTTCTGTTTATGAGTTGTTGAGCCAATATCCGTCCGCTAAGCAAATTGCTTCTGTTCATCTCACCAAGCTGACCAATCTCCTGTCAACCGCTTCTAAAGGGCGTTACGGCAAGGAAAGAGCGGAAGAAATTCGCATTGCTGCAAAAAACTCTATCGGCTCGGATATGCCTGCCAAGTCGTTGGAGCTCAAACACACTATCAAGCTCATCAGAGAGCTTGATGCAGAGATCGAGGAGATTGAGTTTCACATTGAGATTATCATGGACGAAATCAATTCTCCCATCCTTACCATCCCGGGCATCAGCTACCGCATGGGCGCTATGATTATTGCCGAAATCGGCGACTTTGACAATTTCAACTCACCGAACAAGATTCTCGCTTATGCCGGTCTTTCGCCGTCTACCTATCAATCGGGGCAGCTAACATCTTCGTACTCGCATATGGAGAAACGCGGCTCCCGATATTTGCGTTACGCTCTTTTCAACGCCACGAAGTTTGTTTGTAATTGGGATAATACCTTTGCCGAATACCTCGCCAAGAAACGCAGCGAAGGCAAACACTACAACGTAGCAATTTCTCATGCCTGCAAGAAACTTGTCAGGGTGATCTACCATCTGGAAACCACTGTTGATTTTTGTGGAAAACTTTTCGTTTTCCTATTGACTTTTAATAGTTAGTCTTTCTTATCAAAATCGCCTGCGCCTACGGTTTGCGCAATATATGTTTCGCTGTAAATCTTGCAGCACTTCATTAGCTCGTCATGAGTGCCCACTGAGTTGATTTCGCCGTTTTCCATAACAACAATGCGGTCGGCGCCCTCAACGCTTGAGATGCGCTGCGAGATAATCAGCTTTGTGGTGTTGGGGATCTCCTCAGCGAACGCCCTGCGGATCTTAGCGTCGGTGGCGGTGTCGACCGCGCTGGTGGAGTCGTCGAGGATAAGTATCAGCGGCTTTTTCAGGAGCGCTCTGGCTATGCAGATTCGCTGCTTCTGACCGCCCGATACGTTTGTGCCGCCCTGCTCGATCACTGTATTGTAGCCGTCGGGGAAATCGCGGATAAAATCGTCGGCACAGGCAAGCCTGCACGCCTGAATACATTCCTCCTCGGTGGCGTTTTCGTTGCCCCAGCGGAGGTTATCGAGAATCGTTCCCGAGAACAGAACGTTCTTTTGCAGCACAACCGACACCTTGTCGCGAAGAACCTCGAGGTCATAGCCGCGGACGTCCTTTCCGCCGACCTTTACGCAGCCCCCGCTTACGTCGTAGAGCCTGCCTACAAGGTTGACAAGGCTCGTTTTTGAGCTGCCCGTACCGCCGACGATTCCGATTGTTTCGCCTGATTTGATGTGCAGATTAATGTTGTTGAGGACGGGCTTTTCGCTCTTCTCGGAATAGCTGAACACCACGTTTTCAAAATCGATGCTGCCGTCGGGAACATCAAAATCGGGGTTTTCGGGATTTCGGATAGTCGCCTTTTCGTCAAGCACCTCGGCAATACGCTTGCCGCTTGCGAGGCTCATTGTAAGCATAATGAAGATAAACGCTATCATCATCAGGTTCATCAGGATATTCATGCAATACGCGAGCATACTAGTGAGCTCGCCTGCCGTGAGCTCGCTTCCGACGATCATGTTCGCGCCAAACCAGCAAATCGCGATAATCGACGCGTAAACCGTAAGCATCATAAGCGGAGTTACCGAAACCATCAGCTTTTCTGCCTTTACAAAAAGAACGTAAAGATTCAGCGTGGCGCGCTCAAATTTGCTTATCTCGTGGTGCTCGCGGACAAAAGCTTTTACAACACGGATTGAGTTTACGTTTTCCTGTACGCTTGCGTTCAGCTCGTCGTACTTCTCAAAAACCTGAGTAAAATACTTGTGGGTTTTGCGGATAAGAAAGAACATTACAATGCCCAAAAATACAACGGCTATAAGATATACGCTCGCGAGCTTTGCGTTTATCATCATCGTAATTGTCATAGCGACAATTAGGCTTATTGGCGCGCGGAAACAGATACGCAAAATCATCTGGTAGGCGTTCTGCACGTTTGTAACGTCGGTTGTCATGCGCGTTACCAAGCCCGCGGTCGAATACTTGTCGATATTCGCGAACGAAAACGTCTGGATGTTGTTATACATCGCGCTTCTTAGGTTCCTTGCGAAGCCCGCCGACGCCTTAGCGCCGAACACGCCGCCCATCGCGCCGCCGAACAGGGCAACAAGCGCGCACAACAGCATAAGCCCGCCCATGAGCACAATATGCCCCATATCCGGCGAGGCTTTTTCAACTCCGTTTTCGATGACCGTGCGGTTTATTCCCCGGTCAATCATCGAGCTGATAAGAAGCGGAATCAGCATTTCCATTATAACTTCCAGAATCATAAAAACGGGCGTGGCGACTGACGCCTTTACATACCCTTTTATGTGTGAAGCAAGCGTTTTTATCATACTATCACCTTTTGTTATGTAATTAAGATAATTATACAACATGTTGTGTAAAATAACAATAGACAATCAAAAACTAAAACCTGAAATCTAAAAACTAAATACTAAAATCTAAATACTAAAAACTAAAAAAAGGCGACAAGGCAAGCTTTAAAGCCTGCCCTGTCGTTTTAAGGAGATACATTAAGAAAAAGTGTAGTAAGCTTTTTGTTGCCGCTGCTGTCCGACAGGGGCAAGCCCTGTCATTGCAAACGCAGCAGATATATATGCGTTTATAAATACGGTCGGCGCAAAACGTTTTTTTATTACAATCTGTCTGCACGACCTAAATTCCGAATTCCGAATTATCAAAGCACTCTGTCCTCAAGGGGCGGAATCATCATTGAGATTTCGAGGTTGCCGTTGCGGCACCTGAGCTCGTCGATGAACGCCTGAACATCGTCCTCGTTTTGGAGCTCAACGCGGTAGCTGAGCTTGTAGAGGCTGCCCATGTTGGTGGTCTTTACGTTGATGAGCTTTGACTGCTTTGTGTATTTGTCAAAGAGGTCGTCAAACTCGTGAGCGTAGTTCAGATCCTCGGGAATCGTGATTTTGAGGTCGCGCTGCAAATCGTCGCTGTCCTTGATTTTAACAAAGTTTGAGAGCACCAGAATCAGCGAGATAACCGCTACGAACACAACGCCTACTCCGAGGTAGCCCTTCGCGGTAGCCATGCCTGCCGCCATCGCCAGGAAAATGCTTACGATTTCTCTTGCCGAGCCGGGAGCGCTGCGGAAGCGAACCAGCGAGAAGGTTCCCATTACCGCAATGCCTGCGCCCACGTTGTCGCTGACGAGCATTATAACCATCTGGACTATTACGGGTATGAGCATTATGGAGAGCGAAAAGCCTTTGCTCTGTCTGTTTTTGAAGCTCGACGCCCACGCGATTACCGCGCCGAGCGCAAGCGATACAAGCGAACACACAAGGTATGTTGTTGTTGTGATTTCGGATGTCGATGAATAAATCGGTTCAAAAATAGAGTTGATGTTAAGCACAGTTTTGCCCTCCCTTGTAATTGTGTTTCCTCTGCTCGGTAAGCTGATAGGCCGTTCCGTATTTTGAGAACGAACCCGGGAATATCTTAAGCTCGGTGAGCGCGTCGGTAAGCCAGAGCGGCATTGCGCACAATGCCTTGATTTCCATTATGCAAAGCCCCGCGTCGAGAATCCTCTCGCCGTAGTGACCTTTTGAAAGGTCGAGGTTGTCGGTGCGGAACCTCACGTTGCGGTCGAAGGTCACTCTCAGCTCATGGTCTGTTTTGCTGTAGAACGCCGTGCGGTCGTAAGCGATGAACATTCTGGGAGCAATCGTCTTGTAGTATTTCATCGACCAGTCGATTTCGCGCATGATCTGCGAATCGTTGGGCTTTATGTCGCGCCTGATGTAATCCATCGCCTGAGTGTACTCAAGCGTCTGTCTGCGCTTGTAAACAACGCCCTTGTACTTCTTCTTAAGCTCGAGAAAAACGTTGCTTCCCGCTTTTGGGGTTGAGTAGCTTCTGAGTCTGAGCTTCTCCTTATACGCGGGCTTTTCCATTGAGCGGCGGATAAGGCGGTAGTCGTCGGTGTCGAAGTAGAGCGAACAAACGGTGCTCTCGCCGTACTCGTCGGGCTTGATGTATTCTTTAATCCTCTCGAGCAGCGCCCTGCGCTGACTAAGGGTGATGATGTATTTCTTTTCTGTTCTTTCAAAAACGGTCTGAATTGCCATTGTAATATCTCCTTGTATTATAGAGTAGTAGTTATTAGAGTCCCTCTCCAAGGACTGTATGCTATACTGTTAGAGATACTGTGGATTAGTTTTTGTCTCCTACCGC
>OMXW01000110.1 GCA_900315085.1 uncultured Eubacteriales bacterium
TGACTATACCCAAAATGCTTTTCACTGTAGCGTGTTGTCTGATTTTTTTCATAATTTATTCCTTACCGTTAATACTTAACGCAAATTACCGCTGCGTTTCTATAACTAATTATTACACAATCGGACATTTCAGGTAAGCACTTTTTGAAAACTTTATCTATGACTTCAAAAACTGCCGTACTTTACCTAAACAAATGCAGAATATATTAAAAACCTGTTGATTTATTACTATAGCTTTGATATACTCAAATTAACGAAAGGATGGGATATTTATGAAAAAACTGATATCAATTACCCTTATCTGTTTACTTCTCATATCGTGCGTGACTGTAGCGGCAAGCGCGAAGGTTGAGAAATCGGAACTGCCATTTGAGCTCATACCCTCAAAAACAGTGTCTATGAGCAAGGTATATGACGACACCTCGACCGATATGAATTTCTCTTACAGCATGGAAAGCGATATGATTCAGTTCATGCAGAACTGCGATGATGAATCAAAAAGAGAAGCAATTATGAAACGCTACGGTGTTGAGGATATGTATATCAACGCTCAGATTGACTGGGCAATCGATGATCCCACCGACTGGCATCAGAATGAGTTCTGGAACGATAATGAAGGAACGCGCAGCTTCGGTCTGGGATATGACAGCGACGCGCGTCCGCGAACCGCCGAGTGGGATGTTATTTATGCAGGACCTGACGCTCAGTCAACAAATGAATGCTGGATTACACGCTACGCAGGCAACCCGCTTGACCCGACTGAATCACGCTGGAACGGCACTGATTACGAGGACGGCGTTCACGCTATCGGTATGAAGGATGTGCTCAAGCCTGACCAGTATACAGTCGTCGAAGCTGAACCGGGCGATGGCAGAGTTGTTATTGACTACACCAAGCACACTGTTTACGCGCGTATGCGTTACTACGTTGTAACATCAACTCCTAAGTTTGACGAGCTGAATCAGGTAGTCGGTTATGACACGAATTATCTGTTCTCCGACTGGTCAAATGCCGCTGCATACGGCAAGGACGCTTCGAACTGGACTCCGCCGAGCGCCGACACGCTTGAGGCTCCCGTGATTTCCAATCTGACGGTTTCCTCCGAGACCTTCAACGACTACCCCATTGTAGCGTACTCGCAGACTGTTTCGGATGAGCTCAACAAAAGCCTTACCGAAGTCACCGCACACGGCGGCACAATCCGCATAGAGACCGAAGCTCGCGTCAAGGGCACCAAGGAATGGAAATCCCTGCAGGGTGATTTTGATGTCAAGAGCGGCTGGAATGAGTCGGATATTCTGGCAATTAACGGCAGCTATGAGGACGGAACAGGCAAGCCTATTCCCGCGGGAACCGAGATTGAGTTCAGAGCGCGCTATTGGTGCTCACTGAGACTTGAGTTTGGCGGAGATATAATTGATGAATTCTATTCACCGTATTCCGATGTTCTCACCGTAACCTTTACAAAGGACTATGCTGCAGACCACAAGCCTTCAACCGGCGGCGATGACCCTAAACCCGAAAAGCCAATCAAAGACCTTGACGCAGGCGCAACTAAAACTCAGGTCGAAGACTTCATCACAAGCTTAAAGTCCGACGCTGACCCCAAGGGCAGCACGTTTGGTATTCTCTCGGCTAAGCATAAGAAGTCAGCGAACAACTCAATCACAATCTCCTGGAACAAGGTAAAAGGCGCAAAGACCTATGTAATCTACGGAAACAGATGCGGCAAGAACAAGCCCTATAAGTATCTTACAACTGTGACAAAAACCTCGTACACACAGAAGAAGCTCAACAAGGGAACGTATTACAAGTACCTTGTAACCGCGTTCAACAAGAGCGGCAAGTCAATTTCGACAGCAAAAACGCTCCACATCGCCACAAAGGGCGGCAAAGTCGGAAACTTCAAAAAGCTTACGACAGCAGCCAAGAAGGACAAGGTTTCACTCAAGAAGGGCAAGACCTTCAATCTCAAACCCAAGGCAGTTCCCGAGTCAAAGAAGCTCAAGGTGAGCGTTCACCGCAAGATTCAGTACGAGAGCTCAAACAAGAAAATTGCCACAGTCAGCGGCGGCAAAATAAAAGCTCAAAAGAAAGGCACCTGCTACATATACGTTTACGCTCAGAGCGGCGCCTTCAAGAAAATCAAAGTAACAGTTAAATAAATTCCATTTACAAGCACAAACGCCTTGAAGCCAAACTTCAAGGCGTTTTGTTTATATCATCTTAAACCGTCATCGGTATGCCGAATACGGTGATGATTCCGCACGGCATAAAGGGTGTGACAGTGTAGACCGCTGCCTCTGCGGCGGGAGCTGTAAAGGTCTGTTCAGTCGTATCGGAGAGCAGCTCTTCTCCCCTCTCAATACTGTAATTCACGCCTTTATCGGGAGACGAATAGGTCAGAACATCTCCATCGTCAGTTGTCTCTTTGGTTAGGTTATCGAGTGTAAGCTCGCCATAGAGGTTTGTATAACGTGAGTCGGTGTTTGGCTTTACACGGTAGAGAACCTCACTGCCGTCGGAACGGAAGTTGGTATATGCCTTCAAATCGACGTTATCATAAACAACCTTGACCTCTGCCTTGTCGTCCGATGTGTTGAAGGAATTGCCCGAAATAAGCAGGGTCTTTCTGTCAGTCAAAGCTGAAGCCGAGCCGTTGAGATAAATATTCTCGTTATTTGACCTGATGTTATTCTCGGTAATCGATGTGCTCAGGCAGTCAGCGGAAAGCCTTATGCCGTAGCCGCTGCTGTCAATAACATTGTCAGAGAACACCGCAGAATTAACGTTATTCAGGAAAACGCCGTTAGACTTTGCCGTAATTCTGTTTTCATCGGCAAAAATGCTGTCTGCCGACGCGACATAAACACCCTGTTTAGGGAGCACTACAGAGTTGTCGCTCATACTTAGGCTCGAGGTCTTTCCCGAAACGTAAATACCGTAATTGGAAGCTGAGAGGGTATTATACTCAGCGACGGTCTCGAGAGCGTCCTTGATTTCAATAGCCTTGCCTGAACAATTCTTGATAATATTGCTGTACAAGCCCGTTGCAGTGCCCTTATTAACTCTGATACCGACGCTCAAGACGTTATCAATCAGATTCTTGGAAGCGGAAACATTTGCGTTTCCGAAGCCAGAAGCAGGAACGGTGAGGTTTATACCCACGCTGTCCGAACGGTTTGCGTTATAAATAGAGTTAAAATCAACGACGGTGTTCTCACAAGCCTTGATTTCAAATCCGTTCGCTGACGACGCAATACTGTTTTTCAGGTCAACGCTGTTGTACTTCACAACGCAGTTCACACCGTAGTTGAGGTGAATGCCGACCGCGACGTTGCCCGAGATTGTGTTCGGTAACGGCTTTTTGCTTTCGTCAACACCGATGTGGACATTATAGACCTTGTATGTTCCCGACTTGGTGCCTGTTACATTATCATCCTCTGCGCAGTGCTCACCCAAAACACGGATTCCGCACTCACGAACGAGGATATCATCCTTTTCACGGATGTGAATATTGTTATCATAGATATAGTTATACGACGAAGCGACAAAGCTGTTGGACTCGTCTGCGGTGAGATTCTTCTTATTATAGAAATTGTAGCCCGAGCCTGTTGTCATATTGCGCATATCAACGCCGAGACCTACATTTGTCATCGTGTTGGAATAAATCTTGGAGTTTGTCCAGTAAATCGCGTATACGCACATACCCGCAATATTATCCATAGAGTTGTGGTGAACCGAGATATTATCAAAGTTCAGTCCCAAAACTGCGTGATGA
>OMXW01000107.1:0-3963 GCA_900315085.1 uncultured Eubacteriales bacterium
TGTGCAGGCCAATGTGATTTTAACTCTCATAACGGCACCTCCCGGTTATTCGGAATATTTTTAGCCTCCCTCAGCAGGGCACAAAAATAAAGCCCCTTTTAGAGGTGATAACATTTTATCACATAAATTGATAGAAGTCAAGCTTTTTTTGATTAATTTTATTTGGTGTTTGCACACCGCTATATATTGTATACAGCCCGTTTTTGCCCGGGCTCAAAACACAACGGACGCCGAAGCGTCCGACTGTTTACTGCTGATCCTTGAGCGTGCTGAATTTTGACACGGTTTTCTTTTTCGGTTTTTCGGGCTTTACTTCCCTGCCGATATATTTGCGTCCGGCTGCCGCCGCCTTTGACAAATCCTCGTCAAAGTACTCTGAGAGCTTGTCAAAGTCCTCCTGAGAAAGCGAGTTGAGCAATACGATCGTAATTATTGAACGGGTGTCAACATCGCCGTTGCCGTACTGAACGTTGAACACGCCGGCAAATTTTTCGGTTTCCTTTTTGTTGGCTCTCCTGATGTAGTCCGAGAGCTTGGGAGCGATGTGCTCCTTTGCGAAGGTCGCTCCGCGGAACGGGTAGTAGCAGTCCTCCTCGTTCTTGATTTCATCCTTGAGCTCGGGGAAGTATGTTACAAACCGCTTTGCAAGAAATTTGGGGTCGGCTGTGCCGTCCTCTTTCTTCTTTTTCTGCTTGACCTGCTTTGCGCGCTTGATTGCGGAAGTGTTTGAAACTCCGTCAACAAAGTCGTTGGCAATGCTTTCGGCGTCCTTCTGGCTAGCTACATAATCGTCGTAGAGCCAGGTAGAAAGAGTTTTCCACTCGTTGTCGGGGCCTTCGTCGGTCATTGCGCAGGAACGGAGAAGCATCTGCTGCTTATCGATCACATAAACTACCGAGTAAGCTACGTTCTGGCTTGTAAAGAGCGCAACGAGCTTTCCCTCCTCGGAAGCGACCTTCTGACGGGTGTAGCCCTGTTTTGTAAGCTCCTCGCCAACCTTGTCCGCGATTAATTCAAACGCCTTTGTATATTCCATAGTTAACATCCTCTCGGGGTAATTTTCATGTAGTTACCCTTTATTATACAATTATATTGATGATTTTTCAAGTTTAAATTTTAAAGCGGCAAAATCAGGCGGAAAAATTTAAATTCGGTCACGCTTTTAGTAATTATGTACATGAAAACCACTAAAAAAATTATATTAATTTTACATTAAAATATGATTTCTTTCTTGACGAATATGTGCATTTGTGTTAAAGTATTTTACAAGGAGAGATATTCACATTAACAAACTTTGAGAAATATTTTCAGAGGCGAAAAATGACCAGAGAGTTATTAAACAAAAAATTAGGCGGAAATATTCGCAAATACCGCCTTACGGCAGACATCAGCCAGGAAGCGCTGGCAAAAAAAGCGGGACTTTACCCCGCGTATCTCGGCAGACTTGAAAGAGGCGAAAAATGTCCGACAATTGACACCCTTTACAAAATTTGCAAGGCTTTGGGCGTGACAATGGCGGAGGTGCTTTCGTTCGACAAAAATGTGTACGATTTGAACTCCGAGGCAATGTCGCGCATTGAGCACGTTCTTGACAGACTCGAGGAGCCTCAGCAGATAAAGGTTGCCGAAATTGTAGAGCATATTGCGGAGATAAAATAGCAAAATCACTTTTAGGGCGGATTATTCCGCCCTTTTTTCATGCCCCGCACTTGAAACAGCGGCGCAGTTGTGGTATTATTAATTTAATTGTAACTTAATTACTTAGAAAATGAGGTTGTTCTATGTCATCACAGAACGCAATCGGCGTGTTCGATTCCGGACTCGGCGGACTTACCGCGGTCAAGGAATTTATGCATGTGCTTCCAAATGAAAAAATTATTTACTTCGGCGACACCGGCAGAGTGCCCTACGGCACAAAAAGCCGCGACACAATCAAAAAGTACTCTATCCAGGATACAAACTTCCTTTTGAGTCACAACGTAAAGATGATCGTCGCAGCCTGCGGCACCGTAAGCTCGGTGGCAGGAAAGATGCTTGAGCAAAGGCTCGGCGTGCCCTACACGGGAGTTGTCAACCCAACCGTATTCACCGCCGTCAAGGTAACGGAGAACGGAAAAATAGGAGTTATCGGAACCCCGGCTACCGTAAGCAGTCACAGCTACCGAGACCGAATCAACAAGCTCAACCCCGATTTGGAGGTATTTGAGCAGGCGTGTCCGATGTTTGTATCCCTTGTTGAAAACGGGATCATCCACCGCGACGACCAGATAACAAGACTTGTTGTAAAGCGCTGCCTGTCCGAGCTGAAGGACAGCGGAGTTGACACCCTGATTTTGGGCTGCACGCATTTTCCGCTGCTCCGAGACGCTATTCAGGACTACATGGGCGACGGCGTAAAGCTGATTGACTCAGGCTATGAAACTGCGGTTTACGCCGCAAAGGTTCTCAGAGAAAACGACCTGTTGAACGACGATAATCAACAAAAAACACCGTCGTTTTTTGTAAGCGACACGCCCGACGGCTTTGAGAGCGTAGCAGGGCTGTTTTTGGGACGCGATATGGAGCACAGCGTCACGCAGATAGACATTGAACAGTTTTGAGGAAGATATGGAAAATTTAGAACGCTACATGATTTCAATTGTCGGCGAGCAGACCATGGACGGAGAAACCGACCGCATTGAGGTTCTGACCGCAGGCAAATTCATAAAGAAAAACGACAGGTTTTACATAGGCTACAGGGAATACGACGAGAAAAACCCGAACGACTGGAGCGACAATCTGATAAAGGTTGACAAAAACACTGTTATTATTAACCGCAAAGGTCAGCTTGGTTCTCAGCTCATGCTTGAAAAGGGCAGGCGTCACCAGTGCATTTACAGCACGATCGCGGGCGACATGAGCATCGGAGTATTCACCAAGACGCTTGAAAACAAGCTGCATGAAAAAGGCGGCACGCTCGAGGTGAGCTACACTCTCGATTTTAACACCGACCTTGTAAGCGAGAACCGCTTCTTGATCAAGGTTGAAGAAAAACAAACTATGTGAGGTAATAAAGATGGATATATACGCATTGGCGGTAAGCAAGCTCAAGGAAGCTGTTACCGAAGCAATCAAAAAAGCAATCAGCGACGGAGCTCTTCCCGAGGCGGAGCTTCCCGATTTTATTATTGAAACGCCTGCTGACCAGAGCCACGGCAACTTTGCCACAAACGCGGCTATGGCAGGAGCAAAGGCATTCCGCATGCCCCCGTTCAAAATAGCTCAGGCAATCACCGAAAGACTTGACCTCAGCGGCACGATGTGCGAGCGATTTGAAACAGCAGGCCCGGGCTTCATCAACTTTTTCCTCGGCGCTGAGTTTTACACTCGCGTAATTCAGGAAATCACCGCCAACCCCGAAAGCTACGGCGAGTCGGACTTCGGCAAGGGTGAAAAAATTATGGTCGAATTTGTATCGGCGAACCCTACAGGTCCCATGCATATGGGCAACGCGCGCGGCGGCGCGCTGGGCGACTGCCTTGCGGCTGTGCTCGATAAGGCAGGCTACGACGCTTATCGTGAGTTCTATGTTAACGACGCCGGCAACCAGATCGAAAAATTCGGCTGTTCGCTTGAAGCGAGATATTTGCAGATTTACAAGGGCGACGAAATCGAGTTCCCCGAGGACGGCTATCAGGGTGCGGACATCACAGAGCTTGCGCAGGAATACGCCGACATCAACGGCGACGTTCTTGTAAACGCTTCATCCGAGGAAAGAAAGAACGCGCTTGTAAGCTACGCGCTGCCCAAGAACATCAAAAAGATGCAGGACGACATGGCGGCGTACAAAATCGTTTACGACAAGTGGTTCTTTGAGAGCGAGCTCCACAAGAGCGGCGCGGTAAAACAGGTTGTTGACCTTCTCACGGAAAAGGGACTGACCTACGAAAAGGAAGGCGCGGTCTGGTACAAAAACAAAGAGGT
>OMXW01000107.1:3969-4770 GCA_900315085.1 uncultured Eubacteriales bacterium
GCGGCGGATATTGCGTATCACAAAAACAAGTTTGACCGCGGCTTTGAAACCCTGATCGATATCTGGGGAGCCGACCACCACGGTCACGTTATGAGAATGAAGGGCGCTATGAACGCAATAGGCTACGACGGCAGCCGCCTTAACGTTGTGCTTATGCAGCTTGTAAAGCTTGTGCGCAACGGCGAGCTTGTAAAAATGAGCAAGCGTACCGGCAAGGCTATTCAGCTGCGCGACCTGCTTGAGGAGGTTCCGGTTGACAGCGCAAGGTTCCTGTTCAACACCCGTGAGGCAAACACTCAGATGGACTTTGACCTTGACCTCGCGGTAACTCAGGACAACCAGAACCCCGTTTACTACGTTCAGTACGCTCACGCGCGTATTTGCAGCATTTTCAAGGCTCTTGCAGGCGACGGAATCACCCCGAGGGAATGTACGGCCGATGAGCTTGCGCTGCTCACCGCTCCCGAGGAAAGAGAGCTTATCAGTCACCTTGCGCTCTACACAAACGAGATCGTAAGCGCTCTACAACGCTTGCCGCGTAAAGGGTGTTGACGAAGGCTTGATGCAGGCAAGGCTTTCGCTTTGCGGCTGTGTGCGCTCGGTTATTAAAAACGTGCTTACAATGTTCAGCATCAACTGCCCCGACAGTATGTAAAAACACGGAAAATTATTAAAATAAGACGGCTTAGCGCCGTCTTATTTTTGCCTAATTTGACTAATTTCTATTATAAACATATTTAAATTATATTGACAGCGTACTTTATTTATACTATAATGAGTATAATAATCATAGCATGGAAG
>OMXW01000106.1 GCA_900315085.1 uncultured Eubacteriales bacterium
GATGATATCGACCGTTGAGCCGTCAAGCTTAACGACTGTGCCGTGGAGTGTGAGCGGAATAGCCGTCCACTGATATTTTTTCAGGCCGCCGTAGTAGTGAGTTTTGAACAATGCAAGGTTGTTTGCCTCATAAAGCGGATTGGGCTTTAAGTCAATTCTCGGGGAATCAATGTGGG
Source organism: uncultured Eubacteriales bacterium (assembly GCA_900315085.1). Taxonomy (GTDB): domain Bacteria; phylum Bacillota; class Clostridia; order Oscillospirales; family Acutalibacteraceae; genus Ruminococcoides. The sequence goes on from OMXW01000106.1 coordinate 177, forward strand.
CGATCGCAAGGCGCGCGCCGTTTTTAACGCCGTTCTTACCGATTACCGCAAGCGCGATAGCCTTGCCGCGGTTAATCAAATAAACCCTGTCGCCTGCCTTGTATTCCGCGTTGGGGTCGTACTCTACAAAGCCTTCCTTTTGTGCAAGCGCGGCTGTATAACGCACAGCCTCGCGCTCAACCGGAGAAGCGTTCAAAAACGCCTTGTAGTCCTCACAAAACTCATCCGCCTTCTTTATTTCCTCAGCGTCAAGCTTCTTGATAGTTTTTGGATCGTTCATAAGCTTTTCTCTTAAAAGCTCTGTCTTTGATTTTTCCTCTGCCATGGGAATCATTCCTTTCTATGTACATCTATTTATCTGTTGCTTCGGTTTTATCATTTGAATAATACAGCTTGGTATACATTTGCTTTGCGCTTTGAACCTTTTTAACGTATTCGCGCGTTTCCTCAATCGGGATATTATCGGGATCGTCAAGGGTTTTTCCGTCTGAGCTCAGACTGCTGTCCGAAAGCCACTCGTCAACCTTTCCGAAGCCTGCGTTATATCCTGCAAGCGCGCAAACCTCATCCTGATTGAACCAGTCAAGATTGTAGCGCAGAAGATAACAGCCGTAGTCGATGCAGACCTCCGGTTTAAATAAATCCTCGGTCGTATATTTATCGCTTTCTCCGCGAAGTCCCATAAGCCAATCGAACGAGTCGGGCATGACCTGCATAAGTCCGCACGCTCCGGCAGGAGATTCGGCGTTCGGGTTAAAGCCGCTTTCGGTGTGGATCACCGCGTAAATCAGCGCGGGGTCAAGGCTGTACTGAAGTGACGCCTTGTCAACGTATTTGCTGTATTTCTGAGGATAAGCCACCTTTTGCACCTTATCCTGATTATCCTTTTTAAACTGTGAAACAAAGAATACAGCGCCGCCCGCGAAAATCGCGATAAGAAGCAGCCATATTACAGCGTTCGCCTTTTTTGACTTTTTATTGTTGGGGTGTCTGTTCTGAGCGTGTCTGTTCTTTTGAGTTCTTTGAGCGTAACGCGCTTTTTCTGCCATCTCGCCACCCTTTCCTGTTTAAATTAATTTATCAAAAATTCCCTTTGCCCTGTCAAGAAGCGATTTTTCATCGCTGTTGTTTTCAATTACAAAGTCCGAGTTTTCCCTGAAAAAGCTCTCGCTCAGCTGAGCGTTGATTCTGAGCATTGCCTGTTCGCGCGAAATCCCGTCGCGCGCGCAGATCCTTTCAAGCCTTATGCTTTCGTCCGCCACAACGCTGATTATATAATCGCAGAGAACGTAAATTCCGCTCTCAAAAAGCTGCGGAGCGTCGCAGATGAGCACGCTCGGTTTTTGCTCCTTCAAAAGCTTTAAAAGCTCCGTTGTTACGAACGGATGAACAATGCTGTTCAGCCTTTCCGTGTTCTCTCGGCTTGCAAACGCCCTTTGAGCAAGCAGCGCTCTGTTCAGGCTTTTGTCGGGATTTATTATATCCTCGCCGAACTCAGCCGCCACCGCCTTAAGGCAGACCGAGCCGCTCTCATATATTCTTTTGACGGCTAAATCCGAGTTGAAAACGCAGACTCCCCTGCTCTCAAAACAGCTCAGGACCGTGCTTTTTCCTGCTCCGCTCTGACCTGTCAGGCCGATTATCCTGCACCTATTCAAGGTCGATCACCTCAAAGCCTGCCGCGCGGATAAGCCTGTTATAGACCGCCATTCCGACGCCGTCGGTATGCGGAAGCCGTGAATACACGGTTATTACGTCGCCGTAGCCGTCAATTCTGCGCAGGCTGTCAAACAGGCGGTGAGCCTGCTGAGAATAATCGCCGCGCTTTCCGAGCGATATGACCTTGACGTTTTTAAGCCTGCTTAAATCCTCGTCGCAGCACAGCGCGGCAACGCCCCTGCCGCCGTGGTCGTTTACATAATCAATATACTCGTCGTCGCTGCATTTAAGAAGCACAACGTTCGCCTTTGGTGCGTAGTGCTTGTACTTCATACCCGGGCTTGCGGCTTTTTTGCCTTCCTCAAGCTGATTGAGCACCGCGTCGTCAACCTCGACCTCGCCGAGCGTTTCGCGGAGCTGTTCAACGGTAACTCCGCCGGGGCGCAGCACCCTCGGGACGCCGTCCGCAAGAGTTATCACCGTGCTTTCAAGCCCTACCTCGCACTCTCCGCCGTCGAGCACCGCCTCGATTTTTCCGTCCAAATCATTCATGACGTGGCGCGCGGTCGTGGGGCTGGGCGAGCCCGAAAGATTAGCCGACGGAGCGGCAAGCGGAAGCTGAGCCGCCCTGATTATCGCCTGCGCTACAGGATGGCTCGGAAAACGGATAGCCACGGTGTCAAGTCCTGCGGAAACTTCATCGGGAACCGCTTTACCCTTTTTCATTATCATTGTGAGCGGTCCCGGCCAAAAGCGTTTTGCAAGCAGACGCGCGGATCCGGGGATTTCGCTCACCAACTCAAAGCTTTCAATATCGTTAAAATCCGCGACGTGTACTATAAGCGGATTGTCCATCGGTCTGCCCTTTGCTTCAAAAATTTTTGCGACCGCCGCGCCGTCAAGCGCGTTCGCGGCAAGTCCGTAGACCGTCTCTGTAGGGATTCCTACCAAGCCGCCGTCTTTTAGGATTTGTGCGGCTTTTTCTATTTGTTCGGGTGTACTTCCGAGCAACTCTGTTTTCATTCAAATCACCCTTACTGTTCAATGCTCTCCTTGAGCTTTTCGGCTCTGTCGGCGGTTATCAGCGCGTCGATGACCTCGTCAAGATTGCCGTTTAAGATATCCTCAAGCTTGTACAGCGTAAGTCCGATCCTGTGGTCGGTAAGTCTGCCCTGGGGATAGTTGTATGTTCTTATGCGCTCGCTTCGGTCGCCCGTTCCGACCTGTGATTTACGGTCGGCGGCAATTTCACTTGCCTGCTTGTCCTGCTTTTCCTTAAGCAGTCGGCTTTTCAGAACCTTTAGCGCCTTGTCCTTGTTTTTGTACTGGCTTCGCTCATCCTGACACTCAACCACGGTACCCGTTGGAATGTGGGTAACGCGGATAGCGGAGCTTGTTTTGTTGATGTGCTGACCGCCAGCGCCGCTTGAACGGAAGGTATCTATTTTTAAATCCTTGGGGTCGATTTCAAGCTCAACGTCCTCCGCCTCGGGAAGCACCGCAACGGTTGTTGTTGAGGTGTGGACGCGTCCCTGACTTTCGGTTTCGGGTACGCGCTGAACGCGGTGAACGCCGCTTTCATACTTAAAGCGAGAATACGCGCCCTCGCCCTCGATCATAAACGATATTTCCTTGAAGCCTCCGAGCTCGGTTTCGTTTGCGTTTACCACCTCAACGCGGTAGCCGCGTTTTTCGGCGTACATGCTGTACATTCTGAACAGCACCGCGCTGAACAGCGCGCTTTCCTCGCCGCCCGCGCCGCCGCGGATTTCAACAATTACATTTCGCTCGTCGTTGGGATCCTTTGGCAGAAGCAGGATCTTAAGCTTTTCCGAAAGCTCTTCAAGCTGCTGCTTTGCCTCGTCAAGCTCAAGCTGAGCAAGCTCCTTTAGTTCGGCGTCGGAGCTTTCTTCAAGTATTTCAAGGCTGTCGTGTTCGGTCTGCAACGCCTTTTTGCAGTCGCGGTAGGTAAGCACGATCTCCTCGATCGACTTTATCTCCTTCATAACCTTTTGGTACTCGTCGGGGTCGGCCGCGACGCCCGGCTCATACAGCCCGAATAGCGTTTATCAAATATTTCTATCTTCTCAAACATAGCTTACTCCAGTACTTTTTTGATGTTTTTCTCTATCTTGTTTCGGGGCACCATGACCTCGCGCCCGCAGCTTTCACAGCGGATTTTGAAATCCATGCCAACACGCAGTACGGTAAAGACCTTGTTTCCGCACGGGTGCGGCTTTTTGAGCTCTACCCTGTCGCCTGCCTTGATATCCAAGAAAAACACCTCCGATAAATTTATAATTAATTTTATTATACACCATATCGGCGTATTTTTCAACAGCAGAAAAGGGTCGGTTCAATTTGCGATGAACCAACCCTTTAAAATTATTTTGAAAGCAGCTTTTTGATTCTGTCAACCGCCTCCACCGTGCTTTCACGGTCGCCGAAGGAGGTCAGGCGGAAGTAGCCCGCGCCGTTTTCGCCGAAGCCCTCGCCGGGGGTGCCTACAACGTTGGCGTTTTCAAGCAGGTAGTCAAAGAACTCCCAGCTTCCCATGTTGTTGGGGCATCTAAGCCAGATGTAGGGTGAGTTTTTGCCGCCCGTGTAGTAGATTCCCAGCTCGTCAAGAGCGGAGGAAATTATGCGCGCGTTCTCCTGATAATAATCGATATTCTCGCGGATCTGGCGCTGTCCCTCCTCGCTGAACACAGCGGCGGCAGCGCACTGAACAGGCCACGAAACGCCGTTGAACTTGGTTGCCTGACGGCGGTACCAGGTTGCGTAGATGTTGTGGCCGTCGCGCTCAAGCTCGCGCGGAATAATTGTGTAGCCGCAGCGTGTGCCGGTAAAGCCCGCGGTTTTTGAAAGCGAGCACATCTCGATAGCGCACTGTCTTGCGCCCTCGATCGCATAGATGGAGCGCGGCAAATCCTCGGTGATAAACGCCTCATACGCGCTGTCGTAGAGGATGATCGCGTCGTTTTTGATTGCGTAGTCAACCCACTCTTTGAGCTGTTCGGCGGTGTAAGCCGAGCCTGTTGGGTTGTTGGGCGAGCAAAGGTAGATGATGTCCGCCTTTACGCTTTCGTCCGGCATTGCCGCAAAGCCGTTTTCACGGTTTGAAGCGGCGTAAACAATCTTTCTGCCCGCCATGATGTTTGAATCCACATAAACGGGATATACGGGGTCCGTTACAAGAACGGTGTTGTCCTGTGAGAAGATGTCGCCGATGTTGCCGCAGTCGGATTTTGCGCCGTCCGACACAAAAATCTCGTCAGCCGCTACGCTTACGCCGAAGCCCTTGTAATAGTCGGCGATCGCCTGACGCAAAAACTCGTAGCCCTCGTAGTCGGGATAGCCCTTAAAGCTTTCCTTGTGAGCCAGATCCTCCGCGCCGCGCTTCATAGCCTCAACAACAACGGGGGCAAGCGGCAGAGTTACGTCGCCGATCCCCAGACGGATGATCTTTTTATCGGGGTGAGCGGCGGCATATTCCGCGGTCTTTTTTGCTACGTCGGCAAAAAGATAGTTTGGTACAAGGTTGTCAAAATTTTTGTTGATTTTCAATTTACTCATTCCTTATATTAGACTTTTCCCTAATATCTAATATATCTGTAACCCAAAAACTTTATTTCAGAGTTTAGAGTTTAGAGTTTAGAGTTCTTTCAACTTTCAACTTTTAACTTTCAACTTTTTTATATTTCGATTTCGCCCTCGAAAACTCTTTCGGCGTTGCCCGTCATGTAAACGGTGTCGTCGGTGTAGTTGATAATCAGGTCGCCGCCCTTTAGCTTGACCTTGATATCCTCTCCCTTTTTGCAGAAGCCGTTTTCACATGCCGCAACAGCTACCGCGCACGCGCCTGTTCCGCATGCCCAGGTTTCGCCCGAGCCGCGCTCCCATACGCGCATTTTGATCGTGCGCTCGTCAAGCACGGTAACAAATTCCGTGTTTACGCGCTCGGGGAACAGCTCGTTGTTTTCAAATTCGGAGCCGATAGTTTCAATGTCCATATAGTCAATGCCGTCCATGAATACAACGCAGTGCGGATTACCCATGGATACGCAGGTGATGTTATATTTCCTGCCGCCGATTTCAACGGTGCGGTTTACGACCTTGTCGCCGTCAAGAGCAACGGGGATCTCGGCAGGATCGAGGATAGCTTTGCCCATGTCAACTCTGAGTCTTGTAACAACTCCGTCGCTTGTGAACGCCTTTAAGGTCTTGATTCCGCTGAGGGTTTCAATTGTGAATTCGTCCTTCTCCTTGATGTCCATCATGTTGTGGTCGTAGAGGAACTTGCCCACGCAGCGGATTCCGTTGCCGCACATCTTGCCCTCGGAGCCGTCGCGGTTGTACATCTTCATCTGAGCGTCGGCTACCTTTGACGGACAAACAAGGATTACGCCGTCGCCGCCGATTCCGAAATGCTGCTCGGAAAGTCTTACCGCCAGAGCCTCCGGATTGTTGATTTCCTGATCGAAGGTGCTGAAATAGATGTAGTCGTTGCCGATACCCTGCATCTTTGTGAATTTGAGCTTCTGCTTTGAGTCTCTCATGTTGTTGATGTCAACAAGCTCGGTGCTCACCTGAGAATAGCGTGAGCGCAGGCAGTCTGCAAGCGCGTTGGCGGTGTCAAGAGAGGTAAGGCAGGGTATGTTTCTTTCAACGGTCTTGCGGCGGATCTTAACCGAGTCGCGCGAGGGGATCCTGCCCTTTGCGGAGGTTGAAATTACATACTGTATCTTGCCCGACTCAATAAGAGTGAGGGTGTTGTTTGACTCGGACTCGTGGATTTTCTTAACGCTTACCGCGTCAATTCCGTACTTGCTGAATACCGAAGCGGTGCCCTCGGTAGCGTAAATCTTGAAGCCGAGGTCGTAGTATTTTTTTGCGATCTCGCCGATTTCGCCCTTGTCCGAATTGCGGACGGTGATGAATATACCGCCGTGCTTCTTCATCTTGTAGCCTGCCGCGATAAGTCCCTTGTACAGTGCTTCCTCGAGCGTGCCGGCGATACCGAGGACCTCGCCCGTTGACTTCATTTCGGGGCCTAAGTGGTTATCTACGTTGATGAGCTTTTCAAAGCTGAATACGGGAACCTTTACGGCGATGTAGGGGCTCTTTCTGTAGAGGCCTGTGCCGTAGCCCATGTCGCTGAGCTTTTCGCCGAGCATTGCGCGTGTGGCAAGGTCAACCATGGGAACGCCCGTAACCTTGCTGATGTACGGGATCGTACGCGACGAACGCGGATTTACCTCGATAACGTAAAGCTCGTTGTTGTAGATGAGGTACTGAATATTTACAAGTCCCTTTGTTTTGAGCTCGATTGCAAGGTTGCGCGAGCTTTCAACGATGATCTGAGTCATTTCGTCGCTGAGGTTCCACGCGGGATATACCGCGATGGAGTCGCCCGAGTGAACGCCCGCGCGCTCAATATGCTCCATGATACCGGGGATAAGGATATCCTCGCCGTCACAGATGGCGTCAACCTCGATTTCGGTGCCCTGGAGATATTTATCGATAAGGATCGGATTTTCAATGTTCTGTGCGAGGATGATAGCCATGTATTCCTTGACGTCAGCCTCGTTAAACGCGATGATCATGTTCTGGCCGCCGAGAACGTAGGACGGACGGAGCAGAACCGGATAGCCGATTTTGTCGGCTACGCTGAGAGCTTCCTCGGTTGTCATTACGGTTACGCCGCGCGGACGCTTGATATGGTACTTTTCAAGAAGCTCGTCAAAACGCTCTCTGTCCTCAGCCATGTCGATTGCGTCGTAGGAGGTTCCCAGAATGTTGACTCCGCTTTCGCTGAGGAATTTTGTAAGCTTGATAGCTGTCTGACCGCCGAACGCCACTACCACGCCGAAGGGATTCTCGGTTTTGATGATTCCCATAACGTCCTCGGTGGTGAGGGGTTCAAAGTAAAGTCTGTCGGCGGTGTCAAAGTCGGTTGAAACGGTCTCGGGGTTGTTGTTTACGATTACTACGTCGTAGCCCGCCTTTTTGAGCGCCCATACGCAGTGTACCGAAGCGTAGTCGAACTCGATACCCTGGCCGATACGGATAGGACCGGAGCCGAATACGATGACCGTCTTTTTGTCGCTGTTTTTATTCTTGATGAACTGAGCCGCCTCGTTCTCCTTGTCAAAGGTTGAGTAGAAGTAGGGCGTCTGAGCCTCAAACTCTGCGGCGCAGGTGTCAACCATTTTATAAACGGGTACAAGCGGATTTTCTACCTTTTTGCCAGTGAACTCCTCGATCGTCTTGTCGAGGAAGCCGATGTTCTTTGCTCTTTCGTAGAGCTCGTCGGTAAGCTCGCCGCCCTTGAGCTCCTCGCCTACCGCGATGATGTTTTTGAGCTTTTCAAGGAACCACTCGTCGATCATGGTGATTTCGTGGATCTGCTCAACCGTTACGCCGCGCTTTAACGCCTCGTAAACGCAGAATATCCTTCTGTCGTCGCAGGTGCTCAGTCTGTCAACTACCGAAGCGTTTGACATCTTGGCAAAGTACTTGTCGTCAAGAGTGTTGTGAGAAATCTCAGCGCCGCGTACTGCCTTCATGATTGCCTGCTCAAAGGTGGGAGCGATAGCCATAACCTCGCCGGTAGCCTTCATCTGGGTGCCGAGGTCGCGCTTCGCGTATACAAATTTATCGAAAGGCCATTTGGGGAATTTTACTACAACGTAGTCGAGCGCAGGCTCAAAGCACGCGTAGGTCGTGCCCGTAACGGCGTTTTTGATTTCATTGAGTGTGTAGCCGATCGCGATTTTTGCCGCGACCTTGGCGATGGGATAACCCGTCGCCTTTGAAGCCAGAGCCGATGAACGCGATACACGGGGGTTAACCTCGATAACAGCGTACTCAAAGGTTTCGGGATTCAGCGCGAACTGGCAGTTGCATCCGCCCTCAACCTTGAGCGCGGAGATGATGTTCAGCGCGGCTGAACGAAGCATCTGATACTCCTTGTCGGCAAGGGTGACAGTTGGCGCGATTACGATTGAGTCGCCTGTGTGAACGCCTACGGGGTCGAAGTTTTCCATTGAGCAGACAGTGATAACGTTGCCGTCGCTGTCGCGCATTACCTCAAACTCAACCTCTTTCCAGCCCGAGATACATTTTTCAACAAGGACCTGAGTGATAGGCGAAAGCTCAAGACCGTTTGAGGTGATTTCCCTGAGCTCCTCCTCGTCGTTAACAATGCCGCCGCCTGTGCCGCCGAGGGTGAACGCGGGGCGGATAATAACGGGATAGCCGATTTCGTCTGCGAATTTTACTGCGGATTCAACATCGTTTACAACAAGCGAGGGAATCACGGGCTGATTGATTTCAAGCATCGTGTCCTTGAACATCTGTCTGTCCTCAGCCTTGTCGATCGTGTCGGGGTTGGCTCCCAAAAGCTTAACGCCGTGCTTTTGGAGGAAGCCCTCCTTTGCAAGCTGCATTGAAAGAGTAAGTCCTGTCTGACCGCCCAGAGTTGAGAGCAGGCTGTCGGGACGCTCCTTCTTGATGATTCTCTTTACGGTTTCAAGCGTAAGAGGCTCAATATATATTTTATCCGCCATGGCGTTGTCTGTCATGCGCGGCAAGCCTGAGTGCCCGCGTAGTCAAATTCGGCTGCCTGTCCGATGACAATAGGACCCGAGCCGATTACCATTACTCTTTTAATATCCTTTTTCAGTGGCATATAATCATCCTTATCCTAAAAGAATTTATTTTTAATATTAAGCCTTATTATTTCTTGTTTTCCTTCATAAGGTCAACGAAGCGGTCAAACAGGAACGCGGTGTCCTGGGGGCCGCCGCAGGCTTCGGGGTGAAACTGAACCGAAAACGCCGGCATA
>OMXW01000102.1 GCA_900315085.1 uncultured Eubacteriales bacterium
AAGAAGATGATTGAGTCTTATGAAAACAGCATGAAATAATTTCACGCAAAGCGTAAGCAAGCGGCTGTATCAGGGAAAGCCTTGATACAGCCGCTTTTCAATACATATAAACTTTATTCAGCCTTGCACTCCGCGCGGTTGATAGCGTTGAGAACGCCGAGCACGGAAGCGATATTAACGTTTGAATCTATGCCGATACCGAAGATATTCTCTCCGTTGGGCTTTTTCAGCTCGATATATGAAACAGCCTTAGCGTCGGAGCCCTCCGAAATAGCGTGCTGGCTGTAGTTGATGAACTTGTACTTGCCAAGTCCTACCTTCTTTATCGCGTTGAAGAACGCGTCGATCGGGCCGTTGCCGGTGCCGCGAAGCTTGACCTCGTTGTAGCCGTCAATAAGCATCTTGCCCTTGAAGTGAACGTAATCCTTGCCGTTTTCGCTCTCCTCATAGATCTTGCGGCTGGTGAGCTTGTATTTCATCGGATGATTGAGGTAGTTTTTCTCAAATACGTCAAACAGCTCTTTGGGAATAAGCTCGCGCTCCAGCTCCTCGCACTTAGCCTGAACAAGGCGCGAGAACTCGGGGTGCATGCGCTTTGGCAGGTCGTAGCCGAAGTTGTTGCTCATAACAAATGCCGCGCCGCCCTTGCCTGACTGCGAGTTGATTCTGATGATAGGCTCGTACTCGCGGCCAACGTCGGCAGGATCGATCGGCAGATACGGGATCTCCCAGTATTCGGTTCCGCTGTCCTTCATGTACTGATAGCCCTTGTTGATAGCGTCCTGGTGAGAACCCGAGAAAGCGGTGAACACCAGCTCGCCGATATACGGCTGACGGGGGTCTATTTTCATGCCGGTGCAGCGCTCGTAAATATCGCGGAGCTTGGGTAGCTGCGAAAAGTCGAGCTCGGGGTCAACGCCCTGGGTGAACATATTCAGTCCCATTGTAACGATGTCCATGTTGCCTGTGCGTTCGCCGTTTCCGAAAAGCGTTCCCTCAACGCGGTCAGCGCCTGCCATAACTGCAAGCTCGCCCGCCGCAACGCCGCAGCCGCGGTCATTGTGGGGATGTACGCTGATTATAGCCGCCTCGCGGTTTTTGAGGTGACGGATAAAATACTCTATCTGGTCGGCAAAGGTGTTTGGCGTGCACATCTCAACAGTGTTGGGCAGGTTGAGGATAACGGGATTTTCCTTAGTTGAGCCGAGCTCCTCCATAACCCTGTCGCAGATTTCAACGGCGTTGTCCATCTCGGTGCCGCTGAAGCTCTCGGGAGAGTACTCAAAGCGGATGTTTGTGTCGCCCGTGTATTCGTCGGTCAGCTTCTTGATAAGCTTTGCGCCGTCAACCGCGATGTCGATAACGCCCTGCATATCGGTTTTAAAAACTACCTTGCGCTGCAGGGTAGAGGTTGAGTTGTAGAAGTGGACGATAACGTTCTTCGCGCCCTTGATGGCCTCAAAGGTCTTGTGAATCAAATGCTCGCGCGCCTGAACAAGAACCTGGATAGTAACGTCGTCGGGAATGTGGTTTTTCTCAATCAGCTCGCGGCAGATTTCGTATTCGGTTTCGGACGCGCTCGGAAAGCCTATTTCAATTTCCTTGAAGCCCATGTCGCAGAGTGCGTGGAAGAACTCGAGCTTCTCCTCAAGGTTCATCGGGTCAACCAAAGCCTGGTTGCCGTCGCGCAAATCTACGCTGCACCAAATCGGCGCCTTAGTGATTGTTTTGTCCGGCCATGTGCGGTCGGGAATGTTTATCTGCTTAAACGGAATGTACTTCTGAAAAGACGGTTTCATTTCTTTTCCTCCTGAAAATATATTCACAAATAAAGTCCCCTAAAGCAACCCAGCGGTCGCGTTAAGGGACGAAAAAATCGTGGTACCACCCAAATTCAGCCGTACGTCGCCGCACAGCCCTTACAGACTTCCAACAAAGTCCTGACGAATAACGCTGTCAAGCGTCCCGCGCTCAAAGCTTCGCGCGGACAACTCAGGGATGAGCTATACATATAAGCCCTCGCGCCGTTTTACACCAACCAACGGCTCTCTTTGCCTCAAAACTTATATCTTGTTCCCGTCACAGTCTTTACAGGGGATTTTAGTTGTTATTAATTATTATATATATGGCGCGTAAAAATGTCAAGGGTTTTTTAGTTAATTGTCACGTCAATCTAATTTCGTAATTCAAAAGCAATAAGAAAAACAAAGATGTCATCCTGAGCGGTGCCCAAAGGGCAAAACGCGGAGCGTTTAGTCGAAGGATCCCCTTGATAAGATGCCAACGTGCGCCGCCGTGGGGGATTCTTCGACTATTTGTTATCGCAAATTCGCCTGTCGGCGACCGCTCAGAATGACATCTAAAAGTATTACAAATCGATTAACAAATTAGATTGACGTGAGTTAATTGTACGGTGATTTTTACCCGCGGCAAAACAGAAAACGCCCTCGGTGGCAATAAGCATATAAAGCGGAGTAAAATTGAACGGGTACCGCGCGTTGGTTTCCCAAATCAGGAAGAATAAAAACATGCCGATAACCGCGATCCTGAACATAGTCGTAACGCCGCGCTCATGTCTGCGTCTTGAGTAAAACGCGGATAACGCCATAAACGCAATCAGCGAAAACTGGAACCCGAAGCTGTACGCGAAAAACGGGAACCTCAGCTCTCCCTCGTACAAAACAAGGCTGTGGAGCGGCGTGTAATGCTGATATTTTTCAAGGTAGTTTGCGATGTAGTAGGTGCCGTCCATGTAAGTCCAGGTCGCCTTTTTTATCAGATGGGTTACCATGCCCAAAGCGCCTTTTTCGGAAATCCGCTTTTGGATCTCCTCCAGCTCCGCCTGCTGCCTTTCGGCCTTGGTGTCAAAGCTCTTTGAAAAATCGCTGTCGTCAAAGTTAAACGCGCCCAGGTCTTTAAGCCCCATCATAACCCAGTGGGCGGCAGGAAACTGATATTTGTCTGACGACTCCTCCGAAATCAAACTTGCCGATTTCAGCGCAATACTGCACGAGGCGAACAGCAGACAAAAGCTCAGCAGCACGGCCGCGCCCGCCTTAACCGCTCTGCGTAACCCAAATCTGAGCGGCAGATAAATCAGCATGGCAGGCAGCAGAATAGCAACGCTCGCCTTGATTTCAAAGCCTAAAAGGCAAAGCGCTCCGCTCAGCAGAAACAGCCAAAGCTTTTTTGCATGGCTGCCGCTCTGAACCGCGCGGACAAAAACATATGCCGTGCCCGCAACGAACGGAATTGAAAACGAATCGGTGTAAAAATACGGCGTGTAGGTGTAGTACGGAGTGAACAGCGCGCACATCATCAGCGTGAGCATGGCTTTTCTGCCTCCGAACAGCCTGCGCGAGGTCAGCACTGTAATCAGAACCGCGCCGTTTATCGCAACAGTGTTCAGTATAATCAGCGGAACACGCGTAAATGTGCCTGTAATCAGATATGTAAGCTTGTAGACCGCGGTATAAATCAGCAAAAGAACGATGTTGTTCTGGTATCTTATTATATAGTGGTTATTAAGCGGCGAGTCAAGGCAGTCAAAAGAGTTTTCGGTTACGATCGTTTTCGCGTATGAATCAAGGTTTTTGATATCGGTAATCGGGTTCATCTGCATACACAGCGCAAATACCAGCTGAATCGCCAGCATAAGCCCTATGCAGGAAAAAATCACCGAGTTGCCGTTCAGCTTCCGTGCAAGCCTGCCGCATTTATCGGACATCAAAAACCGTCCGAAGCCGATAAACATCGCGGCAACCCCGAAAAAGCAGAATATCATCGCAAGGAACCTGAGCACGGTTATTGTAACGGGCATGGGATATTCCGTGCCGAGCTCGCCGTATATCGCTACCGCCGCCATGCCTCCTACTCCCGCGATAACGCAAAGCGCGCCGAATATCACGGCAAAGCTCATATTAAAAACATCGGTCGTTTTCTGTGATAATCTTCTTTTCATATATAACCTCGTTTTCGGAATCTGATATTAAAATTATATCGAAGTAAAAAGAAAATGTCTATAAAAACCGTAAAAAACGTGTGTCGGTAAATAAGATAAAAGCTCAAAAAATCAGATATAATGCAGACTTACGCAAACTTTTTCAAAAAATTTTAAAAATTTTCAAAAAAGGTGTTGACAAAAGGGGGAAACTGCTGTATAATAGCTCTTGCACTGCTGAGGTGCGGCGCTCACAAAAGCGAGTGCAAAAACACTTCA
>OMXW01000124.1 GCA_900315085.1 uncultured Eubacteriales bacterium
TTTCCGACTCCCTTAGATTATGTAAATTGATTAGTCGTTTTTAGCCTCAAGGAACTTGTAAACGCCTGCTGCGAGAGCCGCGCCGATGAACGGACCTACGATGAATACCCAAAGTGAACCCATAGCCGCTGTGTTTCCGCTGAACGCTGCAACGATAGCGGGACCAAAGCTTCTTGCGGGGTTAACAGATGTGCCTGTAAGACCGATACCAAGAATGTGAACCAGTGTAAGAGTTAAGCCGATAACGATACCTGCAAAAGAACCGTGGTTAGCTTTCTTTGAGGTAACGCCCAGGATAGCAAGAACAAAAACAAAGGTGAGAACAGCCTCAACCAAAAGACCTGCAACAGCGCTGTCGTGAACGCCTGCAAGACCGTTTGTGCCATAGCCGCCTGTCTGATCCTTAACGCCGCCGAGATTGAAGATAGCGGCAAGGATACCTGCGCCTGCAAATGCGCCGAGGCACTGAGAAACAACATAAGCAATGAAATCAGCTACGCTCATGCCGCCCGAAATAAGAACGCCCAGTGAAACAGCGGGGTTGATGTGACATCCCGAGATGTTGCCGATGCTGTACGCCATAGCCACAATTACCAGACCAAACGCGAGGGCGGTAAGGATGTAGCCACAACCGTTTGCCGCGTCGCAGCCTACGAGCATTGCGGTACCGCAGCCCAGAACAACCAGAACCATGGTGCCGATAAACTCAGCGATGTACTTTTTTAGTGAATTCATAAAAGTTCCTCCTTTTAATATTGTACTGAAATGCTGCCGCAAATCAGCATTAAACGGACTGCCTGTCCGCTTATGGATTATTTTTCCGTAAAACAATTATAACACAGCCGTTTTAATAATGCAATAGGTTTTAACAATAAATAAAAATTTGACAAAGATAAAATGTTGAAATGTTACATATTTTGTAGTATTACATACTACCGCGTCAAAGACTATTGACAAGGAAATCTAAGTGGTATATAATATATTTAGTTAATTAGAAAATTAACTAAATAACTAAAAGAGGTGAAAATCATGGGTGATGTATGGAAGGCGCTGGCTGACCCCACAAGGCGCGAAATACTGATGATGCTCCGCAAGGGAGATAGATCCGCGGGGGAAATAGCCGACAATTTTAACATTTCAAAGCCGTCTATAAGCAACCACCTCAATGTTTTAAAGCAGGCGGATTTGGTCGGCGCGGAAAAACAGGGACAAAACGTGATTTATTCACTAAGAACCAGCGTATTTGAAGATATGCTGCAGCTGCTTTCAAGCCTTACGGGCAGGGAGGAGGATTAACTATGAAAAGATTTATTTTCTTTATTGCGTCGCTTATTAATATTGCGGCGTCCGTGGTGTATATCGCGGTATCGCCGTACGACGTTGTACCCACGCACTGGAATTTTCAGGGAGTCGCCGACGGATTCATGTCAAAGTGGACTATGCTTTTTATGCCGGTAACTTTGATAATTTTAAGCGTGGCGTATGTGGTAACGTTAAAAATTTTTGAAAAAAGAGGCGAAAACAAAAACAACAGCAAATACGCAGGCAAAATTTTCCTCGCAGTTTTTCTGTTTTGGCTTGCGCTGTCATGGCTTTTCCTTTCGCTGAGCATGAACAAAATCGAGAAGCTCGGCGGAGTTGCCACAACCGCAGTACTTCTCATAATGGGCGCAATTATAATATTTATTGGTAACTTAATGCCAAAGCTTGGCAGAAACAGCATGATAGGCGTGCGCACAAAGTCAACGCTTTCAAATGAAACAGTTTGGCGCAAAACCAATAAGCTGGCTGGTTATCTCGGAGTTATCTGCGGCGCTGTGTTTATGATTTTGGGCGCAGTAAATTTGAAAATCGGCAAAGAGGAGTCGTATCTGATAATAGTTGCGGTGGCGCTTGCAATAATTTTACTGGCAATAATTCCGGGGATCTACGCAATTGTAATTAGCAAAAAAATCAAAAAGGAATAATATAAGGTCGGATATCGTGATACGGTATCCGACCTGCTTTTATAGTATATTTAAAAGATTCTCAACCGAGAAATCGGGGTTTGTCATGAACTCAAAGTCAAGTTCCTCGTTGTTTTCGTAGGAGTGCTCAATCTCCTTTGAGTATTTCTGCATTGCGTCGAGTAGGTCAAGCTCCGGGTTCGCCGTGAGTGCGTTGCTTAGTATGACATATTCGCCTACTATCCTTTTAATAGGCGACAGCACGTCCATACCGTCAATAGAGTTCAGGTAGTAGCGGTAAAGGCAGTAGAGCGCGAGTTTTTCAAATTCGTTGTCATGTGTTTCAGTGAGCGGTTTGTCCTCGGCGGATTCGGCTAACTCAATCAGCTTTTGCACGTCGTCGTGCATGTAGTCGAGCTTTTTAAAAAACTCATATACAAACTTCGGGTTTTTCGGTTCGGTTTCATCTCTGAATTCTTCAGGTTCCTCGCCGTATATCGCGCTTTGTAGATTGGAGTTGTATACAAGGCAGTCTTTCAGTCTTTGCGCCATCGATACGGAGCGGTCGCTTAAAATCTTTGCGTTTTCGCTTCTTGCGCTCAGCAGCAGGCGCATACAGTCAGCGTCGTAGTATTCTGAGCAAAGCTCGTATTCCGCGGCTTCAAAGGATTCGTACGCGTTATCCTCCGCCAAAATCAGACGAGCCGCCTCGGGGCAGGCAAAGCTGAGAAAATGCTCGGAGAAGTCCGAAAAATCCGCAGTCACGCGCGGAAAGTCCTTGCAGGTCTTGCAGAGGTGTTTCTCGCCTAAGCCTATGTAAATGTCGCACAGCATATCGCTGTTCCAAAACGGACACCTGCCGTTTTGAGATACAAATATTCTGTCGCCGTCGCCGTCGGTAACGGTCAGGCGGCGTATTTTTTCGCCCAGCTCGGAGTGTACGCTGTTGTAGAACTCCTCGGTGTCGCTGTCAACAACCACGTCCCAGTCCTTGCAGCAGCTATCTGTACAGCGGTTCGCTATGCACTTGAATTTGTCGTAGTAGGATGGATAAACGTCTTTCATGTCGTCCACTCCAAGGTCAGGAAAAACTGCTCGTACGCGTCGTCCCAGCCCTCAATTCCGTTAACTCCGCCGCCGTTT
>OMXW01000100.1 GCA_900315085.1 uncultured Eubacteriales bacterium
ATCCTGAGCGCAGTCGAAGGATCCCCCAAAAAGGAAACAAACTTCTAATTCACAAAATGTCATCCTGAGCGCAGTCGAAGGATCCCCCAAAAAGGAAACCGACTTCTATCATATGGGGATTTCTCCATGCGCTTCGCTTAGTCGAAATGACATGTTTTATCGGGCGACCAATGGTCGCCCCTACAACATAATTCCTGACTTTTCATAGCAATGTCGGAAACGTAGGAACGACACAGGGGTCGTTCCCTACAATGGGGATTTCTCCATATCATGAAATCGTAGGGTACGGTCTTGACCGTACCGCATGCTATAAACAAACCTATATTTCTCATACACGGTTCGGTCAAGACCGAACCCTACAGATAATTTCATCACCATATCGCCCATATTAATACGGTCGGGAACACATCGTTTTTCATTAACAAACCTGTCTGCCCGACCGAAACTCTAAACTCTACGTCGCTCTCGCGGATCGTTGACAGGCGGTGCGCCACAACAAACGCGGTTCTGCCCTTCATCATTTTTGCGAACGCCTTTTGAACGCGGCTTTCGGTCAGCGTATCGATCGAGCTGGTCGCCTCGTCCAAAATCAAAATTTCGGGATTCGTCAGCATAGCGCGCGCAATACAAAGAAGCTGCTTTTGTCCCTGGCTCAGATTACCGCCGCCCTCGCTGATAACCGTGCCGTAGCCCTGCGGCATTCGTCTGATAAAGCTGTGAGCGTACGCCGATTTTGCCGCGAGTATTACCTGCTCGTCGGTCGCGTTTTCGTTGCCGTAGCGCAGGTTGTCCATGATCGTGCCCTCAAAAAGCCAGCTGTCCTGGAGCACCATTCCAAATCGGCTCCTTAAATCGTGGCGGCTGTAGTCGCGGATATCCCTTCCGTCAACCGATATTTTGCCGCTGTTTACGTCGTAGAACCGCATAAGCAGGTTAATAAGCGTAGTTTTGCCGCAGCCCGTGGGGCCTACTATCGCCACATGGCTGCCGCTTTTTACGTTGAGCGAAAAATGCTGAATGAGCGGCTTTTCGGGCGTGTAGGAAAAGCTCACGTCCTCAAAGCTTACGTCTCCCCTGCAGTTTGTCGCTTCCGTTTTATCCGCGTCGGGACTTTCCTCCTGAGCCTCACAAAGCTCAAATACTCTGCCTGCCGCCGCAAGAGCGGTCTGGATTTGCGTGAGCACGCCCGTGACCTCGTTGAACGGCTTTGTATACTGATTGGCGTAGGTCAAAAAGCATGAGAGCTGACCGATCGATATTCCGCCGCCGATTGCCGACAGCGCGCCGAATATTCCGACCGCCGCGTAAACCATAGCGTTTACAAAACGCGTGCTGGGATTAGCCAGCGCGCCCGAAAACTGCGCCTTGAAGCCTACGTCATAGAGCCGCATATTGTATTCGTCAAACTCGCGCTGAGCCCTGTCCTCGTACGAAAACGCCTGAACAAGCCGCATATTGCCCACATGCTCCTCGACGTAGGACGATATATCGCCCTGCAAAAGCTGCTGGTCGGTGAAGTTTTTGTGCGTCATTTTTCCGATGAAGCCCGCAACGAACAGCGACAGCGGAGTGAGCACAACTACCGTCAGCGCGATTTTCCAGTCGATTCCGAGCATGAAAATCAGCGTGCCGACAATAGTCACAACTCCCGAAAACAGCTGCAAAAACAGCTGGGTAAGTCCGTCGCCAACCGCGTCAACGTCGTTTATCACGCGGCTAATCATGTCGCCGTGTGGGTGGCTGTCGATGTATGACAGCGGCACGGCGTTGAGCTTGCGGAAGATATCGCGCCTCAGGTCGCGCACGGTCTTGAAGCTGAGCGCGTTTACAAAATAGTTCATAGTCCACTGGAACACGCTCACGCCGACGATTGCCGCCGCGATATATCCAAGAATCTTTGCGACGTCCGAAAAATCGACCGCGCCCTTGCCCACGATCTCATCGAGAGCAGTACCTATCAATACGGGGATGAACAGCGTGAGCGAAATACTTGCGACCGCGCTGAGAATCGCCCCGACGAGCAAAAGCCGATAGGGCTTTATTTTTTTGAGTATCTTTTTGATTATCGCGGATTGTTTCATGCTCCCACCTCCGCGCTCTGCTGTGAAACATAGATTTCGCGGTAGGTTTCGCAGCTGTCAAGCAGCTCGTCGTGAACGCCCTTGCCTACGATTTTGCCGTCGTCCATTACGAGAATGAGGTCGGCGTTCATAATTGACGAGCACCGCTGAGTTACGATAATCACGGTCATTCCGTTCATGCATTTACTCAGCCCGCGCCTGAGAGCGGCGTCGGTAGCCATATCGAGAGCCGAAAAGCTGTCGTCCAGAATGAGCAGCTTAGGCTCGCCTACAAGCGCGCGCGCTATGCACAGTCTTTGGCGCTGACCGCCGCTGAAATTCTTTCCGCCCTGCTCTACGCGGCTGTCAAGTCCGTGCGGAAGCTTTGACACAAATTCGTACGCCTGCGCCGTTTTGAGCGCGGCGATTATTTCTTCGTCGGTTGCGTCCGGCTTTTGCCAGCGCAGGTTGTCCCTGATAGTGCCGCCGAAAAGCACGCTCTGCTGCGGAACTATTCCCATTTGACCGCGAAGCTGCGCAAACGGATAGTCGCGCACGTCCGCGCCGTCAAGCAGCACCCTGCCGTCCGATACGTCGTAGAACCTCGGAATAAGATTTACAAGGCTCGATTTTCCGCAGCCAGTACCGCCGATTATTCCGACGGTTTGTCCGCGCTTTACCGAAAAGTCAATGCCGCTGAGCGTTTCTTCTCCGCCGTGATAGCTGAAAGATACGTTTTCAAAGCGGAGTTTTTCGGGTTTATTTTCTTCTGTAGAAATATAATCCTTTGTCTTTTCAACAATTGTCGGCTTGGTTTCGAACACCTCGTTGATTCGCTTTGCGCACGCGCTCGATTTTGTCATGAGTATCACGAGGTTAGCCACAACTACCATTGCAAGCAAAATCTGCGTCATGTAGCTGACGAGCGCGATTATATCGCCCGTCTGCATCTCGCCGATGTTTACGTTCACCGCGCCGAACCAGACTATTCCGATTATCGCGGCGTTTGTGACCGCGTAGGTCACGGGGCTTAGAAGCGCCGATAATCTGCTGACGCGGATTGAGGTTTTCGCCAAATCTTCGGTAGCCGCGTCAACCCGCTTGTTCTCGGTTTCCTGCTTTGAGAACGCTCTTATTACCCTGTTGCCCGACAGATTCTCGCGGCTTATCAAGCCGATTTTGTCGAGCTTTTTCTGGATTGCCGCGTACACTGGCACGCTGAGCTTCATTATCAAAAACAGCGTGAGTGCTATGAGCGCGGCTGCCGCAAAGAAAATAAGCGACATTCTGAGGTTGATAGTCATTGCCATAATTAGCGAGCCGCCGATTATGAACGGCGCGCGTGTAAGAAGCCTGATTGACATTGCTATGCTCTGCTGGACCTGATTGATGTCGTTTGTCATTCGCGTAATGAGCGAGGGCGTGCCGAGCCTGTCAAGCTCTGAGTAGCTCAGGCTGCTGATGTGCGCGAACAGCTCGCGGCGGATTTTTGTTCCCGCGCCCTGTGACGCGCGCGATGCAAAATACTGGCAAAACAGCGCGCTGCACAGTCCCATAGCTGCAAGCAGCGCCATAAGTCCGCCCATGCGCAGCACATAGCCGCCGTCGTGGAGGGTGTTGATTCCCACGTCAATTATGTCAGCCATAACCAGCGGCACAAGCAGCTCAAGGATCGCCTCGAACAGCTTGCACAGCGGACCGATTATGACCTCTTTTTTGTAATCTCTTAAAAATCTCCTCAGCTTTAACATATTCTTCCTCTTTGTTCCGTTTATATAAATATTATAAACCATTTGCCGCTAAAGTTCAATTGGATTAGGCACTCTTACAAAATCGCAAAAGTTACAATTTTGTAACCATAGAAATTGCATATTTGACTGCAATTTTACCTCTTTTTCACGGTATAAGTGAAAGGAGGTTTTGATTCCATGTCAAAGCCTAAATATTTTCAAATCTTCAACGATAACGATAAAATAGTAAATATCTTGTCAAATGAGGACGCAGGCAGGCTTTTTAAGGCGCTTTTTGCGTTCGTTAATAGCGGAACCGAGCCTGATTTTTCGGATAACTCCGCGCTATATATTACATACACAGTCATCTCCGAGCAAATCAAGAGGGATTATAAAGCTTATAATCACAAATGTCAAGTTCTGAAAAAGAACGCAAAAAAGAGATATGATTCTGCAAATGCATGCAAATGCAGCCAAGACAATGACAAAGACAAAGACGAAGATAAAGACGATGACGATGACAAAGACAACAGCTCCGCCGCCAAACGCAGGTCTTATGATATTGACGAGCTGGAGAGAATTAATGTGTTGTAGTGTTAATAAATTGCAGGGTTCAAAATGTCATTCCGAGCACAGCCGAGAAATCCCCTAAATAGGGAGCCGACTTCTATTAATAGGGGATTTCTCCATGCGCTCCGCTTAGTCGAAATGACATTATTTTATTGTAGGGGCTTGCATTTAATGTCATCCTGAGCGGTGCCGAAGGCAAAATCGCACAGCGATTTAGTCGAAGGATCCCCCAAACAGGAAACCGACTTCTATCATTACAGGTTATTGCCGATCTGTACAAGCTCGCTCCACTCAACGGGGCCGACCGCTCCGTTTTCCTCTATTCCAAGGATCCGCTGAAAGGCTGTGACGGCGTTCTTTGTACGGGGGCCGTAGATACCGTCAACCGATATTGTTGGGACTGTGGGGTATATCTTTGCCGCCGCGTTGATGTAGCGCTGGATAAGGCGGACGTTTTCTCCCCTGTCGCCCTCAACGATGAACCGTCCCGGGTATGGCTCTCCGATAGCGCTCTGATAGTTTTCCGGCAGGTCGCTGATTGCCGAGCGGTACGCCTGCTCTATCAGCGTGAACAGGTTGGCGTCAACCACTCCCGTAATCGGCAGTCCGCGCGTGTTCTGAAAGGTGAATACCGCGTCGCGCGTCAGCGTGCCGAAGTAGCCTGTTATGGGAATAGGCGGCAAATCGGAGTAGAAGTAGCCGAGGAACGCGAGGTAATATTGAAGCGCCTTGACGGCTACTCCGCTGTCGCCGAGCTGAAGCCGGCGCGTGTAGCGTTTTTCTACCTCGGAGAGCGTTAGTCCCTCGCCCGTGATTTCGCTGAGCTGCTTTACCGAGGCAAAAATCTGCTTGATTTTGTACCATGTCGCCTTGCCCACAACGCCGTCCGCGTCGAGGTTGAATATCTCCTGGAACTTTTTGACGGCGTTCTCGGTTTCAAGGTCGTACACGCCCGTAAGGCGGCTGATTTTTGGGATTGCGGGGTAGTTCTGCGAGATTCGGTTGAGCTCGCGCTTGATTGTGAGCACGTCGTCGCCGAAAGAGCCGCGCCGCAAAGCTACGCCCGAATATGACTGAGTATTCTCGCCTACGGGCGCGTTATATACCATTGTGATATCGTCGCCGAAGTAGAACCGCAGGATATCGAGCGGCGAAAATCCTCTGTTTGCAAGCTCAACGGTGCCCCACTGCGAAAGTCCGCGGCAGCTTGTGCGGTAGCCGTCGCAGAACTGCGCGTAAAGCGGCTCAACGCTGCCCGTGCGCACAAGATAGTTGTTGAAGATTTCATCCACTATCTGGCTGATATTGTCGTACACCTCGCCGTTATGGACGTAGTTCTGGTCGATCGAGGTGTTGTCGGTGATGTCAAAATCATAGCCGCGGCTGCGGTAATACTCGGTGTAGATTCGGTTGAGCGCAAAGCTTATCTGCGCAGTAACGTTCGCTCGGATAGCGCTCTCGGGCCAGGTGGGGTAAATCTCGTTTGACGCGACGTTTTTGATGTAATCCGTGAATTCTACGGTCACGTCCTCGGCGGGCTGGTTCGGTCTGCCGAGGTGAACCGTAATCGTTTGGGGAATTATTACCTCTGCCATTACCTGTCCTCCGTGTTTCCTACCGACGGCGTCAGTGTGACGGGGAGTATTGTTTCGATTCGGTCGAGCACCTTTACGGGGCAGTCGATTACCTCCTTGAACGCGGGGTGGAACAGCGACACAAGGTATTCTGCCTCTCCCTTGCCCGCGGTTTCGGGATTTTGGCTTGACGAGGCAGGGAGTGTCGGGAGCACGATTTCGTTGACTATTCCCGACGAGTCGGTCGTGTCGCTGTAGAGCGAATAGCGCGTTCCGTTGACTACCGAGGATACGTCTACCAGCACGCCCTCAACAGGGAACGCGTCGCGGGCCACGCTGACCTGGATTTTGAGCGAGCCCCTGCCCGGGTACTGTCCGATGTATTCGTCGTATTCAGGCTTGAACGGACTTTCTCCCATGATTATTGTATTGCTGTCTGCTGTTTGCATAATAAAACAACCCCTTTCACACCATTATATTCGAGTCGCGTACTTTTCGTTCATAGATTTATAACGTTTTTGGTTTCGCGAGACAGAATAGAAATATCATAAAATACGAGGGCAATAGGAACAATGATAAGATTATTTGTACCCTATCTAAAGCAACTTCTAACCACTATACCCTACAGTTTTTTATTTACACGCCAATAATAAACGGTCGGGAACACAGCGTTTTTTTCAAACTAAACTGTCTTCCCGACCTAAATTATTCGTTATTCTTTACTTCTGTTTATCAAACGCGTTAATAAGCATTGCGCAGTCGAGCGAGGCTACCAGCCGTTCCGCGTTGAGCTTGATATTAGCCTCGTTATCCGCGTAGGCAAGTCCGTCCGCTACCTCTGCCTTGTGGTTGGCGTCTGTGGTTGAATAGTAAATCACCTTACTTCCGAACTGTGAGCCGAAACTGTCGATTTCCGAATTATCCTGCGCGATCTGATTGCTGACATTGCTCTTGAACTCCTCGAGCGCGTCCTCTGCCTTGCCGCTGTATTTCTCGGCAAAGTCGTAGTACTCGTCGGTATCGGTGAGGTTCTTGGTGATGTTATCATAGGCTTTTTCGGTGTTTTCCTTGACGGTACGCAGAGAATCGACCGTGAATTTGTCTCCGTGCTTGCGCTTGTCGTACTCCCACAGCGAATACTGAGCCGTTCCGAAGTCCTGCGACACCTTGCTGTCGTACAGAAGCTTTGCGATATCAGCCGACGCGGATGTATAGTCTGAGTACAGGTCGCTGAGTTTATTTGTGAGGTTTTCGGGCTTGTAGTCCTTTGAATAGTCCGCAAGCTTTTCCTTGAACTCTTTAGCCTTGTTGTAAGCCTCCGACGAGAAATCGCAGAGGGTGTTTGTGTCATACAAGTCCTTAAGCTCGTCGCGGAGCTTAAGAACGTCCACAAAGCCTCTGACAGCCTCGGCTCGGTCGGAATCGATCTTGCTGATTTTATTTATGCCGCTGTCGTATTTGCCGTCGAGAATAGCGGACTCAGCCTGCGCAAGCTTGAACCAGTCCGAATTATCGATTATCAGAAACACAAACAGTCCTACAAGCATTGCCGCGATTAGCGCTATCATTATTCCGATAATTCTGACGTGATTCAAAGCCGCTCTGATAACTGCCCTGATAACTGTCCTGATAGCCGCCGTACTGATTATTGTTCACGCCGTAATTATTTCCGCCTGTGTATGTTCTTTCGGCGCTTATAGTTCTGTCGCCGTAGTATTCATCGAAAAAACTATCAGAGGTCGCGGCGTTATATTGAGGAACGCTGTCGACATTATTCATTTTTATCATCTTGGTGCCGCATTCGGGACAGAACATATCTCCGTCCGCAAGCTTTCTTCCGCATTTTTTACAGTACATTCTTTCACCTTTTTCAAGTCGCGTACTTGACGTTTGATAGGTTGGTAACGTCAGACATTTC
>OMXW01000099.1 GCA_900315085.1 uncultured Eubacteriales bacterium
TCAAATTATTTCTCTGCGGATTTAATGATAACGCTTGAACGTTTTGGAAGTGTGAGCTTGCCGTCCTTTAACTCAACGTGGCCGTCCTTAGTGTCGCCGAGGAGGTCGGCGCGGACTGTCGCGTTTTTGATCATATCGTCGGTAATAGTCAGCTCTTTGCTTTCCTCCGCGCTGAAGTTGTGGATAATAAGAAGCTTTGAGCCCTTATACTCAACATAGTAAGCGCCGATTTCCTGGTCGTCGAACTTCTGCGACTTTGTGATTTTGCCGCGCGCGATCTCGGGATTCTGCAGCTTTACGTTGATGATTCTGCGGTAGTGATTGAGCAGTGAGTTTTCGTCCTCGAGCTGCTGCTTTACGCCGCCTGCCTCCGGAGCTTCAAAGTCGTCGCCCGTGCCGGGGACAGTAATTTTCTGGAGATTCTTGCTGTCAAATACCATGGGCAGTCTGTAGTAAGCGTCGCCCTCTGTCTGCGGAGAGGTCATTCCGATTTCCTCGCCGTAGTATGTGTATGAGTTGCCGGGAGCGAGCATATAGATATTAGCCGCGAACTTTTCGCAGTCAAGTCCCTTGCCCTCGAGCGAGTTTGCGATTCTGAGCTGGTCATGGTTTGAGAGGAACATTGCGTTGATGAAATTCTTGCTCGCCTTGCCCATCTTCTCGTCATATGCTTTCAGCTTCTTAACGAGAGTTGTACCGTTCTGATTATTGATAGCCTCGACAATCTGACCTGTGCTTGTGGCGAACTTGAACGCGAACAAGCTGTCTATATCGCTCTTGTAGAAATCCTCGATTTCCGAGTCGCCCGACCAGTCCTCGCCTACGAGGTAAACTTCCTTCTTGATATCGCGGCAGGTGTCGCAGAACCATTTGAGGAATTTTACGCCGTCGGTTTCTTTATTAGTATAGTACTTGACCGCGTCAAGACGGAAGCCGTCAACGCCCTTATCGAGCCAGAACTTCGCGATTTTCTTGAACTCAGCCCTTGTTTTGTCGCTGTTGAGGTTCCACTCGGGCATATCGAGCGAGAAGTTAGCCTCGCACACATAGTCGTTGCCCATTCTAACGACCTGGACGTCGCTGCTGAAATAGTCGCTCTTATGAACCTCAAAATACTGTGCGTCGCCGTCGAGCTTGCCGTCGGAAACTTCCTTTACCGCGTTTACGAACAGCGGGTTCTGTGAGGAGATGTGGTTGAGAACCAAATCCATGATTACCTTGATTCCCCTCTTATGGCACTCCGAAAGCAGCTTTTCGTAGTCCTTGAGCGTGCCGAAGTTCTTGTCGATGTCGTAGTAATCCTCAACGTCGTACTTATGATATGACTTTGACGGCATAACGGGCGTCAGCCAGATTGCGTCCGCGCCGAGGTCGTTGCCCTTTGCCGGGTCGCCGTCGTTGATGTAGTCGAGCTGAGAGATGATACCGTTGATATCGCCTATACCGTCGTTGTTAGAATCGCAGAAGGAATTTACAAAGATTTGGTAAACGTTTCTGTAATTATCGGTTGACGCAACCGCCTTTATTCCCTCGGTGGGGTCGGGAGCGTTGTTCTTTTTCTCCTCGCTTGAGGATGACGAACCGCTGTCCGAGGATTTTCCGTCGTTATTTCCGCAGCCTGCAAACACGCAGCTTCCCGCGAGCAGCGCGCAAAGTAAAACTGAAATTATTTTTTTCATAGCATAATCCTTTACTTAATAATTAGGAAAAAGGGCGGCAGCCTGTGACTGCCGCCCTAACGAGCTTTGATAGAATCAGGTTAAAATGATTAACCCTTAACGCCGCCGGCGGTAACGCCTTCAACGTAGTACTTCTGCATCTTGAGGAACAGAATTGTGATCGGAACAGCAACGCAAACCGAACCTGCAAGATACTGCTTGTAGTATGCCTGGAGGAATTCGTTTGTTGTCATTGCCTGGAGACCGATAGCAACGGTGTAGTTCGCTCTGTCGTCACCCATGATGATCTTAGCCAAGATAAAGTCGCACCACGGGCCGATGAATGATGTAAGTACGGTGTAAACAACGATCGGCTTTGACATCGGGAGAATGATTTTCCAGAAAATCTGGTTCTTATTCGCGCCGTCGATCGTAGCCGCTTCGTCAAGAGCTCTCGGGATTGTATCGAAGAAGCCCTTTGAAATCTGGAAGCCCAAACCTGCGCCGCAGCTGTAGCAGATTACAAGAGCAACAAGAGTTCTTGTAAGTCCCATTGCGTCGAGGAGGTAGTACATAGCGATCATGGTCATGAAGCCCGGGAACATGCCGAGGATCATACCAACGTTCATCAACTTTTTACGAGCGCCGAATCTCAGACGGCTCAGTGCGTATGAAACCGCGAGAACGGAGATCGTTGAGATGATACAGCTGAAAACAGCAACTACGAATGTGTTGAGGAACCATCTCGGGAAGTTGATCGCAGCGTCGCCGCCTGCTCCGCTGAACAGATCGATATAGTTTTTAAATGTGAATTCGTGAGGAATCAGGTAGTTAACCGATACATAACCTTCTCCGCGGAATGAGTGAAGCACAAGATAAACGAACGGAGAAATCCAGATCAAACACATTACCGAAAGAATAACGTAGATCAATGTATTGGCAATAATACGTCTTGTTTTATAACTTTTTATCATGAGAACGCCTCCTCATCCTTCATTGACTTAGAGTTGTTGTAAACAATCAATGACAAAGTAGCGCAGATGATAAATACAAGAATACCGATTGCCGAGGCAAGACCGTAGTCTTGTTCATTACCCATCGACAGGTTATACAGCCACGTTACAAGGATATCCGTTTTACCTGCGCCGAAGTATTCCTTGGTGGCAGGTCCGCCGCCCGATAACAGGAATATTACGTTGAAGTTGTTGATGTTACCAACGAACTGTGTGATCAGCTGAGGTGTTGTAACGAAAATCATGTACGGAAGCGTAATAGCCGTAAATGTCTTAACGGGCGATGCGCCGTCGATACGCGCCGATTCATAAAGGTCCTCAGGAATATTCATAAGAATACCTGACATTGAAAGGATCGTGTACGGAATACCTACCCAGCAGTTAACAACCATAACCGTGATTCTGGCAACCCATACGTCGTCCGACAGGAACTTGATGCCGGGATTGTGACCTCCGTTGAGGTAACCGAGCAGGATATTGATCGCGCCGTTTTCCTGGAGCATCTGGTTCATGAGAAGAAGTGATACGAACTGGGGAACAGCGATTGTGATAACAAAGAGTGTTCTCCAGAGACTCTTAAGCTTGATGCCCTTTTTGTTGATCATAAGAGCAACAACCATGCCTAAGATGTAGTTTGAGAATGTGGCAACAACCGCCCAAAGGAGCGTCCATCCTGCGATGCCGATGAAGGTTGTAGCCTTTTTGGAGCTGTTGATTACGTCAAACAGCTGTCCGAAGTTCTGCAGTCCTACCCAGTCAAACAGGGTAAAGTGTTCTTTACTGTAGTTTGTGAACGCGATGAGTATCATGAATATCAGCGGAAGGATATTGAAGATACCGATCATGAGTACGGGGAATGAAAGCAGAGTGATGTGGTACTTACCGTCGAGGAAGTCCTGAGCGTCCTGCTTGAGAGTGGTCGGTTTTTCACCGTTGGCTCTCATGATCTGATGACGGTAAGCGTCCTTGATGTTCGCAATATAGATTACGAACACAAGCACCGTAATAACAAGCGTCAAGGTCGAATAAAGCAAAATCTTCATTGACTCGTCGCCGGCGTGGTTTACCGGGAAGCCCATTTCATCGTATGTAGTGTAAGCGTCCTGTGTACCGAGTGTGAAGAAATCCTTGAACCAGTTCCAGCCAAAGAAAATCATGTACAATGCGTAAAGCACTTCTGAAAGGAAGAATAAAATGCCCTTATAGTATTTGCCCTTGTGCAGGTCGCCCACACCGAAGATCAAATACGAAAGTTTAGTAGCCCAGTCACCTTTTACAAAGGTAACCCCGTAGTTTTTAAAGCCTTTGCCTATACCAACAAAGAATTTAACTATTCCCGTGCCGCATGCCTTGAAGAATCTGCCGATTGCGCCGGGAATGTTTTTGAAGAACTTCTTAAAGTTATAAGCAAATCTCTGTAACGGGCTGAGCTGTTTATATTCAACGAATGTCATATAAGCTCTCCTTTAAAAAGTCTGTAAATCTCTCTTATTATAAGTACACCAAACTAATAATGCCTTTTATTCTACGTTTTCCACACTTATAATAAAAAACATTATTCGTTTGGTGTATAGAAAACGTAAATCGGTTATTGCGGGGAGGCTCCCTAAGGAGCGCCCCCGCAAAAAAGTTTTAGTTAACCTATTCTAATTGGCAATTAGCCTTCGTCCTTAACGTCCTTGATTGTTGACTCGAGGAGCTCCTTGGTAGCTTTCTTGTCGTCAGCCTTCCAGCCGTCCTTCATCATCTCGCTGCCGAGTGTGCCCATTGCCTGCCAGAATGTGCCCTGGATGTTAACCTGAGGAACAGCGTTCTGTGACTGAGC
>OMXW01000098.1 GCA_900315085.1 uncultured Eubacteriales bacterium
ATCTATCTTTCGGCTAAAGCGAAGTGAATCTCTGTGAACAAACTACAATATGATAGCTTTTATAAATTTCTTGTTTCTGCAGGAATTATATTGATTATATTCCCAATAATTGCTCTTGGATTTTTCTTTAACAGCGAAATACTTATTTTGAGTCAAAATGAATTTGATAACTTATCTGAACACTCTTTAAGAGCTATTTGTCAAAAGGAAAATATTTTACATTTTATCATTACTATATTCCCCTTTGTTGCTTGTGGACTGTTTTTATTTGGAGTTGGTTTGCTCATTTACGGTTGCTATAAATGGAGAAAATCCAAAACCACCTTGATGAACAGGTTGAATTTGATACAACAATAAAGAAGATTAACGCCAAAAAAATGAGTGCGGAAGAAATTGTAAATAAAGCTTCTTTTGAAGTATCCGAAACAGAAGCGCCATTTGACATAGATCCTGTTATTAATGATAGTAATCCGAAATCAGGTATTGATGAAAAAGGTAATTATAAAGCAAAATCTCAAGATATTTGTAATTCTCATATAAACCATATTTTTGATTATATGAAAGTTGAACATATGTGCTTTATGGAGATAAAAGGTCAGTATAGAAAAAGATACAATCTGCAAAATAACGTAAAGATTAATAATATGGAATATGACTTTATTGCCGTATCAAAATACGACAATATAGATATCATATTCGAGGTTAAATACTTGCGCTCGATCCCAGCGCCCTTAGCAATATCGAATATGCTTTATCGATTGACTAAAGCTGGAGTTAATTACGAGAATAGCGCACATCGAAACTTTAGATTAACGCTGATAATTGTGACTCCAAAAAAAAATATAGATTTAATAAAAAATCGAATTAATCAAATGCAAAACGAAAATGATATTCACGCCCCGATAAAAATTGAGTACTTTGTTGAAG
This sequence comes from uncultured Eubacteriales bacterium, assembly GCA_900315085.1. Classification (GTDB taxonomy): domain Bacteria; phylum Bacillota; class Clostridia; order Oscillospirales; family Acutalibacteraceae; genus Ruminococcoides. The sequence continues at coordinate 928 of OMXW01000098.1, forward strand.
AAGAGTTATTATCAAAATATAATAATATATAATAATAGTCTTATTATCATAGCCGTTGAATCCACCCATTGGATTTAACGGTTATTATTTTGCTGGTTTTTTCAATTTATATTGTATGCGGTTTTTGGCTTAAACACTGAGCATTTGACGGGTTGCCGCCGCTTTTTCATCTTCATGTTTTTTTACAGAATTTCATCTTTTTTTACGCCGAGTTACACAGAAATTACACAGTAAAAAGCTCCCGATTGTCAGGAGCTTTTCTTCTTTGGCTTATTATTGAAAGTTTTATTGACATAGAGCTTAAGGCGCTTGACGTTCTTCGCCTTGGTTCGCTCGGTTATGTGGGTGTTGATGTCGCGCGTGGTGGCTTCTTTTGCGTGGCCGAGCAGCCGCTGCGCCTCCTTGACGTCAACATTTGCCTCGTACAAAATCGTTGCGTAGCCGTGCCGCAGACAATGTGCGGTCAGCTTTGACAGCTCGTGCTCCTCGCCGTATGATTTAAGCCCCGATTCGCTCAGGTAGCGGCTCCACGCCTTTTCGTACTGGTTCTCGGTCATCAGGTTCCCCTCGCGGTTAGGGAAGATTATTCCGCTCTTCGGTTTCAGATGTTTTTTGAGCTCGGGGAGCAGCACTATTGAACGCCTGCCTTTTTTGTTTTCGGCGTTTTGATGAACGGGCGGCAGTGCTTCCAGCTCAGCGATTTATCGATTGTGATCGTGTCCGATTTTATGTCGATATCGCGCCAGTCAAGTGCCAGCGCCTCACCCCGGCGGCAGCCTGTGAACAGCAGCAACAGCGGGAACAGTCCGAACGGCTTGTCCGCGTTCTGCATGATAAGCCGCATTTCGCCGTCGGAGACAACTCGGCGCTCAGTCGCCTCGGTCCCGAGATGTATTCTCGCGTTACTGCACGGGTTGAGGCTGATTGGATAGTCGCGGGAGCGGACGGCGTAAGCCATGATCGACGAAAGGACGTTGACGTAGTTGCTGATTGTGTGCTCCGAGTAACTGCGAGGCAGGCTTTCAGCAAATTGCCGCACGTCGCTCGTCTGAATGTCCTTGACGTAGACGCCGTTGAAGTATTCGAGCGCGGTGTTTTTGGCGGTCTGATAGCCGTGTACCGTAGACGGCGCCAGGGTAGAGCAGTAGTTCTCCTCCCAGTCGGTCACGAGCTCCGAGAACAGCGGGCCCGTTGTCTGCTGAAAATCATAGTCCGCGATTTTGCAGAAAACTTTACGCGCCTATCTTGCAAAGTTACTTGACAATCACAGCCAAAAATAATATAATAACTTAGTGTGTATTTAAACAAAGAACGACAAAGGAAAGGAAGATATAAATGGCAGCAAAACCAACCATGCTTACAGCAGAAGGTCTCAAAAATCTTGAAGAGGAGCTTGAATTTTTACACAACGTCAAGCGTAAAGAAATTGCGGAGAAAATCAAGGTAGCGCGTTCATACGGCGACCTTTCCGAGAACAGCGAATATGACGACGCCAAAAACGAACAGGCAATTATGGAGGCTCGAATCACCACAATCGAGGCGATTCTCAAAACAGCCGTTATCATTGACGAAAGCAATACAAACAACGAGCACGTTCACCTCACATCTGTAGTAACTATTGAAATGCTCAGCACAGGCAAGCAGATGAAATATAAAATCGTAGGCTCAGGCTCAAACGAGGCTAACCCCAAGGAGGGCAAAATCTCGGACGAATCGCCGATCGGCAGAGCGCTGATGGAGAAGAGCGTAGGCGACGTTGTCGAGGTAGAAACCCCGAGCGGAGTAATCGGCATCAAAATCATCGAAATCAGCAAGTAATCGGGAAAGGACGTAGAAAATGGGTAACAAGCCACAGCAGCCAAACACAAGCGACGTAATTCAGGTTCGCTATGACAAGCTTAACGCGTTAAAGGAAGCGGGCAGAGATCCCTTTGTAATCACAACCAGCGCAAGGGATACAATGACCGAAACCGTAAAGAATAACTTTGAGGAATACGAAAACAAAACCGTCTGCGTAGCCGGCAGAATCATGTCAAAGCGCGGAAAGGGCAAGGTAAGCTTCCTCGATTTACACGATAAAACAGGCAAAATCCAGATTTTCGCGAAGTTTGACGACTTAGGCGAGGAAGAATACGGCTTCCTCAAAAAGTGGGATATCGGCGATATCGTAGAGGTAACAGGCTTTGTATTCAAAACAAAGATGGGCGAGATTTCAATCCACGCCACAGCGGTAAAGCTGCTCTCAAAATCACTCAAGCCTCTCCCCGAAAAATACCACGGCCTCACAAATACCGACCTCCGCTACCGTCAGCGTTACGTTGACCTCATCATGAACCCCGAGGTTAAGGACACATTCATCAAGCGTTCGCAGATCCTCAGCAGCATCCGCCGCTACCTTGACGGTCAGGGCTTCATGGAGGTAGAAACCCCCATGCTCGTAGCCAACGCAGGCGGCGCGGCAGCCCGTCCGTTCATTACTCACTTCAACGCTCTTGACGAGGACTTAAAGCTCAGAATTTCGCTTGAGCTCTACCTCAAAAGACTGATCGTAGGCGGACTTGAGCGCGTATACGAAATCGGCAGAGTATTCCGCAACGAGGGCGTAGACACCCGTCACAACCCCGAATTCACGCTCATGGAGCTGTATCAGGCATACACCGACTACCACGGCATGATGGATCTCACCGAGAACCTCTACCGTCACGTTGCTCAGGACGTGCTCGGCACAACCGTAATCAACTACAACGGCATCGAGATGGATCTCGGCAAGCCGTTTGAGCGCATCACAATGCTCGACGCGGTAAAGAAATACTCAGGCGTAGACTTCAACGAAATCAAAACAGACGAGGAAGCCAAGGCAGTAGCCAAGGAGCACCACGTTGAGTTTGAGGACAGACACAAGAAGGGCGATATCCTCAGCCTGTTCTTCGAGGAATTTGCCGAGGAACACATGATCCAGCCCACCTTTGTAATGGATCACCCAATAGAGATTTCACCGCTCACCAAGAAAAAGCCCGAGGATCCCAACTATGTAGAGCGTTTTGAGTTCTTCATGAACGGCTGGGAAATGGCGAACGCCTACTCCGAGCTCAACGATCCAATCGATCAGCGCGAGCGTTTCAAGGCACAGGAGGAGCTTCTTGCGCAGGGCGACGAAGAAGCCAACACAACCGACGAGGACTTCCTCAACGCGCTTGAAATCGGAATGCCCCCCACAGGCGGCATCGGCTTCGGCATCGACCGAATGACAATGCTCCTGACAAACTCCGCCGCAATCCGCGACGTTTTGCTTTTCCCGACGATGAAATCCTTAGACAAGTAACTCTGCAAAAACCCAGTGTTTATGCGGGTTTCGAGCCTTCCTATGTCTCGGATTTACGCCATTTACGCCAAACTTACGCCAAACGATGCAGAAAATCGTGCAGAGCGTAATCAATCGCATATTTTAATGAATTTGACCTTGATGGATTCGTTTTCATCAAGGTCTTTTTTGTTTGACGTATAGACAAAATCAGGCTGAAATGATATAATGATAGCAAGATAAATCGGTATTTGTAGAGTACCTATATTACAGAATAACTGATTATAAGACAGATGAACTACAGGGAAGGAGATTCGAGAAAAATATGAGCAAAGAGATAAAATGGGC
>OMXW01000131.1 GCA_900315085.1 uncultured Eubacteriales bacterium
TGTCCGATTTTGCCGTATATAAATGATACTCAGGAAAATATCCGCGCAATACTTGATATGTGCGTTGAGGCAAAGGTTCGCGGAGTGCTCTGCTTTGGCATGGGCGTAACTATGCGCGAGGGCAACCGCGAGTATTTTTACCGTCAGATCGACAGACATTTCCCGAATTTAAAACAGCGGTACATCCGTGAGTTCGGCAATAATTATGTGGTAAACAGCCCCAAAAACAACGAGCTGATGAAGCTGTACCACCGCACCTGCAGTGAGAACGGAATCATGCACAGCGCAGACGAAATATTTGAATATCTTCACAGGTTTGAGGAAAAGAACGCTCCGCAGCAGTTAAGTCTGTGGTAGTGTTGCCGCGGCATTCGCCGCGGTTTTTTATTTTATCGGGTATACTGTCAGATCATTTTCTTCACTGCATATGCCGAGGAAAACCTCCTTTGCCTTGTAGCCCTGCTTGTCAAGCTCATTTTTGAGCCACGCTTCGTTTAGGCCCTTTCGCTTAAGATTATCGCCGATGATCCTGCCGTCCATAATCACCTCGGTGAATATGTGTTCCTCCTGCGGAACAATGCCCATGTCCTCGGGATTAACCGGACGTTTTGCGCTGACCGGCAGAATAGACAGCTTGCCGTTGTATTCAAAAACCGCTGTCTGGATATTGTCAAGATTAAAGTACCCCTCCTGTCTGCACAGCAGCAAAAACTCGCTTAATTCAAGCTTTGCCTTTTTCATGTTTCTGCGGTACAGCTTTCCGTTGTTCATTACTATTGTAGGCGTGCCGTTAATGAACTTTCGACTCCTCGGAAAACGCCGTGTGGCAATACTCAGCGCAACGGTGACCGCACCGAAAATAATCATTGAAACCGTTGGCTTCCACCACGGCTTGTCAAGCGTTGTTGCGAGCTCGGCGGCAATTGAGCCGATTGTGATCCCCGTGACATAGTCAAAAAATTCAAGCTGAGCCACCTGCTTGTGGCCTATTATCTTTGCTATGACAAACAAAATCGCCGCCGAAAACAGCGTTGCAATAATAACCTTAATTATCTCCATAAATACCTCCGATTAATAAGCATAGTTTGCCCGTTCTGCGCGGAAATATTTAGGATTGAAAAAACGTTCCTGCACAAATTGTTTTTTTCGTTTTGTTGGTTATTATTGACATACTGCCAAACAAAGTGTAAAATAAACTTATATATAATCCAAAAAACGGTACAGCATTTAAGGACTGATGCTATGGAAATTAATGTTTATTCTATATGCCATCTGGGCAAGGTAAGAGAGAAAAATCAGGACAATTACTACTGCAACGGAGTAATGCCGGATACAGAGAATTCGAATTTCAGGTACGGAGGAAGTCTTGAGGCTTCCGAGCCGCTGTTGTTCGGCGTATTTGACGGAATGGGCGGTCACCTTCACGGCGAGCGTGCGTCGCTTTTTGCCGTTCAGACCTGCGACGCGCTGTTCTCAAAGTATCGCGGCGGCAATCCGTTTGGAATAATGAATGAGATCTGCACGACCGCCAACAAGATGATTTGCGACGAAATGGAAAACGTCGTAAAGGGCAGAATGGGCTCAACCGCGTCAATGGTACTGTTTGAGCAGGGCGGAATGTATGTGTGCGACCTCGGCGACAGCCCGATATTTTTGATTCACGGCGGAGACATACGTCAGATTTCCTACGAGCACACCGAGCGTCACAATTATGAGCAGATATTCGGAGACAACTACGATAAAAACAAGAAATTCAGATTAACGCAGCACCTCGGAATTTTCCCTAATGAAATGGTGCTTTCGCCGTACAACAAGCGCGAGCCGTTTGAAGTTGGCGACCGCTTTCTGATTTGCAGCGACGGCGTTACCGACATGATTTCCAAACAGGAAATCGCCGCGATCATCTCGTCAAAAAAGACGGTTGACAAAGCCGCCGAGCTGCTGCTGAAAACCGCGCTTGACAACGGCGGCAGGGACAACATTACCATCATTCTCGGTGAGATAAGCGGAGATATGAGCGAGTTTGAGGACATGGATCCGATAACCGTTGAGAACCAAGTCAGCGAGCCTGTAAATGAAAGAAATTACGCGCCGCCGGCACCGCAGAACGTGCCTCAGAACATGCCTCAGAGCATGCCGATGAGCGCGCCGCAGCCTGTGCCGCGCAAAAACGCGCACACTCCGCTTCTTATTGTCGCGGTAGTTTTGGTTGTAATAGCGATGGGTATAACGGGCTTTGTGGTGCTTAAGCTGCTCAGTGCGTCGGATTCCGAGGACGATGCCGCTGCCGAAACCACAATTTCGGCTACAACTGCAGCTCCGACAAGCGGCACGGATTCGCAGGATGAGAAAAAATATAACGACTTGGTGGATAAGGCTAAGGATGCTTTTGACAAGCTCGGAGAGTTTGCGGACGAAATAGCCGAATGACGAATAAGGGATAGAAATGGTCAGGAGAGAGATTTTTGTATAATTTGGGAAAGGTATGGA
>OMXW01000097.1 GCA_900315085.1 uncultured Eubacteriales bacterium
CTCAGGTTCAACAGGCTACTCAACAGGACCTCACCTCCATTTTGAGTGCCGCTACAACGGCGTCAAATACGACCCGATGTCAGAATATTAATTCAATCATACAGGAAAGGGCGACCTGCTTTGGTCGCTCTTTTTTACGTCACGATTTATGGGGGCTGAGCATATATGAATACAAACCGTACCCTACAATCTTTATCCCAAAAGATGTCATTTCGACTAAGCGAAGCGCACGGAGAAATTTCCTTATAATAGAAGTCGGCTCCCTATTTAGGGCGATGTCGTCAACTTAAGAGAAAAAGCATTTGAATAGCAAGTCATAGAAATAACAATAACGTTTACGACCCCTCAGTCAGCTTCGCTGACAGCTTTTTCTGGCGAAAACGGCAACCCTTTTGTCACTTCGTGACATTTCCCCTTTTAGNCCCTGCGTAAGGGGAGCTGGCGCCGTAGGCGACTGAAGGGTCGCTTGAACCGCTGATTTTGATTATCCGTATTATATTAGGATGCTTAAGTTGACGACAATGCTATTTAGGGGATTTCTCGGCTTCGCTCGAAATGACAGCAATGATAAACATTGTTTCCATTGCCCTCACAGCTTCCAATAGATTTCGTATTCTCGCGAAACGGAAAACATCATTTAACAACAAACGTTAAGTACGCGACTTAAAAAACGCGACTTAAAAAACGCGACTTAAAAGGTATTGATTTTTTTGAAAGGGTATGTTATAATTAAAAAGATGCAAGTAGCCATTGCGTTCAGATAAGTGAGCGGCAGGCCCTGTGCGATTGGGGTATGTGAACCATGTCAGGCGGGGAACCGAGCAGCATTAAGCGTTATTTCCGATGCGATACAGCAAGTCTGTCGTTCACTTATCTGTACGGTTGCCGTTTTCGGCTGGCGGCTTGCATTTTGTTTTTGATTTATTTTTTGATTTTGTTTCGCGGAGGTGAGTCTATGTATCAGGTGCTTTACCGCAAGTGGCGTCCGCAGACCTTTGACGACGTGTCGGGTCAGGAGCACATCACTACAACGCTGAAAAACGAGGTTCAGAGCGGCAGACTGAACCACGCCTACCTGTTTACGGGCTCGCGCGGAACGGGCAAAACTACCTGCGCCAAGATTCTTTCAAAGGCGGTCAACTGCCTTAATCCGAGGGGCGGAAATCCCTGCGGAGAATGTGAGATATGCAGGGGGATCGAAAACGGCAGCGTCCTCGATATCGTTGAGATGGACGCCGCTTCAAACCGCAAAATCGAGCATATCCGCGAGATTATCGACGAGGTTCAGTTCAAGCCCGCAAAAAGCCGCTACAGGGTTTATATCGTCGATGAGGTTCATATGCTCACAACCGAGGCTTTTAACGCGCTGCTCAAAACGCTTGAGGAGCCGCCCGAGCATGTGATTTTTATCCTCGCCACAACCGAGGTCCATAAGCTTCCGCAGACTATTCTTTCGCGCTGCCAGCGGTTCGACTTTCACCGTATTCCGCCGAGGGCTATCGCGGACAGACTGCTGTATGTCGCTAATCAGGAAAAGGCGGAGCTCACCGACAGCGCAGCGATGCTGATTGCCGGAATAGCCGACGGCGCGCTCAGAGACGCGCTTTCGCTGCTCGACCGCTGTATGTCGGTTTCGATGTCGATTGACGACGAGGTTGTCAGGAACGCCGCGGGACTTGCCGGCAAGGACTATATTTATGAGCTTGCCGCATGCGCAATCAATAAAAGTACGGCGAGAGCGCTCGAAAAAATCGACGAGCTTTACGCCGAGTCAAAGGATATGTCAAGGCTGTGCGACGAGCTTATCGCGCATTTCAGAGCCTTAATGCTGATAAAATCGGTTCGCGACCCGAGAGCTATACTTGTTATGTCGGACGACGAGTTTGAGCAGGCTCAGACTCAGAGCGACTATCTCTCGGTTGCCGATATCGTGTACTATATGGACGTGCTTTCGCGCGCGTATATGCGAATGGGGCACAGCGCGGGCGACCGCACCGAGCTTGAAATGGCTATGGTGAAGCTCAGCTCGCCCGAGCTTGACGTGACAAACGAGGCTATGGCGGCAAGAATCACTGCTCTTGAAAAGGCGGTTAAGCGTGGAATCAAGGCTGTTCAGGCGGAAACTCTGCCCGAGCCAAAGCCCGTGAAAAAGGAAGAGCCAAAGCCCGAAGCACCTCCCGAGCCTAAAACCGAGGAGCCGAAGCCCGAAAAGGCTGAGGAAAAGCCCAAGGAGCCGCCCAAAGAACAGCCCAAGCCAAAGCCTGCTCCGCCCGTTAATAAGCAGGCGCAGAACGTTGATTTGGACGAAATCTACAGAAACGCAAAACCCTTCCCGAACTGGGTTGAGGTTGTTGAAAGCTTAAAGCCGATTTCGCGAACAATCGCTGCGTCGTTCTCAGGCTCAACGGCTTACGTCAGCGGAAATTACCTGCTGATTGACACCAACAACGAGATGGCGTTTGATTTGCTCCGCCAGAGCAGTCAGCGTCAGCAAATCAGGGAAATCATCAGCGAAACAACAGGCAGGGTTTACAGGCTTGGACCGTATAAGCGTCCCGAAAAGAAACAGGAAAAAACCGACCCGATGCAGGTCTTTAAGAATAAGCTTAAGGAAAGCGGTGTCGAGGTCGTTGAAGAATAATATAATTTTATTTCGTATAGCGGCACCCGCCGCGGAAAGGAAGATGTAAAATGAAAGCAAGATTACCAAAGGGCTACGGAAGCGGCGGAGCAAACAATATTCAGCAGCTCGCGCGCCAGGCTCAGAAGCTTCAGGACGATATGGAAGCTGCTTCGGCAGAGCTTGAAGCTAAGGAATATGAGGCTACCGCAGGCGGCGGAGCCGTAAAGGTTACCGTAACAGGTAAAATGGAGCTCACCAAGGTTGACATTCAGCCCGAGGTCGTTGACCCCGAGGACGTTGAAATGCTCGCCGATTTGGTTATGGCTGCCGCAAACGAGGCTTTAAGAGCCGCCGCAAAGGAAAAGGAAGAGAAGATGGACACCATCTCCGGCGGACTTAATATCCCGGGAATGTTTTAATTATGGCTCAGTATAACGTAGCTCCGCTCGAGAATCTGATTGACCAGTTTGAAAAAATGCCCGGTATCGGTCACAAAACCGCTCAGAGGCTTGCATATTATGTGCTGAATCTGTCAAAAACAGAAGCGGCGGAGCTTGCGCAGGCTGTCACCGATGCGCACAGCAAAATTCACTACTGCAGCCGCTGCTGCAACCTGACCGACAGGGAGCTGTGCCCCGTGTGCGCCTCGCCCGCGCGCGACCACGGAGTGATATGTGTGGTTGAAACTCCGCGCGACGCAACCGCGGTTGAGAATACTCACGAGTTTAAGGGAGTGTACCACGTTCTCCACGGCGCGATTTCTCCGCTCAATGACATCGGCCCCGATAACCTCACAATCAAGGAGCTGCTCAAAAGGCTGTCCGATTCAGAGGTGAGCGAGGTCATCATGGCTACAAATCCCACCGTCGAGGGCGACGCGACCGCGCTGTATATTTCAAAGCTGTTAAAGCCGATGGGCGTAAAGGTTACGCGCCTCGCCTACGGAATCCCCGTTGGCGGCGACCTTGAATACGCCGACGAATACACGCTCGCAAGAGCGCTGGAAGGCAGGAATGAAATCTGATGGCTTCACTCAAAACAATAGCCCAAAATAAAAAGGCTCACCACGACTACTTTATCGAGGAAAGCTTTGAAGCCGGAATCGAGCTTTGCGGCACCGAGGTAAAGTCAATCAGACAGGGCAGGGTAAACCTCAAGGACAGTTGGTGCTCAATCGTCGAGGGCGAAATTTTCGTCAACGGCATGCACATCTCGCCCTATGAGCACGGTAATATTTTTAACCGCGACCCAATGCGCGTGCGCAGACTGCTCATGCACAAAAAGGAAATCAACCGCCTCTACGGCACGGTCAAGCAGACAGGCTATTCGCTTATCCCTATCAGCCTGTACTTCAAGGACAGCAAGGTTAAGCTCCAGCTCGGATTGTGCAGAGGTAAAAAGCTTTACGATAAGCGTGAGGATATGGCAAAGCGCACAGCCAAGCGCGATATCGAACGCGCCCTGAAGGAACAGGGAAGGTAGATTAAATATTGAAGTAAAGTGTTCAAAAACGTTAACCATTGTAGGGTAGCCCCTTGCGGGCTACCGATAGTAATGAACAAAGCTGTTAAAAACGGCGTATTAATCGTCGATACACGGGGGTGTAAAGGCTTCGACGGGGAATGTAAACCTTGATAAGCGAGCGGCGGTGCGGAACCGCCATAAAATCCGCAACTTAAAAATAACTGACAAAAATACAGTTGCATTAGCTGCCTAAGGCAGCTCGTTCCTGTGCGGAGCACCTCGGCCGCATAAGGGGCGTCGATCAGAGGTAAAGGTGAACGCGGAAGCGCTCTGAGCCGCGTCATCAATAAGGAGCTACCAAACCGCTGAGCCTGTCTGTGGGCGCTGCGGCAAGGGAATGACAGTACACTGACTGCGCTCGGAGAAAGTCTTGGCAAGCATTTTTCGGACAGGGGTTCGACTCCCCTCACCTCCACCAGAAACGCCTCACTGACGTGAGGCTCAACGAATAGAGAATAGAGAAAAACGAATAGTTTATAACAGATGTACCTTTGAGGCGTTTCCGGTGTATTATTCGTTATTCACTATTCTCTATTCTTTATTCATTAAATAGGAGAAAATGTAGTTATGGCATATAACAGTCCTTTGTTAGAAAAATCCTTATATTTTGCCGCACGCATTGTCAAGCTTTATCAATACTTATCAAAAGAGAAAAAGGAAATCATCATATCAAAGCAAATCATACGCAGCCTTCACCGGCAGAGGCGAAAAGTTTCTCCATCATTCCGACGTCCACTTGCAGAGCATGTCGTCATTTACTATCTATCCGCCTGTTGTGTCCTTACAAAATGTATTGGACAAGTTGATTTGAATATGATATGATATTTCTACGAAAAATCGAAATTGATAGGTGATGAAAAAATGATAAATCAATTATTTGAAAAACTATCCGAATATGCTCAGGTAGAGGCGATAGCACTCGGCGGTTCCCGTTCGGGAGAAAACTATGATGAAAAATCCGATTATGATGTGT
>OMXW01000101.1 GCA_900315085.1 uncultured Eubacteriales bacterium
GAGATTTCCTTGTACAGCTCATAGGAGGTGTAGTTTATATTTGTTTCGGTCTGCACCGCCTTTAACGCGACGGGTGTTTTTTGCCGCTTGAGCTGGTTTAGAAAGATACTCAGCATTGGCCCGAAGAAGTCCGACAGATAGAGCATTTCCTCGTTGAAATCGGAGTCGGGCTTTACTGTTTTATCGTCGTCGGCTCCGAGCAGTGCGGAGAGCTTTAGTCCGAATTCATCCTTTTCCACCGTCTGCGAGGCTATGTTCAGTTTGTGGCAGAGCATTTTGATTTTCATCGCCTTGCCTTTTTCGATGTTATATAAAAGTACCTTTGTCATTACCGTCCTCTGTTATAATACTATTTCCATGCCGACCTTTTGCGGGACGAGTCCCATTGATTCATAGAACTTCATCGCGGATGTATTGCACGACCAGACGTTGAGCGTTACGTTATAAAAATTCTGCTCCTTTGCGTATGCTATGACGTGGTCGTAGAGCGTTTTGCCGACGTGCTTTCCGCGCGCGGCGGAGTCAACGCAGATATCGTCGATGTACAGCGTTCTGATATCGGTCAGGATAGAGTCGCCGACTACCTGCTTATGTATGCAGAAGGCGTGGCCGAGCGGAACGTCGTTTTCGTCCACGCAGACAAATACGGGTGTTGAGTCATCGGCGAGGATTTCTTTCAGCTCCCCGGCGTTGTATTTTGTGGCGGGGCCGTTGAAAATATCAGGTCTGCCGAGGTGGTGAACCATGTCCACCTGTACGAGCAGTTCAAGGATTTTCGGAATATCCTTTTCCGCGGCGCGCCTTACTTTGTAATTCAAATTTATTCCTCCTATTTTATACCGCTTCCCCTATTTTATGCGGATTGCCGCAGCCTGCAAGATAACGCTGTATCTCGGTCACGTCTACGATATTCACGTTTCCGTCGCCGTTTACGTCGGCGCGTGCCGTGAAGGTTTCGTCGCCTGCGGCGCTGTCGATACGCGCGATGTAACGCTGCAGCTTTGTTGCGTCGTCAATAGTGATTTTGCCGTCGTTGTTTATATCGCCGCGCAGTGCGGTTGAATTTGTGAACGGTGTGCCCGGAGCGCTCTTGCCGTCAAAGCTAAAGCCCTGCGCAGGCAGAGTATTTGTGTTTTTGTCGAGATCCATATTCTCAGCCTGACTGCGTGTGATCGTCACCATATCGAGATACTTTTGGTCGAGCTGTTTGTTCTCAACGAGCTGCTTTATCACATTATAATCGGCGCAGCCCGAATCAAACGCGTTGTAGCTTGCCGTCCATTTGTCGCCGTCGCTGTTATAATTGTACAGTACGTCCTTTTGAACCTCTGTGATTTCCCCGATGGTGTAGCTGTATGTATAGGACTGGGTGTCGAGGTCGTACTTGTAGTTTCTTTTGTATTTGATTTGCGGAACCGTCACGTTTCTGAGGTAGATTTTGCTTGTTGAGTGGTTAGCGAAGGTTTCGCCCTTGACGAAGTATCTCCAGTTGCCGATGTACCTTCCGTCTACCCATGTATCAAGCAGATAGCCGAGGTCGCCGCCCCAGTAAATGCTGTAGCCTACGCCCCATTCGTCCGCGCTGAAGCTTGTGCCGTTATTTCTTGTAAAGAAATATGTGTATTTATCCGTGCCGTACATCCGCGCCCACGCGCCTTCGCCTACTGCGTCGCAGATCCCTTTCCAGGTAAGCGAGTCCTCGCGGGGGATGTCGTCGTCCATTTTGATATTTGAGTAGGATACAAGCAAATCATAGGTGCCGCTGAGCGTTACGTTTGTGCCGTTTGTGCCGAATGAAAAATACTGCGAGATTTTATCCTTTGAGATTCCCTGTCCCTCGTGGCTGCCCTGTCCGCCGTAGCTCTTTGTTGTGCCGTTGTATGTTACGTCAACAAGGTAGTGCGCGCCTGAGTTCCACGCATACGTCGCCGAGCTGTCAAGACGCTTTGCGACCTGTCCCATCATTGACGGGAAGCCGAGCGAGTCGTAGCGGTAGGGATAGACTGCCGTTGCAAAAAGCGATTCGGAACCGCTTCTGCCGTAGGGGCTGATGATGTAGTAGCTCTGGTCGATGTGGCCCGCGTTCTGGACGTACCAGTAGTCCGACTTTTTGTACAGCTGACCGCGTATGTTTGAGCCGCTGTATAGGCAGATATCGCTGAATCCGCTTTGTACCGCGCTCATGTTGTCAAAAAATTCGCTCTTTACGGCGTAGGTATCGATAAGATAGTCTACGTTGTCCCTGAGCGCCGGAAGATCGTACTTTACCGAGGTGTCAGTCCATGTGCTGCCGCTCTTTGTCTGGAGCACGATTTCGCCGCCGTCCGTGTTGTATGAATTGCTTCTGAAAATGTAGCCGCCGTTTACTCTGCCTGTTGATGTATCTTCATAGTTTACGTCGGCGTACAGCGTTATGCTGCCGCTGCTTCCCGGCATCGCGATGTAATCGCTGTCCGCATAAATTGTGGACTTGTCCGCAAAGCGGAACGAAAACGGGTCGGGATTGTCCGTTTTTACAAAGAAATATTCGTTGAACGGTGAGAGTATCGGGGTGATAGTGTAGGTGTAATCAGCCGCGTTTGTTGATGCCGCGCCCGCAGAGGGCACAATGCTGAACGCTGTGAGCATGATTACTGCCGCTGTGATTGTTGATAACAGTTTTTTCATAGCTTCTCCTTTTCTGTGCTTTGATGTGTTTATTATATCATATTTCAGCACATCGGGATATACAAAGAATGACATTGTTTTTTGGTTATTATACACATGATTAATTTTTGCGCATATTCGGTTCCAAACAAAAAGGAGCTGTCGCATTAAGCGATTATTACCTGAAAATGTCATTTCGACCAAGCGAAGCGCGCGGAGAAATCCCCTAATGCAATAGCAATTCGCTTCTGTAAGCCTCGGGGTAATCCGCGATGTCAAAGCCCTTGTTCTTGTAGGCTGTGAGCATCGGGAGCGGCTTGAAGTGAACGTTGCACATTACGCCGTTTTCCGCCATCTTATTGTAGAACTCGTTTCTGAAATCCGAATCCCTGCCGTTGAAGCGCACAAAATAGAGATGTCCGCTGCTGCGGTGGTCGGCGTCGGCATGGTTGAGAACCTGAATGTCGAGATTCTTGAACTCGTCGTTGTAGTATTCAATCAGCGCGTGACGTCTTTTGAGCATTTCATCGTAGCGGCCGAGCTGAGCAAGTCCGATTGCCGCCAGTACGTCGGGCATGTTGCATTTGTACTGCGTGTCAACTACGTCGTACTCCCATGAGGCTACCGTGTTCTTTGCGAACGCGTCCTTGGTCTGTCCGTGGAGCGACCACAGCATGTACTGCTTATACATCTTTTCCTCGTCGATTCTGCTGCGCAGACGGTGTACCGATGCGCCGCCCTCGGCGGTTGTCATATTCTTTACGGCGTGGAAGCTGAAATTGGTGAAGTCGGCTATCTCGCCGCACATCTGTCCGTGCCACTGCGCGCCGAATGCGTGCGCCGCGTCAGCCATTACCACTACTCTGCCGAGCAGCTCCTGTATCTTTCCGTTTGGACGGAATATATCGCGCTTCCTTCTGACTGCCTCGTAAATTCTGTCGTAGTCGCATACTACGCCCGCGATATCTACCGGGATAACTACCTTGGTGCGCTCGTTTATTGCCGCCTCCATTTTGTCGTAGTCCATCTCGTATGTGCCCGGCTTGCAGTCTACCATCACAAGCTTTGCGCCTACATGGCATACTATCGACGCAGTTGCGGTGTAGGTGTAGGCAGGAACGATTACCTCGTCCCCGGGGCCTACCTTGAGTATGCGAAGCGTCATCTCGGCACACGCCGTCTGCGACGAAAGACATACAGCCTGGCCTGTGTGGCAGTATTCGCCGATTTTCTTCTCAAACAGCTTGGTCTTGGGGCCTGTTGTTATCCAGCCGGATTCCAATACCTCTGTTACTAATTTGATCTCATCCTTGCCTATATCAGGCGGAGAAAACGGTATTTTCATTTATGGTTCTCCTTTAGCAATATGCTGTTTCCATATAATGGTCCTTTACCAAATTATATTGTAGCACACATTACTAAAACCTGCAACATAAAAACAAAAAATCTCGGTTTTAGCTAAATATTATTGATTAAAAACAGCTGAATGTTTGCGTAATCTACTACCGGAGACGGTTGTTATTGTAAAGTCGGTTATTTTCCTTCTTTTTCTGAATAATCCTTCTCTATTATCTCTCGGGATCTATCGTTTCATCTATTCTTTCTCTGCCGACCTGCGCCAGCCACATTTTGAACGGCTCGGCCTTTGCGGACGGAATTGACTGGATTATTCTTAGGATTTGCTCGGTATTGGCAACATCTGTCAGCCTCCGCTTCCCGTCCTGCGCAACCATTTTCAACTGCTGACAATTTGTCAGCAGTTGGTCTGCTCCTTCATCCCTAAGTCTTTGCTTTAGCTTTGCCCAGTAGTTACTTGCGCCGCGTTGATTGGGCTGGTCTGTCAAAACTCCGACTACATCTACAACAGAAAAATACCATTCTTCTTCGGATTCATTCCATGCTGTGCGGATTTTCTTATCTTCAAAAATCTGAATGTTATTATCTTCCATATCATCACCGTCCTAAAAAATCTCGTCCTCAGTAACTTAATTATATCAAATAAGCGCCTTAATATCAATGAAAAAACTATTGCAAATCAGGACAAACAATTGACGTTACGGAATGTGTATGATAGAATGAGGATGTATTCCATAGCAGGCGGTGAGGTCAGTGAAATCGGTATTAAAAATACTCTGTGTTTTCGCTCTGACCTTGACGCTGCTTTTTCTTTTTGCGGGCACCGCAAGAGCGGAGGATTCGATCTCTTTTTCGCTTGATTCTGTTGACTGTAAAATCAATCACAGCGCGGAAATATCCATGCGCGCGAAGTCCTCAAAAAAGCCTTGCGCCGCCGTATTCGATTTTAAGTACGACAAAACGCGGCTTAACCTTACCGACGTCAAAAACTCCGACAGTGCGAATGTGTCGTACAGTGACAAAGGCGGAAGTCTGACGGTTTCCTTCTTCTGCAAACAGGGAGCGGATTTATCGGACAACGCGGCATTATTCACGCTGAAATTTAAGCCGTTATCCGACGGGAACGCCGAGGTCAGCTTTAACGTCAGGGACTGCGCGGACGATAACGCGCGGTTAATAAACGTCGGAAACTGCTCCTCGGGTACTGTCAAAATAAACCCGTCGCAGGGCGGTCAGTCAGGAACTGAAAAATCATCCGCCGCAAAAACCATAAAAGACAAAAAATCCGTCAAGGACGATTCGGCGGAAAGCACTAATGAAAACGTAAATGACGATAATGACGACGATACCGACGTATCAATAGTTGATTCGGGAACCGCGGACAGCGCTGTTAAAGATTATTCGAACATCCTGATCGTTATTATCATCTGCGCGGCGGTTGTAATTTCGGTAGCTGTCATCTCAATTACGATATATTTTTTAAAAACTAAAGATAAATTGCAAAAATACTGAGCCACCGTGCAAAAAATCACGGTGGCTTTGCGTTTGTTTTAAGTTGTGCTTATCCCAGGCGGTCGATATACTTTGCGAGGTATTTTTGAATGAGCGTTGCGTCGTTGATATCAACCTTGCCGTCGCAGTTTGCGTCAGCGGCTTTCTGCTGTTGGGGAGTTAAGGCTGATATTTTTGCAATGCATTTCTGTATTGTCGTAGCGTCCTTGATGTCGATTTTTCCGTCGCCGTTAGAATCGCCGACAGCAAATTCAGGCACTATCGCTTTGAAAATAAGCTGATTTGCGTCCGCGTAGGTTTGAGCATAGGAACCGTTTTTCCTAATATGGTCACGTTATTGCAGCCGCTGAACGCGTTATCCTGAATGAATACGACTGTCTCGGGTATTGCTATTTCGGTCAAGCCTGTACAGTTTCTAAACGCTTCTTCACCAATTCTTGTTACGCTGTCGGGGATGGTGACGCCGGTTAAGCCTTTGCAGCCGGAAAACGCATAAGAGCCAATGACTGTTACGCCGTTTTCTATCACCGCTGAGGTTATTCCCTTTCCCCAAGGTGCAACACTCTCGGAATAATTACCCATAGCTCCTTCACCGCTGATTGTCAGCACGCCGTTATCGTCCAGAGTCCATGTGCAGTCGCCTGTTGTGCCGCTTGAGGCGCCGACGCTTTTCTCACCTGCGACTGCCGCCGCGCCTGCGGACGCCGTGCCTGCGGTCACTACAGAACCAACCATTAATGCCGACAACAGCAGAGCCGTTAGCTTTCGGGCTATCCTTTTCATAAAATTTTCTCTTGTAATATTATTTAGTATATCATACCACTTTGCGAGATATAATGCAAGAAAAATCAATATTGCTTTCCAATTTCCTCCAAGGCAGATTTGCGCGCATAAAAATATTTCTAATTCAAACAATATTCGTGCAATGATTTTGCTAATTTATTCTTTAAGGAGATTTGGATATGAAGGCTACAGGTATTGTTCGGAGAATCGACGATTTGGGCAGGGTTGTAATTCCTAAGGAAATCAGGCGCACCATGCGTATCCGCGAGGGCGACCCGTCACAGATAACATTGATACCGTGGCTGAATTTCTGCGTAAATATAGTCAGGTTTGTTGAAAGGCAGGGGCTTGGTTAGTACATATTGACGATAAAATTTCAATTAACAATGAGTATCCGCAAAGGGTATAAAACAGGTTCGGTGCATTTTCTGTTGTACCGAGCCTGTTTTTCGTTGTATTTTTTGTGATTGTAAGGAATATTCGTTGTATTTTTTGTGCTGATATAGCATATTTTCGTTGCATTTTTTGTAATTCGGTGTTATACTAATAATAGAAAATCATAAAAAGGTGTGATGTAATGTACCGTTCTGCAATCGAGAAACTGAAAAAATGGAAGAAAAGCTATTTCCGCAAGCCGATGATTATTGAAGGTGCGCGTCAGGTCGGCAAAACATGGCTGATGAAGGAATTCGGCAAGGAGTGCTACGAAAAAACTGTTTACATTAA
>OMXW01000045.1 GCA_900315085.1 uncultured Eubacteriales bacterium
TGTATTACCAGTGACCGTCAAGTCCCCAACCTGTGAGCGTGAATGTGCCGCCCTGCTGAGTATCGAGGTCGCCTGTCTGGTTCCACTTGTAATCCCAGCTCGGGTTGCTTCCCGCCTGGGGATCCATTCTTACAAAGATTACCTTTGAATCAAGATTTGAGAAGTAGATGTGAGCAACGTCTGAGCTGTCCGCATCCGCAACAACCCAGTGTCCGTCTGAGCTGCCCCATGTCCAAGCGTAGAAGTAAGCGCCGTCTTTATCAAAGCCTGTTGCGTTAAGCGTTACTCTGTTTCCGGGTACGGGCTGGCTTTCAATTTGAACATCCCACGGAATAGGATCATAAACAGTTGCACCAAACTCGTTTGTGCTTGTCTTTGAAGCGTCAACGTAGTAGCCGCCGCCACCGGGGTTGAAGTCGGTGATGTTTGCGGTCTGGCTGCCGCCGCCGTTAACGATAACGCCTGCAGCGCCTGCGGGTACGTTGATTGTGTATACCATCTGGTTATAGGGGTTCATTTCACCCTGAACGCCTGACTGTCCGGGCCACTCGCCTGTGAGTGAGTTGCCGCTTGCATCCCAAGCGTAGAGGTGGATGTCGCCCCATCCGAGAGCGTCTGTGAAGTAGAAGCTTCCGTCACTTCCGCCGCTTGAAGGCTCGGTGGGATCGGGAAGTGACCATTCCTCAACTGAACCTACGATTTCATAGGAAATGTCGAGTGAACCGTCCTCGTTCTCCTGGAGAGTGAACTTAGCCTGGCTGCCGCCGGGAACGCCCATCTTGTCGGAGTTCTCGCCTGTGATTGAGGTGTTGAACAGTGTTGCGGAATCTACGATTCCTACGCCGCCGTCGGTCATGTACCATGTCATGTCGGAATCCTTAACGCATACATAGCTTGTTGCGTGGATGTCAACTGTTACGGTACATGTATCCTTGTCAAAGTCCTGGTGCTCTGTTGTGGGCTCTACATAAACTGTAGTGGGCTCTGTGGGATTACCTGAAGGATATGTGGGAACGCTGGGGTTCTGTGAAGGTGTGTAGTTGTAAACAGCATCGGAAGCGTCTGAATGTGTCTTGCTGTAATCGCCGCTGTAGATTGCTGTTGTGAGTGTGTAGGGAACTCTTACGTCGTAAACCTTGCTCATGTAGGTGAGCTGATCTTCCTCTGCGGGATCTGACTCAGCTGTGCCTGCAGCACGCTTGGAGATCGACATCTCCTCTACCTGGAGGTCTACTGTTGAGTTTACAGCGCTTAATACGTCGAAGGTTACGGTTACAAAGCCAACCTTGCCTGTTGTCTTGTTAGAGAGCTTAGCAAGCTTGAGGCTTGTGAAGTTACCGCAGATTGCGTCTGTAAGTCCCTCAGGCTCTGTGTTAATGATTGCGTCTGTTGCGCAGGGCATTACGTTGAGGATGAGGTCGCCGTCTTCGTTCTCGAATACGTTGTTAGCCTGGTTGTACTTAAGAGCCGAGCCGTCGTATTTGAGTGTCCACTGGCAGTCGAGAAGATCCTTTTCGCAGTTTACATAGAATGAAACTGTTACCTTCTTTGTATCCTTGCTGAAGTTGACCTGGTTCTCGGGGAACAGGTTTGAAGTTGCCTTTACAGTGAACTCATTGCCTGAAGCTGTGGGCTTTGTTGCCTGAGTTGCCTGAGTTGCCTGAGTGGGCTGTGTTGCCTGTGTGGGTGATGTAGGCTGAACGGGAGTTGTGGGCTGCGGAGCGTTTCCGTAGTAGGGATCGCCCGTTCTTTCTGTTGCGCGCTTTCTTCTGATGTTAGAAAGATAACGCTGGATCGCAGATACGTCGTCGATCGTTACATCGTCGTCGCCGTCAACGTCTGCGAGGATCATCTGCAGGTCGTTGAACTTAACTCTCTGACGGTTGAGGTAGAGCTGAATCATTGTAACGTCGTCGGTTGAAACGTCCTCGTCGCCGTCAACGTCGCCGTAGTATCCGAGAATTACGGGTTCGGGTGTTGTGGGCTGTGTGGCAGTTGTTGTGGGTTCCTGTCCCTTGGGAGTGTAAACGATCTTGGGATCGCTTGCGTTTACATATGACTCGTTGTAGCCGCCCTCATAGTTGGAGGTTACGAGTGTATAGCCGACTGATACGTCGTTTACTTTTGAATCAGATACGAGCTGCTGGTCATCCTCGGGATCACTCTGAGTCGCGCCGGGTTTGATTGTGGAAATAGCCATTTCCTCAATTTCAAGATTAACGTTTGTGTCAACCGGCTTGAGTACCTCGAAGGTTACGGATACAAAGCCAACCTGACCGCCGCTCTTTGTTGAGAGCTTGTAGAGCTTGATGTTGGTGCAGTTACCTCTGATGCCCGACTCGATATCGGTAGGACTTGTGTTGATAACTGCTGATGAAGCCTTGGGCATTACGGTGCTGATGATCTCATCGTCATCGTTAACATATGAGTTATCCGACTCGTTGAACTTCAGTACGCTGTTGTCGTATCTGAGTGCCCACTGGCAGTTGAGCAGACCGTAGCTACAGTTCATGAAGTAAGTAACGGTGAGCTTCTTTGTTGAAGAATCGTAAGTTGTTACGTTCTTACCGAACATATTTGAATCTGCGGTTACCTTGAAGTTCTTTCCGTATGTGGGAGCCTGAGTTGTAGGAGCCGCAGTTGTGGGAGCTGCTGTTGTGGGAGCCTTTGTTGTGGCAGCAACAGTGCCCTTTGTTACGTTTGTAGCCTGAACGTCAGTCTTTGTGGGAGTAAGGTTGGTTTCTGTCCAGGAAGTACGTCCGGAAGCACCGTAGATGTGGCTCTTGCCGTTGAGCTTGATAGTTGATGTTGAGTTGGGACCCGGATACTGACCGAGGCTTGTGCCGCCCGCTTTAAGCTCGCCGTTGATGATTACGCAGGTGTTGGAGGATTTGGCAAGGTTAAAGTCTGAAGCGGTTGAATTGCCGGAGGAATCGGTAGCATAGCAGGTCTTTGGAACCTCTACATAGTACATACCCAGAGTTGAGTCGTACTGCATTTCAAGTCCGGGCCATCCGCCTGCTGTGTATGTCGGGTTCTTGCTCTTTGTTACCTCGTCAAAGATATAAGCGTGGAAGGGTTCTTTCCATGAAGTCTGTTTTGAATTAGCAAGGTCAAAGAATACATAAACGCCTGATGACTGGCTCTGCTCTTTCTTATACTTGTAAACATACTCCTTGGACTGACCGTTCTTGTCTGTAGCCTTGAGTGTGAGGTTGATTGTCTCGCCGTAGTTGTAATCCGAACCGATGCGGATCGTTGTGCCGTTTGAATATGAAACAGGGCTTGAGCCGTCGAGGCAGTATGTAGCCGAAACAGCGTTCTCAAATTTGAGAGTTGTTGTCATTGTTTCGCCGTAGAAGCTGCCGCTCTCAACCGAGCTTGTAGCTGTGGGAGTAGCGCTTGCCTTATAAACAACTGCTACGCCTGTTGAGCCCATTGTACCTGAAACTGTGCCGCCTGATACCTTGAACTCGTTGCCTGTTACGGTGTCGGTGTATGTGCCGTCTGTGAGGCCTGTACCGCTGAGGTTTACGCTGCCGCTTGTGCCGCTTGCGTTAACGATTACGATACCTGCGTTGCCTCTTGCAACGTATGCGTATGAACCGCTGCTGCCGAGCTTTTCATTCTTGCCTACAAACGCGTTGTGGAACTTGTTGATTTCCGAAACAACAACGCTCTTATAGGTGAGGTCGGTTGAAGCTTCGCCCATCTTAGCTGAGCCGGGACGTGCGAAGAACAGTGCTGTAGCGTCCTTTCTGGAAGCAACCATAGCCCACGCCTTAACGATCTTGTCGTTTGCAACGTTAGCTGAATAGTTGGAATCCTTGGGGTTCATGTAGGTGTCGTGGGACTCTGCCCAGAGAACTACCTTGTTTGCAGCCTGTCCGGTTTTGTATGATGAAGAAGCAGCGGTGCTTGCGTTTCCGCCCTTGATAGCACCGAGAACGCTGTTACCTGTAGCATTGTCGGTGATGTTCATCAGGTTGTTTGTGTAGTAAGACCAGTTTCTGCCTGAGCCGGGAGTGTTCAGAATCTCGCCGTATACATACAGGTCTCCGCCGGTTTTGCTCTTGTACTGCTGTCTTGCGTAGCCGAGAACGTTTGACCAGTAGTTGGAAGCATAGCTGCCGTCGCTGGGAGTCTCGATGTGCTTAGCCGCGTCAAAACGGAAGCCGTCAACGCCGCACTGGATACAGTCGTTAAGCAGGTTCTTTACAAGATTCTGTACGGTTGAGTTGCCTGTGTTAAGGTCGGGCATGCCGATGTGTCCCTGAACAACAGACTGCTGGTTGCCGTCGGAAGCACCCTGCTGGAGGCTGTGCCAATAAGCGCTGCCTGAGGTTGCTTTTGCAACATAAATTGAAGGTTCGTAGGTTTTAACCTGATCGCTGACTGAGTAGGGGTCGCTCTCAAGGTTATTAGCCAGGTGGTTGGAAACGATATCACAGATGATTTTGATACCGTACTTGTCCGCCTCTGTGCAGAGAGCGGTGAGGTCAGCCTTTGTGCCGAACCATGAAGATTTGGCGAACGAAAGGCTTACGGGCTGGTAGGGCTTCCACCACTGTCCTGCAACGTCAGTCGAGGTACCGTAGTCCTTTGGCTGCTGTACAGGAGAGGTCTGAACAGTGGAATAACCTGCCGCCGCAATTGCGGGAAGGTTGTTTTTGATTGAGTTGTAAGACCAGTTAAAAGCGTGCAAAATTACGCCGTCCTGAACATTACTCTGGATGTTCGGTTCGCTTGAAACCTTAGCGGTTTCCTCAACGGTTGCCGCGCTCGCAGGTAACGTCATAGCCAGGGACGATGTGAGCAATGTTGCAGCTGATACAATGCTTACCAACTTTCTCAACATTTTCATTGGGAATCATTCCTTTCTATATTACTTCATTATTATTATAACAAAACAGATTTTAAAAGTATACGTTTTTTGTTACAAAACATTTACAATTTTTTTGTGCATTATCACCCTTATTAAATTTTATGTCTAAAATTACTATTAATTATTGGGCATTTTTCACGACACTTTCCTACAATCTTGTAATGATTTTATCCCCGCCGTTTTTTATTTGATTCGGGAAGAAAAATAGCATTTGACTTTTGCTGTGCTTTATCATATAATCTATAGTGGTCTTTTGGCGTTTAAATCGCTAAAATCTTTTTAGAACAGGGGTGCATAAATGGAAAAGACAGCAAAAAAGACAGTGATTTCACTGAGGGATATTTTTGTCCGATTTGACGGCGAGGTCATTCTTAATCATATTAACCTCGACATCCGCGAAAAGGAATTTGTCACTATTCTGGGACCGAGCGGCTGCGGCAAGACCACTACCCTTAGAATTATCGGCGGCTTCGTTTCTCCCGATAGCGGCGATGTGATTTTTGACGGCGAAAAA
Source organism: uncultured Eubacteriales bacterium (assembly GCA_900315085.1). Classification (GTDB taxonomy): domain Bacteria; phylum Bacillota; class Clostridia; order Oscillospirales; family Acutalibacteraceae; genus Ruminococcoides. The sequence continues at coordinate 5,400 of OMXW01000045.1, forward strand.
ATAAACGATTTGCCGCCCAACAAGCGCAGCGTTAACACTGTTTTTCAAAAATATTCGCTGTTTCCGCATCTAAATGTATTTGACAATGTTGCCTTCGGCTTAAAGCTTAAAAAGGTGCCGAAGGATGAAATAAAGAAAAAGGTCACCAAAATGCTGGCTACCGTTGACTTAAAGGGCTACGAAAAGCGCTCGGTTCAGAAGCTTTCGGGCGGTCAGCAGCAGCGAGTTGCTATTGCAAGGGCGCTTGTTTGCGACCCGGAGGTGATTTTGCTTGACGAGCCGCTCGGCGCGCTGGACTTAAAGCTCAGAAAGAGCATGCAGCTTGAATTAAAGGAAATCCAGCGCCAGACCGAAAAAACCTTTATATATGTGACCCACGACCAGGAGGAGGCTCTTACGATGAGCGACAGGGTCGTGGTTATGAACAACGGCAGTATTGAGCAGATAGGCACGCCCGAGGACATCTATAACGAGCCGGTAAACGCCTTTGTAGCCGACTTTATCGGCGAGGCTAACATCCTCAACGGCATTATGATTGACGACTGCCGCGTGCGTATACTCGGAAAAGAGCTTGAGTGCGTTGACAAGGGCTTCGGAACAAACACTCCGGTTGACGTTGTGATCCGTCCCGAGGATATCCAAATCACCTCTCCCGAGGACGGACAGCTCACAGGCGTGGTTCAAAGCTCCATTTTCAAGGGCGTACACTACGAAATGAGCGTTATGTGCGGCAAGTGCGAAATAATCGTGCAGTCCACAAAGAGCGCGGAAATCGGCAGCACTGTGGGAATGAGGGTCATTCCGTTCAACATTCAGATCATGAACAAGCTGCTGCCAATTCAGAGCAACACCATTGAAACAACCGTGACCTACGCCGACGAATCCGCTCAGTACTTTGAGTTTGAGCTTGAGGGCGAAACGATCACCGTAAAGGACAAGTATATTCCAAAGGGAAAGCGCGTGCGCGTATATCTCCCCTTTGACGCGCTTTCAATCACGGGCGCGGGCGACGGCGACCTCAAAGACGTATATATCGAGTCGGTGGTATACAAGGGCGAGCACAACGAGATCATTCTTGAATCCGACAGCCGCAAGTGGCTTATGCTCAGCGACACCGACGAACAGGTGGCAACCTACGTTCCACTGTATTTTGACTTCTCAAAGGCAAGCTTCGAGATTCTTGACTCAGCCGAAGAAAAGGAGGGCTGAGCATGAAAACCCGAAAGCTGACTATACCTTATATTATATGGATGCTGGTGTTCACGATGATTCCTATTGTAATGATTGGAATTACCGCCTTCACCGACAAAAGCGGCAACTTCTCGCTTGCTAACTTTCAGAGCGCGTTCCACTATTCGGGCGTGTTCACAAAATCATTATTAATCGCGCTGATTTCAACCGCGATTTGTCTTGTAGTTGCGTATCCGCTGGCGTATATGATGACGCGGATGAAAAAATCCACACAGAACACGGTCATCATGCTGATTATGATTCCGATGTGGATGAACTTCCTGCTCAGGATTTACGCGTGGGTGATACTGCTCCAGAAGAACGGCCCCATCGATTCCGCGCTTTCAATGCTCGGGATCCACGGAACGTATATCGGAAACACCGCGGCGGTTATCGCGGGAATGGTTTACGAGTACCTGCCGTTCATGGTTCTGCCGATTTACACGGTTATGAGCAAAATTGACAACGGACTTATTGAAGCCGCTCAGGATTTGGGCTCAAACAATGCCGCGGTATTCGGCAAGGTAGTTTTTCCGCTTAGTATACCGGGAATAATTTCGGGCATTACTATGGTATTCGTACCGAGCGCGAGCACCTTCCTTGTTTCGCAGTACCTCGGAGGCACCGACGATATTATGATAGGCGACGTCATCGACAAGATATTCTGGACAGACCAGAACACAGGCTCGGCGATTTCGCTGGTGATGATGGTATTCATCTTCATATTCCTCGTTATTATGAATCTGTTTGGCGACGAGGAGGCGATTGCATGACGAAGAAAAAAGGCGGCGTATTTACAAAATTCTACATCGCCCTGATTTTGATTTTTCTCTACTCCCCCATCGCCGTCATGATAATTACATCCTTCAACAAGGGCAAGACGGTTGTATGGAAGGGCTTCTCGCTGAAATGGTACGGCGAGCTTTTCAAGGACAAGGCTATTTTGGGAGCGCTTGTCAACACGCTGACGATTGCGCTGCTCGCGTCGTTCTTCGCTACGATTTTGGGAACGATGGCGGCGATCGGAATAAATAATTTCAGGGGCAAAAAACGCGCGGTGATACAGAATGTGTCAAACATCCCGATTATCAGCCCCGACATCGTAATGGGCGTTTCGCTCATGCTTCTGTTCGCGTTTTTGGGCAACATCTTCAATTTTGAAATGGGCTACGTTACCGTGCTTATTTCACACATCTGCTTCTGCGTGCCGTTTGTGGTGCTCAACGTTATCCCGAGGCTCAGGCGGATGGATCAGAGCATTTACGACGCGGCTCTCGATTTGGGCTGCAACCAGTTCCAGGCGTTCTTCAAGGTGGTTATTCACGAGCTTATGCCGGGAATAATCTCGGGCTTTCTGATGAGCTTCACCTATTCGCTTGACGACTTCATCATCACGCACTTTACTCAGGGCGCTAAGTTCCAGAACCTGAGCACCGAGATCTACGCTATGCTCAGACGCAAAATTCCGCCTACGATCAACGCGCTGTCCACCCTGCTGTTTGTCACGATCATCATCATTATGATTATTATCAACGTCCGTGACAGGCGCGAGGAAAAACGGAACAGCGGAAGATAAAATATATTTTTGGGGGTCAATTATGAAAAAGATTTTAAGCTTAATTCTCAGCTCGGTGCTCTGCGCGTCATGCGCGGCATGCTTTGCGGGCTGCGGCTCAGACAGCGGCAGCAAAACCGAGAACAAGGGCGAGGTCAACGTTTACAACTGGGACGAGTACATCTCGGACGGTGAAAACGACCTCAAAAACGTTATTGAGGAGTTTGAGGAAGAAACAGGAATCAAGGTCAACTACACAACCTACTCCACAAACGAGGAGCTTTACAACAAGCTCAAAAACAGCAACGACAGCTACGACGTAGTTGTTCCGTCGGACTATATGATAAGCAAGCTCATCCGCGAAAAAATGCTGCTCGAGCTCAACTTTGACAACATTCCGAACTACAAATACATCAACAAGCGCTTCAAGAACCTTTCGTGTGATCCCGACGGCAAATACACCGTTTGCTACAACTGGGGCGTTACCGCTATGGTATACGACAAGACAAAGGTAAAAACAAAACCCACATCATGGGATGCGCTTTGGGACAAGAACCTCAAGGGCGATATTCTCATGATCAACAACAGCCGCGACGCTATGGCGATCGCTATGCAAACTCTGGGAATCGACCCGTCAAAGTGCACCAAGGCTGACATCGACAAGGCAAGCAAGAAGCTCAAGGAGCAGAAGCCGCTTCTCAAGAAGTATGTAATGGATCAGGTATTCAACGACATGGAGGGCGGTCAGGCTGCAATCGCTCCCTACTACGCGGGCGATATCGCAATGATGATGGAGGAAAACTCCAACCTCGACTACGCGCTGCCGAGCGACGGTTCAAACCTGTTCTACGACGGTTTCTGTATTCCCACCTGCAGCAAGAACAAGGAAAACGCCGAGGCGTTCATCAACTTCATGCACAAGCCCGAAATCGCTGCGGAGAACTGCAAGTATCTGCGCTACGGATGTCCCAACGACGAGGCAGTAAAGCTTCTCCCCGACGACATCAAAAACAGCGAGCTGAGCTTCCCGAGCGACAAGTATCTTGACAAGTGCTACGTTTTCTCGGACGTTGACGACGACGTTTACGCGTACATGCAGGATCAGTTTGTTAAGATCCAGGCAGATTAAGATTTTGATAAAAGAGACTGTCGCATTAAGCGATTATTACCTGAAAATGTCATTTCGACCAAGCGAAGCGCGTGGAGAAATCCCCTAATGCAAGAACAATTTGCTTCCTATTAGGGGGATTCCTCGACTACGCTCGGAATGACATGGTAATTTTTGGCTTAGTGCGACAGCCGCTTTTTGCATTATTAATAAATTTATAAGAACATGATTTGACTATGAGTTGAAGAGCCTCCTTTAAAAAAGGAGCCTTGCTTACCTTCATCTCAATTTTTCAACAAACTAAGGGCGCGCCGTCAGGCACGCCCTTTAACTATTCACTTTCAACTAAATCTTTACTACCTCGGCGTCGGGAGCGTTTTTGCCTATGCTGGCAATTCCGTTCAGCGCGCCCGCCTTTGCCTTATAGCCCTCGGAGGTGGCAATAATTTCACCGTTCTTCGCCTTTAAGCGGAAGCGGATTTCGCCCGCTTTGTCGGTGTACATCTCATACTTCGGGTGCTTCTTGACCTCAAAGTTCTCAGCGGTCTGATCCTCAACCTCGGCAGCGCAGTTTGCCTTTACGCTGTCAATTCCCGCAAGACAAGCTTTTTCCGATTTATAAATCTGCGACGACGCGATAATCTCGCCGTTACCCGCCTTTAAATCAAACTTATAGCCGCCGTTTGCGGTTTCTTTTACAACAAATTTGCCCATGTTCGTTCCTCCTTCAAATATTTTATCCTATATCAAAATATGATATCAATTTAATATTAGCATAATTATTAAATTATGTCAATGATGTTGACTACTTTTTATTAAAAACATAAATTAGAAAAAATTTTTATAAAAATTTCAAAATTTAAGGTTGTTTTAAGTTTAACAATCTACAATACAGTCACAGTAAGAAAAACACAGCTTACTAAAATTTAAATTCGAACGGAGGATAAGATTATGAAAAAGAAAGTTATGGTATTATTTATGGCACTCATTATGGCGGCATCATTCACAGCATGCTCGGGCAACAGTTCACAGTCGGGCACAACGGCAGCGGCAACTCAGACCGAAGCAAAATCATCCTCTTCGGATTTAAGCAAATCTAACGAGGATGTCAAGGACAAGAACACAGACACCAACGTCAGCAGCGGACAAAGCTCTGACAGCACAGATTCAGATAAATCCGAAAGCACAGATGAAATATTCACCAAGCGCGACCTGACTCAGACAGCTGACTTGACCGACGCCAAGACCTACACGCTCAGCGACAATCAGAACATCAGCATCACATCAGAGGGCGTATACGTTATCAAGGGCAGCGCAAAGAACGTTACGATCACCGTTGAAGCGGCAGACGACGCAAAGGTTCAGATAGTTCTTGACGGCGCGGAAATAACAAACGAAAGCTCCCCCTGCATTTACGTCAAGAACACCGACAAGGTATTTGTCACCACAACAAAGGGCACGACAAACAACCTCACGGTATCCGGCAGCTTCACACCTGACGGCGAGACTAACACCGATGCGGTCATCTTCTCAAAGGACGACATAGTTCTAAACGGCGAGGGCACTCTCAACATCAATTCAAGCGATAACGGCGTAACCGGCAAGGACGACCTAAAGGTTACAGGCGGAACGATCAACATCACCTGCAAGTCAGACGGACTTGAAGCCAACGACTCGGTAGCGATAGGCGGCGGCACGATCACAATCAAGACCGACAAGGACGGAGTTCACGTTGAGGACAGCGACGACGACACCACCGGCTGGTTCTACATGAACGGCGGAACACTGAACATCACGGCAGGCGACGACGGAATCCACGCCACCACAACGGCTACAATTGACGACGGCAAGATCACCGCAAGCTCAGCCGAGGGCATTGAGGCAACCTACATCAAAATCAACGGCGGCACGATCGACATCACCGCAAGCGACGACGGAATCAACGCTGCCAAGAAGTCGAGCGCGTACACAACTCCGACCGTAGAATTCAACGGCGGCAGCACCACCATCAACATGGGACAGGGCGACACCGACGGCGTTGACTCAAACGGCAACCTCTACATCAACGGCGGTACAATCACGGTAAACGCACAGTCACCGTTTGACTACGACGGCACAGCCGAAAAGAACGGCGGTACGATCATTGTTAACGGCACAGAAACAGACACCATCCAGAACCAGATGATGGGCGGCGGCATGAGAGGCGGCATGGGAGGTCAGGACGGCTTCCAGCAGAACAATCGTATGAGATAAGTTTTAATATAGATACTAATATCCCCAAAAGCAAGGGCGGCTCAGATGAGCCGCCCTCAGCTTGTCGAAAAACTGTGTTTTCTGTTTCAATGATTGTCAAATGTTGAGATAACGATTAAATGTGCTCCCATTGAGGGGAGCTGTCTTGCGTATACGCAAGACTGAGGGGTGACATAAGCGAAGTTATAATACAGAAAAATAACAAGATAGGAAATGTTTCGTAAAGGTCACCCTTCCGACCAATCCGCAAGCGGATTGCCCACCTTCCCTCATCAAGGGAAGGACTTTTTGTTCATGCCAAACCTTGCCCTTGTTTTCGGTTTAAAAAACTGCATAATTAATTACCGGAAAAAATATTGACTTTGGCTTTGCAACATTGTATAGTAAAATCAGAGGTGGAAAATATGAAGCTTTTCAAAAAAATAACCGCCTTTGCTTTGGCGGCTTCGCTAATGTTTTGCACGTCGGCTGCTAACGCAAGCGGCGAGGTTCCCGTTAAGGATAATATTAAGGTGGAAAAAATAGAATTTAAAAATCCCGATTTCATCAGGGGCATGGACGTTTCGTCGGTGATATCACTTGAAAAGGCAGGCGTACACTTCAAGAACGCCGACGGCGAAACGGAGGATATTTTCAAGCTGCTAAGTGACGGCGGAGTAAACTACATACGCGTCCGCGTTTGGAACGATCCGTATGACGGAAACGGAAAAGGCTACGGCGGCGGCAACAATGACCTTGAAGCGGCGGCGGAGATCGGCAGACGCGCGGCTGAAAACGGCATGAAGCTGCTTGTTGACTTTCACTACTCCGACTTTTGGGCTGACCCCTCAAAGCAGAAGGCTCCAAAGGAATGGAGTGAGCTTTCGTTAAGCGAAAAAGAAGTTAAGCTGTACGATTATACGCTTGACTCGCTGAACTACCTGAAATCAAAGGGCGCGGATATCGGCATGGTTCAAATAGGCAACGAAACGAACAACGGAATCGCGGGCGAGTTTGAGCAGAATAACATGGCAAAATTATTCTCGGCAGGCTCTAAAGCTGTTCGTGAGTTTGATAAAAACGCGCTTGTAGCACTGCATTTCACTAATCCCGAAAAGTCGGGCATGGTAAAATACCTCGCGGACTTCCTGAATAAATACAAGGTTGACTACGATGTTTACGCGACCTCGTATTATCCCTACTGGCACGGAAGCCTTGAAAATCTTACGAGCGTATTGAGCTATGTTTCCAACACCTACGGCAAATACGTCATGGTTGCCGAGACCTCCTACGCCAACACGCTGGCGGATACCGACGGACACGGAAACACAGTCAGCGAATGGAACAACAACACGGGCAGCGACCTTAAATGGGAGTTCTCGGTTCAGGGACAGGCTGACGAGGTTCACGACGTTATGGCTGCGGTCAATGATGTAACGGGCGGAAAAGGACTTGGCGTTTTCTACTGGGAAGGCGCATGGATCACCGTCGGCGACATAAGCGGCAAGAGCGGCAGCGCGTACACAGCGCAGTACAACAAAAACAAGGCGCTGTGGGAAAAATACGGCTGCGGCTGGGCTTCGAGCTTTTCGGGCGAGTATGACCCCGATGACGCGGGAAAATATTACGGCGGCTCGGCGGTTGACAATCAGGCGTTCTTTGGCGCGGACGGAAAAGTCCTCCCCTCTCTCAACGTTTTTAAAAATGTACTTACAGGCAGCCTGACCGACGATTACATCCTCGGCGACGTAAACGGCGACGGAAAGGTAAACATAAACGACGCGACCGAAATTCAGCGCTACACGGC
>OMXW01000012.1 GCA_900315085.1 uncultured Eubacteriales bacterium
AAATTTATACTTTTTTCATTCGTAAGCCCGCTATTCGATACTTCAAAATTTCTTTTGTGCAGGTATACAAATTTTTATCGTTCTGAATAGTTACAAAAAATGTAAATATTATTAAGACGATAATAATGAGATAAACGAGAAATTATTATGTAAACTTCAATAGTTTGGGGCATGCAATAAAAAAATTGCGTGCCCCTTATTAATTCACTTAAATCTTACGAATGTTTCGGCAAAATGCATATAATCTGCAGACTGCCTTTTTCATTTATACCGGCTTTAATTGTACCGTTGTGCTTTTCGGTGATAGCTCTTGCTATTGAAAGCCCGATTCCAAAACCGCTGTTTTCTTCCTTGGAGCGGGACTCGTCGCCGCGGTAGAAACGGTCAAAAAGATGTGAAAGCGCTTCTTCGCTAAGCGGTTCTTTCATTTCATTTTCTGTTTCAAATACGATATTCTTTCCCAAACGTTTGAGGGTAATTTGAATATCGCTGTCCTCGGGCGCATGCTTGACTGCGTTTTCGCGCAAAGTACTGATAAGTCTTCTTAATGCCGCTTCGTCCCCGTTCAGCTTTAAATCGTCCTCTGTATTTACAATCAGGTTTTTGCCGTTGAATTCCGCCATACCCTCAAACGGCTCGGAAATATCTCTCACAATATTTGAAATATTAACAACGCTCTTTTCAAGGTGAGAATCCGCTTCATCCATCCGCGACAGGTAAACGAGCTCGTTTACCAGCTTGCGCATATTTGCAACCTGTTTTTGAGTACCGTGAACCCACTCGTTTTCTCCCAGATCCATATTCAGTACATCCATATTTGCAGAGATTACCGTCAAAGGCGTTTTCAGCTCATGACCTGCGTCGGTAATAAACCGCTTTTGCTGTTCGATATTCTCCATCATGGGTTTGATAGCTTTTTTGCTGAGAAGCGCAACAAGCAGCAGTGACAGTAGAACACCGACAACGCAGGCTCCGAGTGAAATAAGCGCAAGCGATAAAATTTCGGATTTTTTTGTTTCATAGTTCAGGAAAACCGCTTTTTTAGAGCCGTCGGTATTATTAATCACCCTATACAAATATTTATCGTTGTATCCTGAAGTTTTGTCCGATGATAAAACACCCTCGGCAACTGAAAGCAGGTCATCCTTTGAGCATTCGGTTTCCTTTGAACCTGCGCCGAGAAACAGCTCGCCGTCGGCAGATTGAATCGCAATGAAGTATCTTGATTCTTCAAGCCTTGTGTTCATGTGGTGATTATGCCATTTCTGCATGGTTTCATCGTCCGACGGAGAATTACCGCGGTTTTGAAAATTTGCTTTTTGCTGCATTTTCTGCTCACTTTTATTATTATCATTTTTAACTATATAGTCCAGAGTTTCATTAAGCTCGTTATAAGTGCCGATAATATGAACCGTGTTAATTACGCCCGCAACAAGCAGCATAGCAAGCGTAAGCGCAAGCAAGGCAATTTTAATAAAGCGTCGTCTGATTTGTTTCATCACGTTTTCTCCAATGAATATCCTACGCCGCGAACCGCTTTGATTTTTGCGTGTGCGCCGAGTTCGCTGAGTTTTTTGCGTAAAAATGAGATGTTGACCCATACTACATTGATTTCGCTGTCGCTGTCCCAGCCCCAGATACGCTCCATGATCTGATTGATACTCAGTACCGCGCCGGGGTGCTCAACGAGCATTTCCATCAATTGAAACGCCTTGTTGTTCAGTCTTACACTTTGTCCGCCGCATTTGATAGACATTGCGGATTTGTCAAGCTCAATATCGGAAAAGCGGATCACGTCATGCTTATAATCCTCCTTGCGGCGCAGCATGGCGCGGATTCGGGCAAGCAGCTCAGACGTTGCAAACGGCTTTGACAGATAGTCGTCGGCGCCTGTATCAAGTCCCTCAACTCTGTCATCCACCGCGTCGCGTGCCGTCAGCATCAAAACAGGCGTTGAATAGCCCCTTGAACGCATATGCGCAAGCACCTCAATGCCGCTGAGCTTAGGCATCATCCAATCAAGGATAACTCCGTCGTATTCTCCTGCTTCGATATATTCAACCGCGTCCTGCCCGTTGAAAACCGTGTCTACCGAATAACCTGAACGCTGCAGAAGCGTCTGTACCGCCTTTGCGATATCGCGGTCATCTTCGGCAAAAAGTAAACGCATACGAATCACCACCAATTTTATTTCAAATTAAGTATACCAGAACAGTGAAACAACTGCAATAAGCAAAAACAAAATATATACTCCCAATTGGATCCACGGCATAGCCTTACCGAGCTGCGCGCGGATTTTGCCGCTGAGTATACCCGAAAGTCCGAATATTACCAGCATAGGAGACAGTGAGCTTGCCAGCGCGAATACAGCGCCGAGCAGCAGTGCCGAGGGAATAGAAAGCGTAATCGCGTACCCTGCCACCATCAAAAGAGGCGCGCACGGATAAGCGCCGTAGGCGAGTCCGACGGTAAAGGAAGGGATCAGCCGTGTTTTGTTATCCGAGTGACATTTTCCGCCGCATGAGGCGCAGGTCTTTTTACGGCTTTGGTACCACCGCCAAATAAGAATCAGCGCGGAGACAAGCATCACCCAAGAAACTGCGTGGTGCAGATTAAAGCCGCCGATATAGCCGTTTCCATCTATGAACACGCTGCCTATTGCGGCTGTGATTGCCGTAATTGAGCAGACCGCGAGGATTTTTCCGAGAAAGTATCCGCCGACATGTTTCATGGATGATTTGAAGCCGCCGCCCTCGGTCAGAATATAGACCGCCAAAAATGAGGAAGCCGTTGAGCCGCAGCAGGTGCCGCAGCCCAGTCCTACCGATACGGAAGCCGCGAGAGCTTCAGCCAACATACGATCAACCCCTTTCGCTTGCGAGCAAAGCCGCGCCGATTGCGCCGTTGAACTGAGGATGATTTGCCACAAACACATCGCGCATAAGCTCGTCCTCAAAGGCTTTTCTCAGTCCGATATTCAACGCGCCTCCGCCTGTCATTAGAACGTCGCCGTTTTTTTCGCTCTTTTTCATCATTTTAATAATACGTTTTGCCATTGAAAGATGCATGCCCGAAAGAATATCGCGGCGGTCAAATTTACGCGCAATAAGCGAGATGACCTCCGACTGCGCAAACACAACGCATGTGCTGTTGATATCGCAGGGAGCGTTGCTTTCAAGAGATAACGGCCCCACCTGATCGATAGTCGTTTCAAGAATCTGCGCGATAACCTCCATAAACTTGCCTGTGCCCGCCGCGCACTTATCGTTCATGCTGAAATTTTTTACGGAATAATTTGCGTCAAGGTAGATGATTTTGCTGTCCTGACCGCCGATATCTACAATCATTCCCGGGCGGTACTCGCGCGGAGCCGTAACACGCACGCCGTAAGCATGAGCGGTGATCTCGCTGACGTCGTCGTCCGCTACTTCCAATATTTTGCGGCTGTAGCCCGTCGCCATGGTATAGTTCACATGGTTCACGCCTACTTCACCGAGCAGCTTTGCAAGCAGCCGTTTTGCGGCGGAATTATTGTCGATGCCTGTTGAGGTGACGCCTGTGCGCAGTACCCTTTTGTGTTCGTCTATAAGCGCGGCTTTAAGATATGTGGAGCCGCCGTCTAAGCCTGCATATACTTTCATTGCGTTACCTCTTTCCGTATTTAATCAGCTCAATGAATGCTTCCACGCGAATTCTGAGCTGTTCAACATCTTCTTCGTTGTAGTCGCTTTCCACGCGGATAATGGGAATACCGAGCTTGCCCATTTCTTCTTCCATAACCTGATACTCGTAATCATAAACAAGGCATCCGCGCAGAACGTGATAAATAACACCCTGCACCTTGTAATCTTCGAGCATTTGCATGATTCTGTATATCCTGCGCTTGTTGTCCGTAAAGGTGGGACAGGTGCAGGGGCGTGTGCTTTTGTTTGCGAGCGCGCGCATAATTCCGTCCGTGCTTTGGTCAACAATAGCGGGGGGATCGTATGCGCCGCGTTCACCCATACAGGTTTCATCTGCAACCAGCGCGCCGCCCATTTCCTCAATAAGCAGCGGAAGCTTGAAGTTTGGGAACACAAGCGGCGAACCCGTAATTAAAATACGCGGACGGTTTTCTTTGGAAGCCATTTCGCCGCGGCGTATCTTTGATTCAAGCTCATTGCAGAGAGCGTGCATATACTGCGTCCAAATTGAAATATGGGTGTAGCTCAGTGCGTTCAGCGCCGCGAGATAATGCGTGCCCTTTATTACAAGCGGAGCTTTTCGGCGAAGCTTTATGAAACGTGATAATTCATACTGTGCAGCCGCTGTCAGTCCGCAAGCCCATGAAAGCCGCTCGTAGCTCAGCTGATTGCCTGTGACTTTAGTCAGCTCATCGCTGAATTGATACAGCTCTCTGACATAGTGTTCCATATCCTCGTCGCGGTCGCGCCCGGTAGGAACGTGGAGAGTAACAGTCGGGCGGCGTTCCCCCAGATATCCCGCGAGCTTCTTTTTACAGTCGCAGGTAATCGGAACTGCCATTAGCGAACATTTTTGATAAACGGGCATTGCGCCGATGCTTTCAAAGCCCATAATTGCCTTAACAAGCGGACATACGTCGCGCGGAGCGATGTCATCGCCAACATTAAAGGCGGTATAACTGCCGCCGCAGAGCTTTACGGGCATTGCGCCAGCCGCGTAAATCAGCTCAGGAGGCACCATCACGCAGTATGTGCCGACTGTTGGTGTGTTTTCGGGCTTAACCGCGTCATTCATATCGACAAAAATATGCCTGAGCACATCTAAAAACGGATCAAGCGTCTGCGGCTTGTGAGGCAGCTCATCGATTTTTCTGAGGTATTTTACTGCGGTCGCCGAGGATTTATTCAAAAAACGCGTTCTTCTGCGTTCTTCGGGAGTTCCCTGTCTTTTATATTCACTCATGGCTTCTCCTTTCCGCTAAACGGCGCGTATTTATCCTTTGGCGCGTATTGCTTCATAAACTTCATGCGGTTTGCGTTGTAAACCTTTTTGCCGCAAAATGTAAGTGCAAGAGCGTTGTTTTCGGGGCAGCGGCGAACACATTCGCCGCACATAATGCAATCCGGGGTGGTTACGTCAATTGCTCTGAGCTCACCCTTTTTGCCCTCGCGAACAGTAAATATTGATTTGATTCCCATTGGACAGGCTTCATAGCATGCGCCGCATTCGGTGCAGGCAACCGCGTCCTTTTTCAGCTTGAACAGCGAAATTTTGTGAGTAAGTCCGAGGATAAAACCGAGCGGACAAACGTTGCAGAAGTATCTGCGTTTAAAGAAGCCGCTGACAAGTACTATTATCATAACAAAACCGCCGAGGCCAAGGCTGAGCTTGAAGCCCGCGAGCGCAGGAGAGACTGCCATTGCGGGACAGAAGTCGCAGAAGCTTCCTCCGACAAAGCCGATGCCGAGAAAAATAATCAGCATTATCCACTTCACCAGTCTGAGAACATCATACAGGCGTTCGTTGAGGGAAATACCCTCGATATGGAGCGACTGACGCGCTTCGTGAGCAACGTCCTGAATGAATCCCAGCGGACATACAAAGCCGCACAGCACTCGTCCGAGCAGGACGGCGCAAACAAGAAATGTTCCGAAGAACGAAAGGATTTCAATCCAAGACTCGGAAAACAGTACGTCGAGGTGGCTGAGATAATAGCAGCCCGCGCTTGTCATCTGGTCGAGGTTGTAGGGACATGCAAATACGGGAAGCTCAATATTTGAGAACACAGTTCCCGTAAGTCTGCTGCCGAAAATCAAAAGCGCAAAGCTTAAAATCATAATTACCCAGCGGATTGTTTCAAAGCCTAATACAAGGCGTTTTTTTCTCATATCTTTTGCCGTAACGCCCGTTCTGCCCAAGGGCAGCTTTTCTTTTTTGTAAAGCAGCTTACGCAGAAATACATCAAGGGCGATACAGGCGGCGGAAATAAGAATAATGATGCCAAAGGGCAGCATTGCCGAAAGCCAGCGCGTGGTGAAAATTGTGTCCGCTTCAACCTGATAATTTATTGTATATGTGTGATTATCTGTTTTATAAGTAAAACTAAGTCCGTTTCTGACTTCGTTCAGATCAAGCCCTGTAATGTCGCCGTTTTCGTCTGTCGTAAGCTGTTTTTCCGTGCCGTCCGCAAGCGTTACGGTGACTTCGGAATTTGCCAGAGGCTTTGATTCAAAATAAACCGTGAACTTTTCTTTGTCAACATACGATACCTCAAAGGGGATCTCCTCGCTCAGAAAAACATTTGCTTTTGCGGAATACCCCTGAGTATATTCCATGTCGGTTTTTGCTATCCGCGTAACGTTTCCGTCTGTCTCAATTGCGGCAAAGCTTCCGAGAAAGTTTGAGGGGAGGGAGGAATATTCCTTTCCTTCAACAACCGTCGTGCCGCCGGATGTCAGCGCGTATAACGTGGTGTTGTCGCCGCCGTGCAGGGTGATCGCGTCGTTTTCATAGGTGAAAGATAACTCCTCTGAGTCGTTTATCACATTCAGCGAAGCCCGTTTTAGCGGATCATCGTATTGAAAGAAAGCAAGGTCAGCGGCAAAATACGCTACCGCGCACAACGCGACGGCAAATACGGCAAAGAGGATTTTTTCGATAACACTTTTTTTCATTTTGTACCTCCTATGCTGTTCTCCGTTTTTTGCTCTGTACTATTTTTCGCTGCGTCAGCATTTCGCCGAATGCCTCCATTCTGATTCTCAGCTGCTCCATGTCCTGGTACTGATAGTCGGTTTCGAGCCTGAATACGGGAATCCCCGCTTTTTCAGCCGCCTTTTCAATGCGCGGAAGCTCAAAGTCATATTCAATCTGTCCCTTTAAAATATGACAGACAATTCCGTCGAGATTATGCTCTTTTACAAGGTGCATAAAGTATGAAAACAGACCGTCGTTTGATATTCTTGCACCGGAGGAAATCATTTTCAGATGGTTTTGTGCAATTTTTGTCGGCATACTGTCGGCTGAAACAAATCCCCTTGCTTTTGGAACAGCCAGCGACGCTTCAAGTGAAAGACTGTCTGCAATCGCCGATACTCGCATGCCTGCCGAAGCGATCAACTGCGGTACTTTGTAATTCGGAAAAACTACGGGTGAGCCGAGAATAAGCACCTTAGGTTTATTATGCGGTGCGTAGGCATATCTGCCGCAGAGGCTTTCAAGTTCTTTGCTTAGTAAAGAAACGTGCATTGACCACTCGTCTAAACTGTCAGCAAAATACATACACTGATTAACAAGAATTACGGCCTCATCTGTAATAAATCTCTCAGCCGAAGATACTGTCATATTGAAAATCTGTCGTGAAGAACGAGCTCCCGCTATTCTTTTTACGGCTCGTTTAAGATTGCCGCCTGTAAATCGTTTTCCCGTATGTTTGGCTATTTTTTCTGCCAGCATAACTAACTGCTCGGTATAATATGAAACTGCGTTCGGCGACATATTTGTAGGAGGTACATCGAGCGCCTCTATATTCCTGCCTGCGTTTTTCAGAAGTGAAATCATTTTTCTTCTGCTGTCGGATGAAACTGCCGTTACAATTAAGGCGTTTTCGGTTATATCAAACTCGGGATTGATAAGCCAGCCCAAAGATGAGCGGCTGAACGGGTCGGTATCCCTTGGTGTAAGTTCATCCGCCCAATGCGCCGTGCCGAGACTTCCGCCGACAACATAAAACGGATTATCGCAAACCGTATAGAGTATTTCAGCGGGAATATCGTCGCCAATCACAATTACCTGCGGTTGTACTGCGTTGAGGCTATTGTTATCAAATCGTGATAAGGCGGTGTCGAGAAACCACCTTAGCTGTGTGAGATTTCGGTTGTCTTTGTAAATTCGATTAATTGTATCTATCGCTTCACTTCGGAAAGCGTTATGCTCCGTATGTTTCATAATATTCCACCGTCGCGCTTTCTGCTTTTGCGCGTCCTTTCATACATCTTGGACTGATTAGCGAACAGTTGCGTCTGCAGCCGCCGCAAATCAGTGTGGAGAGAAATTGGCTGAGTGTAGGAACATCTCCGCCGCTCTCGTTTTGTTCGGGCTGAATTTCCTCGCCGGAACTGTTTTGGGATGTGTTTTTATCCTCAACAATTTCCTCCTGAACCGGATTGGTTACTGTCTCCGTTTCGGGAGCTTCGGTTTCTGTTTGAGCAGGAGGTATTGTTTCAGCAATTTCAGTCGGTGTTTCGGTCAGCTGCTCTGCGGCTGATGTTGAAGGAACCGTCGTCACTGTGGTTGTGGGCTGTACTGCGCTCTGTGCGGCTGTGCTCCAGTCAGAACTTATTAATTCCTTGGGATCGTTCATTACCGCAAACGGCTGACGTATCAGCGCGTATGCAAAGCAAACTCCGATTGTGCCTGCAGCAAATCTTTTGATTATTTTTTCTCTCATAGTCAGTCACCTCCTGTGGTGTTGACTGTATTGTAAAATGCGAACCTAATATGAACTTAAAATGAAAAATAATTTAAAAAAATATCGCCGTTAAGATGGTTTGTCCATGCTTAACGGCGGTTTTTATTGCACTCTGTTCCGATTCGTGATAGAATAGTACCATACAAAAACGTCTATGGAGATAAATATGTTTAAGGTTAAAAAGAAAACGCTGTTATTAATAGCAGGAATTGTATGGCTCATTGCATCATTTCTGTTCTTACGGCAAAATAGGGGCAATTTGATATTTTGGAGGATTAAATATAGATGGAAATAAGAGAACATAACTCGAATGATTTAAAACAAATGATTGCGATTTGGAATGAAGTGGTTGAAGACGGTATTGCGTTCCCGCAGGAAGAACTGTTAAATGATGAAACGGGAGAAAATTTCTTTTCATCACAAAGTTATTGCGGTGTAGCGGTTGATGAGTATGGTACTGTTGTGGGTTTATACATACTTCATCCTAATAATGTAGGTCGCTGCGGGCATATCTGCAATGCAAGCTATGCGGTCAGCTCAAAATGCAGAGGTCAGCATATAGGGGAGAAGCTTGTAAAAGACTGTATACGTAAAGCAAAGGAAATCGGTTTTTTGATATTACAGTTTAACGCAGTTGTTGAAACAAATTTACATGCAAGACATTTGTATGAGCGAATAGGTTTTCATCAACTTGGGATTATTCCAAAAGGATTCCGAATGAAAGACGGACGTTATGAAAATATCTGCCCGTATTATATAGAATTGTAAAAACAGATTTATTAAAAAAGGCATCATGCGTTAAAATACACATGATGCCTTATTTTTTTAGCTTCCGGCGCTTTCGTACGCTCTTATTCCTCTGTGCCAAACCAGTACGCCTGTTCCCATCAGCACAGCAGATGCCAAAACGGGCATACCTAAATTAAACAGCGGATTCTCGCCTTTGAGAATAAATAGAGCAGGGAAGTAGGAGGTCAGAGCGAAGGGAATAATATATGTGATAATGTTTTGCACGAAACGGTTGTAGATTGTTGCGGGATACTTCGCAAATTCGCTGAACGTATAAAACATATATATGACGTTTCCGCTTCGCTTCGTCCAGAACGCGACAGAAGCCGTGATCGTTTTTACACCGGTGAAAATCAAGGTGATAAACGGGATCATAAATATCATTGCAAGTATTCTGAAAACGTCCCATTCAGTATGCAGATTGGGCACAGAGGCGCATACAAGCGCAACGCCCATAATAAATTCACCGAGTGCGTCAATCTGGATTTTTTCTACAAGAACGTGAAAGAGTGTATTAACAGGACGTGTCAGATACTTGTCAAAGTCGCCTTTTCTGACGGTAAAGTAGCCGATTGACCAAAGATTGTCAAAGAAGAAATGGTCAATTCCTTTTGGAATAAGCGACAGCCCGTAAATAAAGACAACTTCATTTACGCTCCATCCGGCAAGATTTGGGATTTGACCGAAGATAATCCACAGGAACATCAGATTCGAGAGCTGAACCAGGAAAAATCCAATTACTCCCACGATAAAATCACCTTTGTATTCCATCATCCTCTTAAATTCCTGAGCCATAAATATGCGGTGGATTTTAAGCATTCTTTTTATTTTTTTCATATTATCAGCCTCCCTGAGCCGAGAGCCGCTTTACCGAGGCTTTCCAAAGCAGCTTGGATAGTCCGAAAAAGAACAGTACCCAGAATATTTGCAAGCCAACGCAGTACAAAAGCTCGGTGCCTCCGTATTTTCCCATATATATCATGACGGGAGTGTAGTTGAGCGACGAGAACGGCAGGAACAGAAACACCTTTTCAATTGCTTCGGGCAAAAATGAAAGAGGAATGACCATGCCCGACAAAAAGCCGACAATTACGTTTTTCATCATATTTGCGCCCCAAAGGTACTTGATTACAAAGGCTATAAAGCCAAAGCAGATGTTAAAGTAAAAATTAATCAAATATGCGAGTGCGCAGCTGAGAATGTACAGAACAAGTCTGAGCACATTGAACTCAAACATGCCGCTCATAACGGTGCGGATGATTTCGACCGTTATTATCATCGGAACAGCAATCGCGATTTCTGTGGGCAGCTTGTTGCCGAGCTCCTGAAACAGAAATGTCGCGTTATAGCTTACAGGCTTTATCATCCTCATGATGATTGAACCGTCGCGGATTTCCTCGCCCACAACAAACGCGCCGTCGCTTGCTATAATGGTTCCCGTCAGGAACATAAGTACGATGTAGACAATCATTTGAGGCATTGTGAATCCGTTCATTGATTCCTTGCTGCCTGAGCTGTAAACTGCCGCCCAGATGAAGTAGGTCACAAAGCATGAGAGCGCCTCTCCGAGCATGAAGAAGATCCAGTTTACACGGTAGGTAGCTACCTCCTGCATACCGGCGTTTACAAAAGGAAGATAGATTTTGAGCTTTCGCTTCATCATTCCACCCCCTGTTCGTACAGCTTGCGGATAATTTCCTCAATGTCGGCGTCCTTGACGCTTATGTCGCTGATGTTGATTTTACCAAGCGTATAGGAAAGCATATCCGACACCGGAACAGCTGAGCTGTTAAATCTCACCTTGACTGCGTTGCCTTCGGTTTCAACGCTTAAATCATCATCGCCGAGATTGAAATGCTTTGCATATCCGAGAACTTCAACTGCGTTTTTTGAGCCGGTTTCAAAATACATCTCGCGTATCTGGCCGTACTTCGATTTTAAATCGGATATTGTGCCGTCAAACACTTTACTGCCCTTGTCAATCATTACGATTCGCTTTGAAAGCTGCTCAATATCCGCAAGGTCATGAGTGGTGAGTATTACAGTTGTTTTTTCATGATGATTGATGTGCTCAATCGCTTTTCGGATGTTGTCCTTAACAACGACGTCAAGACCTATTGTTGGTTCGTCAAGAAACAGCACTTTGGGACTGTGCAGCAGCGAGGCGGCTATGTCGGCTCTCATTCGCTGACCGAGTGAGAGTGTACGCACCGGACTCGATATAAAATCATCAAGCTCCAGCACTTCGTTTAGAAATGCCATGCGCTTTTTGTAGCTGTCATCTGGAACCTCGTAGATTTCTTTCAGTACGCCGTAGGTTTCTCTGAGCGGTAAATCCCACCATAGCTGCGTTCTCTGTCCGAACACAACGCCTATTTCTTTGACGTAATTTTTGCGGTTCTGAGTGGGATTTTTGCCGTTGATCGTGCAGCTTCCCGAGGTAGGGGTGAGGATTCCAGTCAGCATTTTGATGACAGTGCTTTTTCCTGCTCCGTTAGGGCCGATAAAGCCGAGAATTTCTCCCTTTGGAACCTCAAAGCTGATGTCGCGCACAGCAATTACCTTTTTTGATTTCGGTTTGAACAGCGACTTGACGCTGCCTTTAAGCCCCGGTTCCTTAACAGTTTTTTTGAACTCTTTTCTGAGTTTGTCAACAGTAATCAATTTGTTTTGCCCCCTCTGTTTTTTAATTTCTATATGTGATAGATAACTGACAGTTCTTGCTTGCCTGTAAAAAGGCAAAAAAATACCGCAGAAAGTACCCCTCTTGGGATTTCTGCGGCTGTAAGTAAAAGTTTTATGAAAAACAAAGCACACCCTTTCCGAGTGTGCTGAATCAGTCAAAAATCACGAAAGGTTACATTTTCGGCACTGCAAAAGCAAGGGAACTCTGTCCCAGTGTTTTTTAAATGTGCCGGTATTCAATTATTCGAAAAATACCTCGCTGTTAATCATGCTTTTTCTCCTTTCACGTTTGCCGTTTAATTTTTGGCAAACTTTTCATCGACAGTATATCATTGTACTTTCATTTTGTCAATGATTTTTAGAAATAAAACTGTAAGTTATCAGATTTAATATGCTAAATGTGCACTGATTTAATATGCACAAAATAGCAGGTAAAAATTTGTACAGTATTTTTTAAAATAGTTTTTACATTTATCTAATATTTTCTGTCATAATATGGTATTATAAAATTGCAATTAGACATGACACAGTAAGTCAAAAATATTAAAGGAGATGTTATTATGAAAATCGCAATGGCAAATGATCATGCAGGTACATTAATGAAAAATGAGATTAAAGCATATCTGGAATCTCAGGGACACACGGTTGTTGATTTCGGAACCTATGACGAGGAATCCTGTGATTTGTCGGATTTCGTGCTTCCGGCTGCACTGGCGGTTGCAAAGGGAGAGTGTGAAAGAGGAATCTTTGTGGACGGAGTAGGATACGGAAGCGCAATGATCGCGAACAAGGTGAACGGAATATATGCGTGCGTTTGTCAGGATCCTTTCTGCGCACAGCTTGCACGTGAGCACAACGATGCAAACGTGCTTTGCCTCGGAGCAAAAATCATAGGCGGCTTGATTGCCAAGGAAATCGTAAAGACCTATATGAAAACCGAGCCGCTCACTGCCGAAAAATATGTGCGTCGTGTTAAAAAAGTTCAAAAAATCAATGACGAACACTGTGTACCGATAAAATAAAAATGTCAACCGAAGTATAATTAAAAATCCACCGACTAAGCCGGTGGATTTTTAATGTGTAAATATTTGTGGTGTAACTATTTTTTTAGGTGTTCAAAAACATTGTATCGTATTTTTTCATAATTGCCCAAGGTTTCGCTTATGATGGTTGAATATGCAAAAGCTCCGGGATGAGTGGCTATTATTTTTTCCATCTCAACAACCTGGTGTTTTTGAACAACACATATCAGCATTTCCATTTCTTTGCCCGAGAACATTCCCTTAGCAGGGACTACGGTGACGGAATGCTTTAGTTTTGTGATAATCTCATTGGAAATCGCCTCGGATTCCTGTGAAATGATTTCAAACTTTATTCGCTGTCTTGAGCCGCGTATTATGGTGTCGCTCACCTGACTTGTGAGGAATGAATAGATAATACAGAGAACTACAGGTTCAACTTTAAAATCGTATACGAAGTAAGAGGCGATAGCCACGCCTGTATTTAATGCAAAAATAATCCATAACAGGTTCTGCTCAGGCCACTTTTTGTGTATCAAAGCAGCGACGATATCCGTTCCTCCGGTGCAGCTGTTCAGACGAATCGCGGCTCCGTAGATAATGCCGTTGATAACACCCGAGGCAAGCGGAGCGAGAATAGTACTTGTCCCGTTGTCGGTTTTATAGCTCAAAAATGACAGGTCAATAACCTTGTATTGCAGCAGTAACAGCGCTACGGAAAAGGTCAGAGCAAAAACCGTAGTTCTGACGGCAAAGCTTTTGTCCAGAAAAATAAACGTCAATACACACAGCGGGGCGTTAATAAGAAGGCTCATATACGCCACGGAAAAGTGTAGCTTGTACTGGATCATAGTTGCAATACCGTTAATGCCGGCAGGCGCAAAGCTGTTTTCAAAAATAAATATTTGATAGCACAATGCCATGCCGCAGGCTATGGAAATAATAGTAAAATATATCAGTACTTTTTTTATTATTCCTTTTGACTTTGATACTTTAGTCATCGTTTATCCATCTGCTTTCCGTGAATTTACAATATAAAAATGTTACCTGATACTATTATCTCAGATTCTATTTGTTTGTCAAGTAATATAATTTATGACAGTAAAAATATTGGCAGCCGATGGACAAATTCTAATTTTTTTGATATAGTTAATCAGTAAAAGAATTAAATAGCATCTACAAAATGTATGAATTAAGAAGAGAAATGGAAAACATGAGTAATAACACGATAAAGAAAATTATTCAACAGTACACATTATTCCTGATTGGTTTGTTTATTGCCTCCTTGGGCGTTGCTTTTTCAACAAAAGCGGGCTTAGGCACTTCACCTGTGGCGTCGCTGCCATATTCGGTTTCATTGGTTAATGGACTGTTTTCGTTTGGCGGTTGGCTTAATGTGCTGAGCGTGATTCAGATATCAATACAGGTGATGCTGCTCAGACGAAAATGTAAGCCTGTTGAAATTGCAATCCAAACGATACTCGCTTTTGTATACGGATATCTGACTAATCTATCATGCTGGCTGATAAGAGATATTCCGGTAAACAGCTACTTAGAACAGCTTTTGTATTTGACAATCAGTTGTTTTGTACTCGCTTTCGGTATCTGGATGCAGTTCAGGGGCAAGGTGGCAATGCTTCCCGGAGAAGCAATGAACCGAGCAATATCCGAGGTAACCGGCAAGCGGTACGAGAATATCAAAATCTTTTTTGATATTTTTTATATTGCTGCTTCTGCCGTTGTATGCCTTGTATTCATGGGAGAGCTAAAAGGTGTAAGAGAAGGCAGTATTATCGCAGCCGTTGCGGTGGGGCTGATTATCAAACTGTATAATAAAATATTTGAGAAGAAATTGAAAAGCTTCTAACTATAAAAAAGCAGAGGGTATCGTAAAATACCTTCTGCTTTTGATTATTTTTTGGTCAAAACAGGATTTTTGGTTTTAAAGGGAGACGCGTCAACAAATAAATCCTTATAGCCGTTCTTTAATCTTTTGCACTTCATGCAGTAAACTTCTCTGCCAAGATTTACACAGTCGGCGCAGGTCTTTTTGATTTCCATTTTTCAAAACCTCCTATAATAATTTAGTTGACAGGCACGGTATCAGACCGCGACTGTTTTAATATCAAAAAACAAAACACATGTATTGTAGCACGAAGAAAAAATTTTTAGTATCCTTTTTGGAAAATTACAAAATCGTCACCGTTTGACTCGAATAAGCAGTCGTGCTTTTCTTAATTATTACAGCTCTGCCAATATTTTTGCATTGAAAACATGATTACACTGCGGTAACATGAAATAGGCGGAAACGCTAAATCTTATGAAGGGAGCTTTATTATGAAGCGATTCTCAAAAATCATATCCGCAGGACTTTCTGCTATAATGCTTATTTCCTGTTCATCCGTATTGGCGGGTGCGGCAACCCGTCAGAATAAAGGACAGGTAAAGGTGGTTTACTGCTCAGGTGCAGACTGCAAAAACGTTCAGGACATAATTAACCAAATTAAATCCGGTAACTGCTGCGACCTCATCCAATTGAAAAAATGGGGCGGCGGTTATTGTCCGGACGGTAATTGCAGTGTTACGAAACCTGTTGAAACACCTGTAAATCAGCCGTCAAAGCCCGCAACGGAAACTGTTAAGCCGCAGGCCTCCGAGTTTAATGAGGCGTATGAGGCTGAGGTCGTTCGGCTGGTTAACGCAGAACGCGCAAAATACGGACTTTCTGCTTTGAGTTTGGACAAAGGCGCTGCAAACGCTGCGCACGTTAGGGCAAAGGAGATTGTAAAGTCCTTCTCGCACACCAGACCGGACGGACGTTCCTGCTTTACTGCGGCTTCTGATTTGGGTGTAACATACCGCACTGCAGGTGAGAATATTGCATACGGATATTCAACCACTGCCAAGGTGGTAGAGGGCTGGATGAACTCTGAGGGACACAGAAAAAATATCCTGTCAGCGTCCTTCGGCAAAATCGGAGTAGGCTGCTATTCTTCCGGCGGAGTATATTATTGGTCACAGTTTTTCATTGGCTGATCTCTTTAACCGACGTCTTATGGCGTCGGTTTTTTTATCTGATAATTACAGTATCTTTTTCTTTTCTATTGATAACTAACTGAATAAGCACCGTGTTAAAGAATGTAAGAATAATTTAAAATGTCTGATTTTTTTAGTTTCTTTCACTAAATTAACAAAAATATTTTTTTAGTTCTTTTTCAGAATAATATGCCGCGTTTTTAAGCGCATAATGTGATATAATAATAAGTATGTAAAAAACAGCTAATATTATTATTATATAGAAAGGTGTGACTATATGAAATTAGTATTAAAAGCGCTTAGTTTGGCAATGATGATATGTGTTTCAATTTCAGCCGCAGCTTTTTCGGCTTCAGCGGACAGCGTGTATATTCGCGGTGACGCTGACGGTGACGGAAAGGTAACAATAAGCGATGTTACAATGGTTCAGCGACTTATTGCAAACAGCGTCAAAGATACCAAAGGCGCAATTAAAAGACGCGCCAATGTAAACGGCGGAAATCTTGATATTACACACGCAACCGCAATTCAGCGTTACCTTGCGGGAATGGAAAATGTATATATAATCGGGGCGTCCGTCAAGTACGACGAGTATGAACTTCCGTTTATTCCCATATAAAAATCTGATTAAAAGGAGAATAGCGCGTGGCAAAAAAGAAAAATAAAACCAAAGCGTCTGCTCCTGAGCAGAATAATGCTGAGAATAGTCCCTCAGAAAACGTAAAAATACCCGACGAACATCAAGTGTTCTTGAACGTGACAAAAGCGTATGAGGAAGCAAAACAAAAACGCGAAAATTACAAGAAAAAGGGGCCGCTGTTCGTTGCTCTTTCAGGAATAGCTTTCCTTGCATTGATGTTCACGCTTGACAGTAAAATCGAATTTCTGATTTTATGGGTACTCACAATACTTTTTACCGTCTATCTAATGGTGCGTGCGGAATATCATTATCACAAATTTCAGATTATGTTGGGAATTATCGATGAACAAAAAGATGACGGGGAGGATGAGGAACAGTAATGAAAAAGATATTTTCGATTTTTCGTTTGGATTTAAAAAGCTTAACCAAAAACCTGATTGTATTTGTTGTTGTAATCGGTATCACAATATTACCTGCGCTGTACGCATGGTTCAACATCGCCTCAAACTGGGATCCGTATTCAAATACCGGTGATATTTCGTTTGCCGTATGCTCAATGGATAAGGGATATACATACGATAACATCAAAATAAACGCAGGTGAAAAAATCGTTGACAACCTTAAAAAGAATAATAAAATGGGCTGGGAGTTTGTAGATGACAAAGATGACGCCGAAAAGGGCGTTAAGGACGGAAAATACTACGCTGCCGTTGTAATTCCCGATAATTTTACCGAGAATCTATTGTCAGTTACATCGGGAAAATTTACTCAGGCAAAGCTGCACTATCATGTTAACGAAAAGATGAACGCGATCGCTCCCAAGATCACAGACAAGGGTATCTCGGCAATTCAGGAATCGGTTGACGCGTCTTATGTTAGTACGATCGCAGAAAAGATTGCCGATGTATTAAATATCACCAACGAAGAGCTTGAGGGCGGCAAGGATAAGCTTGCCGACAGAATCAAAACTGTTTTAAACACTGCAAAAACCGAAAATGAAAGCTTCAAAAAGTCTGTAGATTTACTTGTAACCACTCTCGATTCAATTGACGATTTGATTAAGGCAAATCAAAAAATGCTGCCGACCATTCAGAAAACTCTTTCAAAGGCAGGCGTTGTTACGGGTGATATCAAATCAACTCTAAAAGCTGCTCAGAATACCTCAACCCAGCTCACAACTACAATTGAAGAACTGATTGGCGCAGGCGATTCTTACATTCAGAACATTTCCACTCAACTTAATGACGCGTTCAAAACAGTCAGTGACGACGCAAACGCAGCTGCTAATAAATTCGAAAAGGTTAAAACTATCAATGAAAAGAAAATGAGCATAAATAATAAGCTTATTTCGATTTTGCAGAAGATAGAAGACAACCTCGGAATTGACTGCTCAAAAATAATTAGCCGCATTAAAAATTCAAATTCAAAGCAGCAGTCGATTATTAACAAGATTGTAAGTATCAGTAATAATATAAAGTCAGCCGGTAAGTTTCCGGCAAACGCAAAGGCAGACGTTGATAAGCTCATTTCGGAGGCGGACTCCGAATTTGCCGGCGTAAATACTGAGTTTGCCGCAATAAAAAAGAGCGTAGACGATACGCTTAACAAATCATACAGCGATCTTGAAAAGGTTGCCGATTTTGCACAGAGCATTGACCTTGAAAACGGTACGCTTAACTCTGCTTTCAAGGCAGGCTCAAACTCCATTTCAAGCCTTAAAAGTGCGCTTAATAATCTCAAGGATTTTCTTGATAAAACAAATAAAAAAATCGACTCAGCCGTCAAAAGGATAGACACGCTTAAGAACGACAAATCTCTTGAAAATCTAATTCTTCCCATAATCGAGGATCCAAAAGCATTGGGCGAGTTTATTTCTGCTCCTGTCAGCTATGATACGGACAGAGTTTATCCGCTTGATACTTACGGCTCCGCCATGACTCCGTTCTATTCTTCGCTCGCATTGTGGGTAGGTGGCGTTGTGCTTGTGGCGGTATTGAATGTCGACCTTACGCAAAAAGACCGCAAAAAGCTCGGAAAGGCAAATCCCGTTCAGCTTTTCTTCGGCCGTTATGTAATGTTCTTTGTAATCAGTCAGATACAGGCGGTTATTATCGCTCTCGGAGATTTGTTCTTCCTGAAGATCCAGTGCGATAATCCTCTGTTGTTTATAATTACCTGCATGATTTCCGCAACGGTTTATTCGCTAATTATCTATTCGCTGACAATCACATTCAGTGTAGTGGGAAAGGCTCTTGCGGTAATAATCCTGATTATGCAGGTTGCAGGCTCGGGAGGAACCTTCCCCATAGAAGTACTTCCCGGACCGTTCAAGTCAATCGCACCGTTTTTACCGTTCCGCTACGGAATAAACGCACTGCGTGAAACGGTAGCGGGAGTTGATACAAACGCGTATCTGCAGGATATCGGAATGCTGCTTCTGTTTATTATTCCTGCGCTTCTGCTCGGACTGGTATTCAGAAAGCCGTGCATCAAAGCAATCGGATTCTTCAACGAAAAAATTGAGGAAAGCGATTTGGTTATTTAATGTCTGATTCAGACTTTGTCTGTTGAGGAAATACTGAACTCTGTTTCAGAATTAATGTTCTAATCAAAGCTTGGTATGATATATTCCAGCATATCGGAGGTGAACAATTTGCAGGATATGATTAAACGAATTGTCGAGGCTGACAACGAAGCAAAAGCGCTTGACGAGGCAAATAAAAAGGCAGTCGAAGAAAAAAAGCGAAAGATTGAGGAAGAAGCCAAGGCAATTTATCAAAAATACATGGACAAGGCACAGGATGAAATCGCCAAAAACGACGCTTATCTTGATAAACGGACGGAAAGAAAGCTCAGAGACATTTCCGCAAGGCAGGAATCGCTTCTCATAAAGCTCAAAGCCGATTATGAACAGAACCGTGACAGATGGGTGGACGAAATTGTCAGCCGCGTAGTCAGCTGACAGAGGAGGTGATTGCATGTCTACCACATCCTATGCTGTCTTGGCAAAGGCGAGGGCAAAGTACGGCAAATTCCTGACAGAAAGGGATTACACCAATATCCTTGCATGTCAGAGCGTTGCCGAAGTTATGGTATATCTAAAATCACATACTCATTACGCTTCCGTGCTGTCTGAGGTAAACGAGCGCGATGTTCACAGAGGAAGACTTGAACTGCTGTTAAGGCAGTATCTGTTTGATGAATTCGACACACTCTGCCGCTACGATTCGAGCGTCAGCGTTGGTTTTTCGCAGTATTATGTAGAAAAAACAGAGGTAGAGCAGATAATCCGATTCCTGGTTCTGCTCAACTCAAATTCAACCGAGAAATTCATCTTCCAGTTTCCTGCCTTCCTTTCAAAGCACACCGAGCTCGATGTATACAAGCTCGCCAACGCCGGCAATTATGACGAGTTTTTAGCCGCGCTGAATAATACGTCATATTACGACATCCTTAAAGTTTTCAAGCCCGACAAAAAAGGCTTTTTGCCCGTTTCGGATATTGAAAACAAGCTCTACGCGTACATCTTTAAGAATATGCTTGAGCTGATTAATAAAAAGACCAAGGGCACCGAACGTCAGGAACTGCTGACAATGTTCAGGACAGTCAATGATTACAATATTTTTTCAAGAATTCTAAGATTGAAAAAATACTATCAGCTGCCGCCCGAGGTAATAAAAACCAACATGCTTCCCGAATACAGCTCGCTGAGCCCGAAGCTGATTGACAAAATGTGCGAGGCAGAATCCTCCGCTGAGGTCTTTCAGATAATGCAGAGCACAGGCTGCGGAAGGCTGATTGGAAAAATAGGCTATAAACACGCAAGCGACATCAGTCCGCGCGTGCAGTTTAAATTAGCAAAGAAAAATATACATTTTTCAAACAATCCGTCGGTTGTAATGATTTCGTTTATGTTTCTTTCAGAAACAGAGCTGATGAATGTAATCAGTTTGATCGAGGGTATACGTTATCAGCTCGAACCCAAAACCATTCAGTCACTGATTATTCACTGACTGATACAAAGAGGTGAATAGAATTTGGCAGTATCATCAATGCAGGCTGTGAATGTCATAGGTCTGATGAACCACATCGACGAGGCAATCACGGTACTTGGTGAATCAGGTGTGTTCCATTCGGATGAAGTCACAAACTTTTATCCCAACGTACAGGACTTTACACATCTGCAAACAAAAAACAACTATGCTGAGCCTCTGACTAACCTAAAATCCGCGCTTAATCAGACAAAACGCAGTTTTCCGCTAAAAGACGTGAGCGATTTCAGCCCGTCCTTTGAGGAACTCGAAAGCTTTTCCGCAACAACAACCGCGGAAATCGACAGCTTGATCGATAAACGTGAAACCTGCGCGGCAGATCTTGAAGCGGCAAAGAATAATCTCAGCATTGCGCAGCACTTTGCGGGACTTGATGTTGAAATCGAAAAGGTTCTCGGCATGAAGTACATGAAAGCGCGTTTTGGCAGACTTCCAAAGGACAGCATCCAGAAGCTCGAAGCATACAAGGATAACGAGTATGTTGAGTTTGCGGTATGTACTGAGGACAAAACGCACAGCTGGGGCGTATACTTTGCGCCAATGGAACAGTTAGAGGAGATTGACAAAATCTTTGAGGGCTTGTATTTTGAGCCCACAGAACTGGTCGGGGAGGATGAAACCCCGAGAGAAAAGATAGAGGGCTACGAAAAAGAAATCCCTCTCCTTGAGCAGCAGCTTAAGGAAGCTCAAAAGGCGATTGACAAATATCTTGACAACAACAAAGATAACATCACTCGTTATTTGTCAAAGCTTGAGGAGCTGTATCTTTACGCAAGCATCAGAGGCAAGGCGCTTCAGCACAATAACAGCTTTATTATTGTCGGCTGGGTACCCACAGAAAAGGAAAAGCAGCTAAAAGCCCGTCTTAAGAAAATCAGAAGTATTGAGCTTGATTTCTCGGACGCAAAGGAGGAGCTTGACAAACGACCTCCTGTAAAGCTTAAAAACTGTTTCCTGGCACGTCCCTTTGAGTTCTACACCGATATGTACGGCGTGCCGAAATACAACGAAATCGATCCTACGTTGTTTGTAGCAATTACATATGTAATAATCTTCGGCATCATGTTCGCCGACTTGGGACAGGGCTTTTGTCTTGCAATAGCCGGCTTGCTGATGTGGAAGCTAAAAAAGATGGCAATAGGAAAAATCCTGTTCCCGTGCGGAATATCGTCAATGGTATTCGGTACAGTCTTCGGAAGCGTATTCGGCTTTGAGCATTTGCTCGACCCGATGTTCCAAATGCTCGGCTTCAAGGAAAAGCCTATTGAGGTAATGTCGTCACAGAACACCAATACTATTATTCTCGGAGCAATCGGAATCGGCGTATTCCTGCTCATTGTAGCGATGTTCCTCAACGTTTATACGTCAATACGCCAGAGAAACTTCGGCAGAGCGTTGTTCAGCACGAGCGGAGTTGCGGGAATCATCTTCTACAGCTCGCTTGTATTCGGACTTGTGGCCGAGATTTTCCTCGGTATTCACGTAATGACGCTCCCGTATATTATCGGACTCGTTGTTATTCCGTTTATTTTGATTTTCTTTGCCGAACCGCTCGGCGATCTGGTAAACGGAGAAAAGGATTGGCAGCCCGAAAGCTGGGGCGGCTACATCGTTGAAAACCTGTTTGAGTCAATCGAAGTGCTTCTCGGTTACGTAACAAACACCATGAGCTTTTTGCGTGTAGGCGCGTTCGTTCTTGTTCACGCAGGTATGATGCTTGTTGTATTTGTACTCGCCGAAACCGTAGGAGGCGTAGGTTACTGGGCAATCGTAGTAATCGGTAACGCGCTCGTAATGGTGCTTGAGGCATTGCTCGTTGCAATTCAGGTATTAAGACTTGAATATTATGAGATGTTCAGTCGTTTCTATTCGGGCGAGGGAAGACCGTTTGAACCCGTAAAAATAACTTTGGATTAAACTTTGGAGGTTTATTATTATGTCAGTTTTTGATTTCTTAATTATGGCTTTACCCGTTGTATTTTTAATTCTTTCCGTTCTTATTGCAGTTAAGGCTGTTTCACACGGCAGAAGCAGAAAAAGAACTATGCTCATGCAGCTCGCATCATTCGCAGCTGTATTCGCAATTTGCATGATTTGTCCGTTTGCAGCAAGCGCTGCAACAGGCGACGCTGCTGCAGCTTCCGGCTCTGACGGTATGGCATTTATCGGCGCAGCTGCCGCAACAGGTCTTTCATGTATCGGCGGCGGTATCGCGGTTGGTAACGCTGCTCCCGCGGCTATCGGCGCCACAAGCGAGGATCCCAAAGCGTTCGGTAAGGCAATCATCTTCGTTGCTCTCGGTGAAGGTATCGCGCTCTACGGTATGCTTATTTCAATTATGATTCTTTCTAAGATTGGCTAAGTGATATACAATGAAATTTTATTTAATCAGTGATAACGTTGA
>OMXW01000066.1 GCA_900315085.1 uncultured Eubacteriales bacterium
GTGAGCGCGTCGTCAGAGGTGTTTTCCGACTTCTTTTCCTCAAGCAGATTCAGGCTAAGAACCTTGTCCAGTTCACCGAGTACATAACGCTTTGTCGCGTCGTTAACATCTGCTTTAAGAACATCATAAACGCTTGTAAGTCCGAGCGAGGTGTTGAGGTCATTGTCCATAGCCTCCATAAATGAAGCAATCAGCTTGTCAGCGGCTTCAACATTGACCTGACCGTCGTTGTCAAGCGCGGAAATGCGCTTGATCAGTTTGTCATATGCCTTAGCGGTATTGTCAAGGCTTTCATAAGAGAAGGTGAGAGGCTTGCGGTAGTGGCTTTGCAGGCAGAACATCCTGTAAACGATTGGGTCATAGCCCTTGCTCTCGAGCAGAGAAACGGTGAGAAAATCACCCTTTGACTTGCTCATCTTGCCGCGGGCGTCGTTGAGGTGGAGCACATGGAACCAGTAGTTGCACCATTTGTGACCGAGATACGCCTCACTCTGAGCGATCTCGTTTGTGTGGTGGGGGAACGCGTTGTCGTCTTGCTGATGCACGAGCACTCAATGTGCCAGCCGGGATAACCCAAGCCCCAGGGACTTTCCCATTTAAGCTCCTGGGAATCGAACTTTGACTTGGTGAACCAGAGCACGAAGTCGGTCTTGTTGCGCTTGTTAACATCCTCCTCAACGCTGTCACGAACGCCGACAGCGAGGTCGTCCTCGTTCATGTTGCCGAAAACATAGTATGTGTCAAGGCGTGAGGTGTCAAAATAAACGTTTCCGCCTGCAATATAAGCATAGCCTTTTTCAAGCAGGACCGTAACCATGTCAATGAAATCATCAATACAGTTTGTTGCCGGCTCAACAACGTCGGGACGTTTTATATTGAGCTTGTCGCAGTCCTCAAAGAACGCGTCTGTGTAGAACTTTGCGATTTCAAGAACAGTCTTGTGCTCGCGCTTAGCGCCTGAAAGCATCTTGTCCTCACCCGTGTCGGCGTCGCTTGAAAGGTGACCGACGTCTGTGATATTCATAACGCGGTTAACGTTATAGCCCGAAAAACGCAGATATTTTTCAAGCACATCCTCCATAATATATGTACGCAGATTTCCGATATGCGCGTAGTGATAAACGGTGGGACCGCAGGTGTACATGTTGACAATCTTGTCCGAGAAGGGGACAAACTCCTGCTTGGTCTGACCTAAAGAGTTGTAAAGAATCATAGTATTTCCTCCGATTTAAAATGCTTATATAAAACGCGCTTACTTTCCGCGCAGTGTGTTAACTTCATTTTCAAGCTCGCTGATCCTGTTGTCAAGCGCCACAAGAGCGTTTGCTACAGGGTCGGAAACGTGAATCTGGTCAAGGGTTTCGCTTCTTATTCCGTTGAGCTTAACAATTCTTGCCGGAACGCCTACGGCAGTCGCGTTGGCAGGAACCTCTCTTAGCACAACAGCTCCCGCGGCAATTCTCGCGTTGTCGCCAACGGTAAACGGACCGAGCACCTTTGCACCCGAGCCTACGAGCACATTGTTGCCGAGCGTGGGATGACGTTTTCCCACGTCCTTACCAGTACCGCCGAGGGTTACGTTCTGATAAATCGTGCAGTTGTCGCCGACGACCGTAGTTTCTCCGATAACAACGCCCATACCGTGGTCAATAAATACTCCTTTTCCGAGCTGAGCGGCAGGGTGGATCTCAATTCCGGACTTATGCCTGTTTCGCTGAGAAAGGTAACGAGCGATAAATTTCATGTTGTGGTTAAAGAACCAGTGCGCGCGTCTGTGGCGGCGAACGGCCTTGTAACCCGAATAGAGCAGCATGACCTCAAGCTTAGTTCTTGCGGCGGGATCTCGCTCCATAACGGCGTTAATGTCAGATTTCATAGTCTCAAACAAATAAACACACCCCTAAGACAATACCGCACAATTCAGGTGTGCGGATCGCGAAGTCAGATTTTTCGTCAGGCTGACGGAATAATATGCAAGCAAGGCGTGCGCCGCGAATTGAGCGGTGTTGCCTTAAATATCGCTGATAAATTCACTGTTCTGCTTAAGGTAAATAACACCCGAAAGCACCGCGAAAAACGTTGAAATCCAGATAAGCGTCTCATTTATAATATAGATAATTCCGTCAAAATTATCGGGTAATTTCAGTCCGAAGCCGCGCATATCCGCAAGGATCTGCAGAGCGATAATGCCGATAACTGCAACCATCTGAGTGACGGTTTTGACCTTGCCCCAGATATTGGCGGCAATGACCTTGCCCTTTGAGGCGGCAATCAGCCGCACAGAGGTGACCGAAAACTCGCGCAAGAGCACCAAAATCACGGCAACGCAGTCGCAAAGACCGTTTTGAACAAAGCACAAAAGCGCGGCAAGTACCAAAATTTTGTCCGCCAACGGGTCTGCAAATTTACCGAAATCGGTAACGAGATTATGCTTTCGCGCGATTTTTCCGTCGAGCAGGTCGGTAATCGACGCCGCGGCAAAAATAATCAAAGCTGTTAAGTTGTGAAGCGGAAATGGTATGAGCAGCGCCGCCACAAAGAACGGCACAAGAATAATCCGCATCAGCGTAAGCTTGTTTGGTAGGTTCATATTTTTATCCCTTTTCATAAGTAGTGCTCCCATTGAGGGGAGCTGTCTTGCGTTCACGCAAGACTGAGGGGTGACTTAGTCAAAGTTTTCTAAAGAAGAAATTAATAGATAGGAAATGTAAGGCAAAGGTCACCCTTCCGACCAATCCGCAGGCGGATTGCCCACCTTCCCTTTAGGGAAGGACTGTAAGCGTTGCATAACATAACTATCTATTGTTTCACAAACGCCTCTGAAATTCTGATTAATTTCAAAGTTAGAAAAACGCAAAACAGGAATATTATATGAGTTCAAGAAAGCAGTTCTTTTTTTGTCATATCCTAATGTTTGTTTTGTTGTGTAATGTTGTTCACCGTCGATTTCTATTGCAAGCTTTGTTTTAACGCAATAAAAATCAATAATATAATTACCTATTATTTCCTGACGTTTAAAACGAATCGGATAATCTTTGAGAAAATCAAACCATAGATGTTTTTCTTGTTTTGTCATTTCCTTACACATTTTTTTAGCGTATTCAATATTATCCTTGTTTCTTGGAAGATAATTAAATCTTTTTTTCACTTTATTATACCATAACTCCCACAGGGTCAATTCCCATGCAGTCCTCAACCTTAACGGTGACAAAATCCCCGATTACGGGCTTTTTGCCGTCTGAGGTAAAAAATACACAGCCGTCAACCTCGGGAGCGTCGGCGTAGGTTCTGCCGAACCAGCACTCGGCAATTCTGTCCCAGCCCTCAACAAGCACCTCAACCTCGGTGCCAATCAGGCTTTCGCAGTAATCAGCCATAACGCCCTGCTGGTGTTCCATAATAATGTCGGCGCGTTTTTGCTTGATTTCATCGTCAAGCTGGTCGGGATAATCCGCCGCCTTTGTATCCTCCTCACGCGAGTAGGGGAAGCAGCCCAGTCTTTGAAAGCGAATATCTTTAGCAAACTCGGCAAGCTCCTCAAATTGTTCCTCGGTCTCCCCGGGGAAGCCCGTAATAAAGGTGGAGCGGAAAATAACGTTAGGAATTCTGTCTTTGATTTTGTTGAGCAGCGCTGTGAGGCTTTCTCTGTTGCCGCGGCGGTTCATCCGCTTCAAAACTTCGCCGTTGCAGTGCTGCAGCGGAATATCAATGTATTTAACGATCTTATCCTCGCGCGCGATAACGTCAATCAGCTCGTCGGTCACGCGGTCGGGATAGCAGTAAAGCAGTCTTATCCAGCGGAAGCCGTCAATCTCGCAAAGCTCGGCAAGAAGCTTGGCGGTCTGCGGTTCGCCGTACAAATCCTCACCGTATCTTGTTGTGTCCTGAGCAATAACGTTAAGCTCAACAACGCCCTTTGCGGCAAGCTCCCTTGCCTCCTCAAGCACATCCTCAATGGTACGGCTGCGGAATTTTCCCCTGATAAGCGGAATGGCGCAATAGGTACAGCAGTTGTCGCAGCCCTCCGAAACCTTTAAATAAGCGGTGTAGGGGGGAGTAGACTGAATTCTGCCGCCCGAAAGCGGAAGACTGAGCTTGTCGGGGAAAAGCTCGGTTTTCTTTCCGTCCAGAGCGTCAAGAACTACGTCGGCAATCTTTTCGTTAGCACCGATACCGATCGCCGCGTCAACCTCATAAAGCTGCTTTGTAATGTCGTCCTGATAGCGTTCGGCAAGACAGCCCGTAACGATAATCGCCTTAATTGTACCCTCGCGCTTTAGCTTGCCAAGCTCAATAATCTCGTCAATGCTTTCCTGCTTTGCGCTGTCAATAAAGCCGCAGGTGTTTACAATCACAGCGTCCGCCTTTGCGGGGTCGTTAACGATCGTAAAGCCGCGCTGCTTTAGAGTATAGAGCAGCATTTCGGCGTCAACCTGATTTTTGGCGCAGCCTAAGGACACAATTCCTGCCTTGTAATTCATATGCGTTCATTCCTTATATTATTAATGGTAATTTGCCTATTATTCTTCAAACGAATTAATAGCGCGTTTGATATCGTCCCAGCCGTAGCCCAGCCTTTGGAGCGCGGCTACGGCGCGGCGTTTGATTTTTTCATCCTCGAGGTTTTTATATTTCTTTGAAAGAAATTCAATTATCTGTTCCTGATAATCGACCTCAATTTCATCGAGCACCTGTTCGCTTATTTCGCGGTCAATTCCCTTGCGGTTTAGCTCGGACATTGCGGCGCGCTTGCTCATTTTCTTGCCGAAAATCAGCTTATCCGCGTATCGCCTTGCAAAATCTTCGTCGTTTACAAGTCCGAGCTCCTCCATGCGGTCAGCTGCTTTTTCGGCTGCCTCGGGGGTGCAGGTGCGTCGAATTTTTTCTGTAAGTTCTTTTTTTGAATGACTGCGGTATGATATAAGCCACAACGCCTTTTCTTTGGCGCGGTTCTCGTTGCTCAGCTCAATTATTTCGCGCAGCTGTTCGTCGTCAATTTCTCGGCCTACATCAAAGCGGTTCTCAATCAGTGTTCTTGTATCAAGATTCATAGCGAACTCGCCGTCTATGTACACCGCGCTCATCGCCTTTCGGCGCGGCTCAATGGCGGTGATAAGCATTAATCATCCACCATCGCGTCTATTTTAACTGCCTTTTTAGGCTTCTTTTCCTCGGCTTCTTCATCCTTTTCAGGCTCGGCGACCTCGGTCACCTTAGCCTTTGACTTAGTCGCCTTTTTGCGGTCATAAAGCTTGTCGATGTTCTCCCAAAGCTCGGTTTCGATTCTGCCGGCAAGCTCGGGATTGGTTCTGAGAAGCTCCTTTACTTTGTCGCGTCCCTGACCGAGTCGTTCGCTCTTGTAGCTGAACCATGCGCCGGCTTTCTGAACAACCTCAGCCTTAACAGCCAAATCAAGCAGCTCGCCTTCTCTTGAAATACCCTCGCCGTACATGATATCAAATTCAGCCTCGCGGAACGGGGGAGCGATCTTGTTTTTAACGACCTTGCAGCGTGTGTGAGAGCCGACCATCTCGCCGTTAACCTTTAAGGTTTCAACTCTGCGGATATCGATGCGGACAGAGCTGTAGAATTTGAGTGCGCGGCCGCCGGTTGTAACCTCGGGGTTGCCGTAAATCACGCCTACCTTTTCACGGAGCTGGTTAATGAAAATTGCAACGCAGTTGCTCTTGTTGATAGCGCCTGCAAGCTTTCTGAGAGCCTGTGACATAAGACGTGCGTGCAGACCAACATGGCTGTCGCCCATTTCGCCCTCGATTTCTGCCTTTGGAACAAGAGCCGCAACCGAGTCAATAACGATAACGTCAATCGCGCCGCTTCGAATAAGAGCTTCGGCAATTTCAAGAGCGTCCTCACCTGTGTCGGGCTGAGCTACGAGCAGCGAGTCAACGTCAACGCCCAAAGCTGCGGCGTAATCGGGGTCAAGAGCGTGCTCAACGTCGATAAACGCAACGTTGCCGCCGTTTTTCTGACCTTCCGCGATGCAGTGGAGCGAAAGTGTGGTTTTACCTGAGGACTCGGGACCGTAAATCTCTACGATTCTGCCGCGCGGCAGACCGCCGATTCCGAGCGCGATATCAAGTGACAGCGAACCTGTTGAAATATGCTCAACCGCCATGTGCTTGTTTTCGCCAAGGCGCATAACCGCGCCCTTGCCGAATTGTTTTTCAATCTGAGAAATCGCTGTTTCCAGCGCCTTGTTCTTGTCTACTGCCATTTCAAATACCTCCATAAAGTAATAGTGGTTAGTGGTTGGCTGCAATACCTCTCACACCATAGCAATTATACAATAAACCGATAAAATTCACAATAATACGGATGAAATTTTATCGAACAAAATTTCTATTTATCGAGCATTGTCCCAATTATTGCCCTTTGCGTGCCGCCAAAATCGAGCTCGGTTCTGATGTTTCCAAAGCCCTGAGGCTTCATCATCTCGGCAACCGCCTTTGCTTGATTTTCTCCGAGCTCAAACACAAGCGCACCGCCTGATTTAAGCTTTCCGCTCCAGTTTTTTACGATTTCGCGGTAAAATATCAGACCGTCCGCACCGCCGTCAAGAGCTGACATCGGCTCAAACTGAACCTCAGCCTGCAGACCTTTCAGTTCGTCGGTGGCAATGTACGGCGGATTTGAAACAATCAAATCAAAGCTGTTGTCGGGGAAGTCGGAGTAACATTTAAAAACGTCGCCCAAAACAGGGGAAACCTTGGAATTGTTGAGCTTAATATTCTTTTCAAGAAATTTAAATGCTTTTTCGCTCAACTCAACAGCCGTAACCTCCGCGCCTGAAAACTTTTCAAGCGCAATAGCAATTGCGCCGCTTCCCGAGCAAAGGTCAATTGCTTTAGCGCGGTTTTTGCCCTTTAAATAATCAAGGCACAAACGCGCGCATACCTCGGTGTCGTCGCGCGGAATAAGAACACCTTCGCCTACACAAAGGTCAATCCCCATGAAGCTCCAGCCTTCAAGCAGGTACTGCAGGGGATAGTGAGTCAATCTTTTTTCAGTAATAGAATAAAATTTTTCTTTTTGAGCCTCGCTCAGCTCATCGTCGGCGTGAACAGCCTGACGCGTTCTGTCAAAGCCTGTGATGTATTCGGCAATACACACCGCTTCAAATGCGGCGTCCTCAATGCCGCCGTCCGAAAGTCTCTGACGGCAGCGTTTAACTTCATCCTTTAACATCCGCAGTTTTTAACGATATCCGAGCCGTCCTCGGGGATAACCGCCTCAATTGCCTTGATAGCAACCTCAATCATCTTCTCGTCAGGCTCTTTGGTGGTGATTCTCTGCGCCCAAAGACCGGGAGCAGCAATAATTCTTGTAAATGTGTTGTCGTGCTTGCCGCACGCCTTGATCAGTTCGTAGCCGATTCCGCAGGTAACGGGGATTAGTAAAATCTTGAATACAGGTCTTAAAAAGCCCACGCCGAACGGATTGGCGGGAACAAACAGACCTGCTATAATACCGAGCAAAAGCATGATTACCATAAAGCTTGTGCCGCAGCGCGGATGGAAACGCGTCTGCTTTTTAACGTTGGCAACGGTGAGTTCTTCTTCGTTCTCGTAACAGAAAATTGTTTTGTGCTCCGCGCCGTGATACATAAATACGCGCTTCATGTCGCTCATCTGAGAAACGACTACAATGTAGCCCAAAAACAGTACGATTTTAAGCACGCCCTCAAAAACTGACTTCCAAAATCTTACAAGCTCCTCATTGTGAGCCGCTTCGTCAACCTTAAACGCGGGAACAAAATTAGAGCAGAGGTCAAACAGGAAAGAGGGCAAAAAGAAAAACAGACCTATAGCCAAAGCCACGCCGATGATTGAAGCAAAAACCATAAGGATTTTAACCAGTTTGTCGCCGAGTTTTTCGTCAAGCCATTTTTCAAACTTGGACGGCTCCTCCTCGATTTCCGCGCTTTCAATAGCCTTGTCGGCAGAGAGCATAAGCGATTTGTAGCTCAGCCGCATTGAGTCAATCAGTCCCGCGATTCCTCTGAAAAACGGAAGCTTAAAGAATTTGATTTTTTCGGGGATAGTGGTAATATGGACGTCCTCGCTGTAGATTTCGTCCTCGCCCGTGCGAACACAAACCGTGCTGCGCTTGGGGCCTCTCATCATAATGCCCTCAATCAGCGCACTGCCGCCGATTGAAGTGATTTTCTTTGTTTGTTTTGACATATTACACCTCTTAATCAGAGTTTAGAGTTGAGAAAAATAAACAGCAGATTAACTCTAATCACTGATATTTATAATTTTACGTTTTCCGGCATTGACTTCTCCTGACCTTCCTTGTAGATGGGGAAGGTGAGAGTAACCGTAGTTCCGACGCCCTCGCCGCTTTCGATGTCGAGCGAGCCGCCGTGCAGGTTCATAATTTCATCGGCAACAGCAAGTCCGATTCCCGAGCCGCCGACCGTCTGATTAGCCTTAAAGAACTTGTCCTTAACCTTGGGCAAATCCTCTGCCGAGATACCGCAGCCTGAGTCGGTCACAATAATTTTAATTACGTCCGGGTCATCCTTTGAATAAATGACCTGAGCCGCCACAACGCCGCCCTTTGGAGTATATTTCAGGGCGTTGTCAAGAATATTCAAAAATACCTGCCTTAACCTGTTGCGGTCGCCGTAAACGGGCG
The DNA here is from genome assembly GCA_900315085.1 of uncultured Eubacteriales bacterium. Lineage (GTDB taxonomy): Bacteria > Bacillota > Clostridia > Oscillospirales > Acutalibacteraceae > Ruminococcoides. The sequence goes on from OMXW01000066.1 coordinate 8,662, forward strand.
GATATATTGCCTCGGGCTCGTCATAGAGCAGGTGGATTCCCTCGTCAATGGCGCGCTCCTTTAGCATATAGACAGTTTCGTCAAATTCGGCAAGTATATCAACTTTTTCGTTAATTAGCACCATTCGTCCGCTCTGTATCCTTCCGAAGTCCAGAAGCTCCTCAACGATGCTTGTAAGGCGCGAGCTTTCCTTGATAATAACGCCCATACCTCTGTCAAAGGTGCGTCTGTCAAGAGTTCCGCGCTCGCTTAGCTGCATTGTTTCCGCCCAGCCCTTAATTGCGGTGAGCGGAGTTCTCAGCTCATGGGATACTCTTGAAATAAAGTCGTTTTTCATCTGTTCGGTGGTCTGAAATCGCCCTGAGCGATCTGAGCCGAAATCTCGCTGAGCCGCCTGATCGGGCGCACGATCGAGCGGATAAACATAAGACCGGGGATAATAACCAGCGCGATAATAACAAGTCCCATAGCGACGATAATCACGCTGATAAGCATAATATGGTTGTTGACCGGTTCCATAGAAACGATGTAGCGCACGCCGCCGACAACCGCGCCGTTGTCGTTTGTAATTATCCTCGTAACACTCATGGCTTTTTCGCCGGAGCTGAGCTTGCCGTTCCAGAACGCGTAGCCGTCAAGGCTTTGCTTTGCTTCGTCAAAGTCGGTCATCTGCTCGTTTTCGTAGTTCAAAAAGCCCGTGGAGGTCAGCTTGACCGCACCGTTCTGATTAAGAACCATAACGCCCATCTGTTCCTTTTTGTCGAAGTTCTCAACATAGTCGCGCGCTCCCGAAGAAAAATCGTTTGAGCTGTCGCTC
>OMXW01000041.1 GCA_900315085.1 uncultured Eubacteriales bacterium
TTATTTATGTCGTGGTACAGCGTGCAGTTACTTACCTTGTACACCTTTACTATTTCCGCAAGAGCTCCGCTTTCATCAAACTCCGACGAGATGTTCTCAAAACGGCTGAGCTTTTCGGGGAAAAATCCGAGTGTTTTGCTGTTGTGGAAAACCGCCGTGTACAGAATTTCAGCCTCAACCAAATCCTGGAAAATATGGCTTCCGTATGACAGCTCGGGGTTATAGCCCGCCTTTGTTTCCTCCATTTCACAGATTACGTCAAAGCCGCTGATATCCGAAAACATCGTAGGCACTCCGAGCTCCTGCGACGAGGTTCCGATTCTTCCGGGAACCATGAGCATCATATGCTTTTTGGCGTTTCGGAAATGCCAGTTGATTCTGCCGAGCATCTGCGCAACGGTTATTTTGTCCTTATAGGGCATGTTATAGTAACCTATGGGGTCAACGTAGACGATATAGTCAAGGCTTTCCTCCCTTGACAGCCCCATTGACGCGCCGCGGCTGTTGAGCAGTATATTCTCATGCGGAACATCTTTTGGGATATCTACCGAGTCCTTTCCCCTGACTACCTGCAACGGTCTGCACTGGAGCAAATCGATTGTGTATTCGCCGTCCTCCGACACGTTGATCGTGAATTCGGTATCGACGGGATAATCGTATTCGGACTGTATGCACGCAAGCATTTTGCGCATGCTTTCCATCAGCTTTTTGTTTTTGACAAGCCCTCTGCATGAGATGAACCTGATACTGCGGCACCTTCCCATCTCGCTTAATCTTTGCTCGGCGTCAAAGTCGTGTTCAAGAAGCACGTTTCCGAGGTAGCGCGGAAGTACCGGTTCGAGCTCCGAGAGCGTTACGGTTTCAATTTTCCGCTCGGCGGTATTGATTACCTCGGCGTTGCGCTGAGAGAATCTGTGTCTGTCGGCAACCGTTGAGTAGACGGTTCTTTCGGGCGTGTCAAGGCTTACAAGCCTCGGATATGAGCCCTCCGTTCTGTCAACCGCCGAGGTTCCCAGTCCTAAAACAAGTCTGAGCATCCCAGCCTTTGGGTCGGCTGTCTGCAAAAATCTGTAGGGGCTGTATGAGTAGCCCACGCCTGCCGCGCACGGCATATAGTACGTTCCGTAATACGAGCCGGACACGCGCTGAACCAACAGCGCCATCTGTTCGTCGCGCTTGTCAAGTCCGCGGCGCTTTCTGTAGTCGAGGGCGGAAAGCCCCATTGTGCTTGCGTATACCGTTTTTATAGCGTTTTCAAACTCGACGAGCCTATCCTCAAAGCTTCCTCTGTTCGCACAGAAAACCGACTCGTATTTTCCGGCGAACGCGTTGCCGAAGCCGTCCTCAAGAATACTGCTTGAACGGACAATGTACGGGTCCTGACCGTAGTATTCTATGATATTTCCGAACTGCTCGCGCATATCGTCCGAAAAGCTTCCGTTCAGAAGAAGCTGTCTGAATTCGTCAGCAAGCGTAAAATAGCCCTCGTCAGTTCTCTGGCGTATCCTCATGTCCCAGAAGCCGTTGTCAACAATGTAGGTGTAGTAAACGTCAGAGCCGATGTAGAATGAATCGTGAGGCTCGAGCGTTTCGTTGATTTCGGGCTCCTCGTTGCGGATTATCGCCCTTGACAAAAGCATGCCGCACGCCTTTCCGCCAATCATACCCGTGCCTATCATATGGTTTCGAACCTCAAAGTAATCCTCGGGGCAAAAATGCTTCTTTACCATCAGGCGCATTTTTTCGTCGCGCGTCATCATAATATTGCACATGCTGTCACATTCGGCGGTCACGTCCGTTCCGCCCCGGTATTTTTGCCTGGCGTTGTTGAAAAAGCGGTCCCATGAATCGATGTATCTGTCGTCGGCTCCGCGTCTTAGCTTGCCGAGAGTGTGGTAGAATCTGCTTGACTTTACGCCGTCGGTAACAGGGCGGAATTTGCCTGTTGAAGGCTCGTAGGTATGCGGCAGGAACATGGTGTCGGAATCGCGGTTCCACACCTTTTCGGGACGGACAAACACCTCTTTTTCGCCCGTGTAAACGTCGAGGAAAAGCTGTGTAGTGTCCATGATTTTATTGACGGAGTTGACCGAGTGCTTTCCGCGCACAAGAGGGAAAAACGCCACGGTATCGAGCACAAACAGAAACGGACATGTTACCCTGAAAAAGTTGCCCATCATAAGGTCGGTTGCCCACGCCGCCTGAAGCTCCGACAGACAGTCGAACACATAAAACGCGTCCCTGCCCTCTTTTTCAATTGCGTTGTGGATTTCAACGGTAAAATTCTCAAAGCGGTGAGTCAGCGGAATTTTGATTGTTTTTACCTCGGGCGTATCCGTAATAAACGGCTCATGGCCCGCAAAACGGAAGTAGATTATTTTGCGCTTATCCTTTATTGCCTGTTTTACATACGGCTCCATAAACAGCCTGAACTCGCTTAAATCGGACACTCTCCACACCACGTTGTCTCCGAGCCTGATATTGTCGAGTGCCTTGTCCATTTCCGGGATTCCCGAAAGTATTCTGTCGAACGCCGCCATAATTCATTCCTCCTGTCATTAAACGTCCGCAAATAAAATAAAAGGCGCTTTTCACTTGTGTGAAAAACGCCTTTGTCTGTAAGTTTATTGTATCACCCTAAAGCCCTAAAGTCAATATTTTTCCTGAAGCGGTAAATCATTAACGCCTCTTCTGTAAATTTCGATTTCTTTTACCCGTTCCAAATATTTGCTGTCAACATCGATTCCGCTGTAAACTCCGATGCGCTCCCACCAAAGCTTCTTTCCGAGTATGGAAACTTCTTTGTTTTTTACGTGTCTATCGCCTGTGAAGAGATTTGCGTTTTTGGCAACCGAGCTCATATCAAAACCAACGCTTGAAAGGTATTCGCGAAAGCTTTTGCCGGGATATGCTGATTTTACATAGCTAACAATTGTATTAATATCATTTATACACTATAAACATTCAGCAGGATTATCAGCTTGACAAGGCTATGGATATTTTAAAGGATGTCAGCGTAAAAGACACTCAGTGGTCATGCGTTTTCAACCTCGACGATTTCTCCGTAGATTACGCAATAGACCATGATTTTGAAAAAGTTTATCATCTGACGAAGGACAGTTTTTAAACATTTCTCAAACTGTCGGTTTGTTTATAAATAACGCAAAGAGGCTGTCGCATTAAGCGTTAGTAACCCTAAAATGTCATTTCGACCAAGCGAAGCGCGTGGAGAAATCCCCTAATGCAATAACAAATTGTTTCCTTTTTGGGGGACCCGTAGCCGGGCGGCAACCCTTTTGCCGCTGTTCGGCATTTCCCCTGTCAGGGGAATCACCTCGACTACGCTCGGAATGACAGGGTTGTTTTTAGCTTAGTGCGACAGCCGCTTTTTTCTATAATCAGAAGTCAGGCTTTTTCAGCTTTTTTCTGTCGTATACCTTTTTGCTTTTCACCACTCTGGTGGTCGGTTTGAGGCCGTTCCAGTCGCGGCGTTTGCGCGCGTGGAATTTGCGCTGTTCTTTTTTGCTCTGCTTTTCAAGCGGTACAAGCTTCATATTATCACCGTTTTATTTCATCTGCTTTCGGAAACGGAACATCTCGTCGTTTTCCTCGGTTCCGCGCTCCCTTGAAAAACTCGAAGGGTGGTGCGCGTCGAAAAACTCTACGATCTGAAATCCGCAGCGGTTGACGTAGAAGTGAATATTTCGCTTTTCAAAATACGGCGTCATTGTCTCCCACACCTTGACCTGCGGATAACGCTTTTCTATCTCGCGCCATGCGGCGTAACCTATTCCCTTGCTGTGGATTTTCGGCGATACGAACAGCAAATCAAGGTCGCCGTTTTCTCCGTCCACCTTCACAACCACGCCGCCCGCGATTTGTCCGTCGCAGATTATTCGGTAGGCTTCGCCGTCGTCAATTGATTTCTCGATTGTCGCGCGAGAAATAATTTCGCCGTCCTCCTCAAAGTGAGTGTCGCGGCAGCCGAATTCCTCAAGCGCGCCGTATTTGAACGCCTCCTGGTTGTCAAGAATAAATCGGTTCCTGTCGTCGGGCTGCAGCGGCGTTAAGCTTACGTTTGGTTTTTCCATTTTGATTCTCCTTATTTTGAAGCGTTAAACTACAAAATCATCCTCGACCGCGCGGTTAAGCTCCCACAGATGAACGGACGCGTCGCCGTTAATAATAAGGCGGTCTTCGCCCTCGGTCGGGAACACGCGTGAGGAAAATACCGCGTCGCCGTCGTTTACGAAAATCTCAACGGAGCTGCGGTCTATGAAGAACCGCAGGTGGAACAAGCCCTTTGGCAGCGGTCTTACGCGCTGTTCGCCGAGCTCGGTATTGAAGCGGCGTTTCATTCCGGAACGGTCTACCGTTATTTCCTTTGCCGCGTCGTCGTAGGTCACGGCGATTCCGCCGTTTCCGTCCGCGTCCGCAAAGAGCCTCAGCGACATATCTCCGCCTCTGCAAATCAGCTCAAGCTCGCATACGCGCGGAAGAACGTCGGTTGATTCCAAATCGAGCTTTTTGCCCCTGAGCGCGCGCAGCTCGTCAATTGGCTGCTGAATAAGGCGGCGGTCCCTTACCCTAAGCTCGCGCGGCAGGGTAAGACATCCCGACCAATCCTCCTCGTCGGTCGGATATGAGGCGTCGGGCAAGCCCATCCACGCCACGAGCGTAGCCTTGTTGCGGTCGTTTGGATTTGCGGCACATTCTGCGGCGTATGAATCAAAGCCGAAGTCAAGCACATGAAAGCTTGTGTTGTCGGGCGTGAAGGTGAGACTGTCCCAGTCCATATGGCCGAGCAGGTAGCCGCTGTGGTGAACTGAGCCGCCGCGCCCTTTTATACTTAAGTGCTGAGGACAGAAAATCAGCACGTCGTAACCGCTGATCGTTTCAACCGACGGGCACTCCCACATATCCCCAAAGTCCTCAAAGCCCGGAACCTTAAGCTGACCAGCAAAATGCCAGTCCTTGGTCGGTGAGTCTGAGCTGTACACGATTATACAGCCCTTTTTATCCTTTGTCTGCGCACCTAATATTATATAATACTTTCCGTTTTGCTCGCTGCGGATAATCTTTGGATCGCGCTGGTGCTCCGTGTAGTTTTCGTTCGGGCCGAAAAGCGGCGGAAGCTTTACCGCAGTACTGCCGTCCTTTAGATTTACAAGGCAGGTGTAGGACTTGCGCGTCCAGTCCTCGTCGCGGTGGTTGCCCGTATAATACAGATATACACTGTTATCAGTTGGCAGCGCGGAGCCTGAATAGGCGCCCTTGTTATCATATTCCGTGTCTGGGAAAATGCACGCGCCCATGTTTTTCCATGTCACCAGATCCTCCGATACGGTGTGGTACCAGTATTTCAGTCCGTGAACCGCTCCCCACGGGCACCACTGATAAAACAGGTGCCACACTCCGTTGTGGAATACAAATCCGTTAGGGTCGTTGAGCAGTCCCGTTACGCTCTGGATGTGGTAGTGCTGACGATAATCGGACTGTACGGTTTTTTCGTGGAGCGGTCTGATTTCATCCGCACTGCGAAGCACACGGTAACGCTCTTCCTTTGTCCATTTCTTCATAATATAATTCCCTCCTTTTTTCGGCAAAAATGAAAATGTCATTTACATCTTTAGTATAAGTTAATTATCAAAGAAATGCAATATAAAAACATAATATTGAACCGTTCGGCGTTTCTTCGTTGAAAATCCACAAAAACTACGGCTGAAATTCTATAGTCACGATATTGAAAACAGATTGAAAATCCGTTATCGGTGTGATATATTATAATTGATGAAATCGATTACAAATAAATTCAAAATCAAACAAACGATTTTATGAGGTGTTACAATGAAAGATATAGTAACAGTTGGAGAAATTCTGATAGACTTAACTTACAGCGGCAGGGAAAATTCAATCCCCCTGTACACTGCAAATCCCGGCGGCGCTCCGGCAAACGTAGCTGTTGCCGCCGCGCGGCTTGGTGCAGACTCCGCGTTTATCGGCAAGGTAGGAGACGATTATTACGGCGGATTTTTGCGCCAAACGCTTACAGACAACAAGGTTGACGTATCGGGCATGCTGACCGACAGCTCCGCGCCGACTACCCTTGCGGTCGTATCCGTTTCGGAGTCGGGCGAAAGAAGCTTTTCATTCTACCGCAGAAACTGCGCCGACACTCTGCTCAGGGACGACGAAATCAGCACCGACCTGCTCGGCGGAACTCATTTTCTGCATTTCGGCTCCGTCAGCCTGACAGACAATCCCGCGCGCTCTGCAACTTTGTACGCAGCGAAAAAGGCGAAGGAGCTTGGCGCGACCGTAACCTACGACCCGAACTACCGCGCAAATCTTTGGAACAGCGAAGCCGAGGCGGTTGAACAGATGAAATCCGTTCTGGATTTTGTTGATATCCTTAAAATATCCGACGAGGAGCTTCCGCTTCTTACCGGAACCGACGACCCCGAAAAGGGCACCCGTCAGCTTTTTGAGCAGTACGGCATCTCACTTATTCTGCTGACGCTCGGCCCCGACGGCGCGTTCTACCGCCGCGGAGAGGAAACCGGAAAAGCGGAAGGCTTCTCGGTCAAGGTTGCCGATACAAACGGTGCGGGCGACACGTTCTTCGGAGCTTTTTTGAGCCGCATGGCGTCGCTTGAAGCGTACCGTCCCGAGCAGCTGAGCAAGGAACAGCTGTTTGAGTGCGTGAGAACGGCTAACCTTGCCGCCTCGCTTACGACCTCGCGCCACGGAGCGATACCGGCTATGCCCGATTTGAAAGAGCTTGAGGAAAAGCTTGCGGAGGTGAAGTGATATGGCTGAAACCATGGCAAAAGAACTTGAAACCCGTTTCAGAAAGCAGATAGACGAGCTTAAATGGCTGTACTACGAGCTGTATCACGGCGACAGCAGGGGCTTTGAATACCTTTGCGAACTGATTGAGGAATATTACGACGAGCGCAGCGAGAGCCTTAAAGAGCTTGACCGTGAGCGCGAAAAGAATCCCGACTGGTACCGCGGAAACGACATTGTGGGCATGATGCTCTACGTTGACAACTTTGCGGACAACCTAAAGGGAGTTACAAAAAAGCTTGACTACTTTACCGAAAGCGGCGTTAACTACATTCACCTTATGCCGCTGCTGCAAAGTCCAAAGGAGCACAGCGACGGCGGATACGCGGTATCAGATTTCCGTTCGGTTCAGCCGGAGCTGGGCACTATGGACGACCTGAGAGAGCTGACCGACAAATGCCACAAGCGCGGAATAAGCTGCTGCTTAGACTTTGTAATGAACCACACGAGCGACGAGCACGAGTGGGCTAAGGCGGCGCGCGAGGGCGACGTTCAGGCGCGCAGCAAATACTTTTTCTTTGACAACTGGGATATCCCTAACGAATATGAAAAGACCGTTCCGCAGGTATTCCCCACCACCGCACCGGGCAGCTTCACACAACTGCCCGACGGCGATATCGTAATGACCACGTTCTACCCCTATCAGTGGGATCTGGACTACTCAAACCCGATCGTATTCAACGACATGACGGCAAATATGCTCTACCTTGCGAACGCGGGAATTGACGTTATCCGTCTTGACGCTGTTCCGTATATATGGAAGGAGCTTGGCACCCAGTGCCGCAACCTGCCTCAGGTTCACACCATAGTAAGAATGATGAGGATGATTTGCGAAATCGTATGCCCGTCAGTGCTGCTGCTCGGCGAGGTTGTTATGGAGCCGTCAAAAATTGCTCCGTACTTCGGAACCGTGGACAAGCCCGAGTGCAATATGCTGTACAACGTTACAACCATGGCAAGCACCTGGAACACCGTTGCCACGCGCGACGTGCGCCTGATTGAGCGCCAGTTCGGAGAGCTTGCGCGGCTGCCTAAAAACTATGTGTTCCTAAACTACCTGCGCTGTCACGACGACATTGGCTGGGGACTCGATTACGACTGGCTGCAAAGTCAGGGCATGGGACAGGCTCCGCACAAGAAGTTCCTCAACGATTACTTCACGGGAAAATTTGAGGGCAGCGTTTCACGCGGAGAGCTTTACAACGACGACCCGATTTTGCAGGACGCAAGACTTTGCGGCACAACCGCGAGCCTTTGCGGAATTGAAGCCGCGCTTTGGGACAAGGACGAAAAAGCGCTGAGCCTGGCGATTGACGCTGACATTATGCTCCACGCGTTTATGTTTACGCAGAGCGGTATACCCGTAATTTACAGCGGCGACGAGGTAGGTCAGCTAAACGACTACATGTATCACGCCGATATAAACAAGAAATTTGACAGCAGATATCTTCACCGCGGAAAGCTTGACTGGAAGCTTGCGGACGAGCGCAAAAAAGCGGGAAGCTATCAGGAGAAAATTTTCAGCGCGCTGAGGAAGCTTGAAACTATCCGCGCTGAAAACGAAGTATTTGTTTCTCAGGCTGATTTTTATCCGATTGAAACAGGCTCTCAGAACGTGCTTGGACTGTACCGCGGATACGGCAAGCAAAAACTGATTGCGCTGTTTAATTTCAGCGAGCGCGAACACACTGTTCCTTTTGGCGAGAAGGTATCATACACCGACCTTTACAGCTCAAAGAAGCACAATTCAAAAGACGTTAAACTAAAACCATACGCTTTCCTTTGGGCACTTGTAAAATAAGCGAGGGATTTTTATGAAGATAAGCGAAATTGCCCGTCTTGCAGGAGTTTCCCCCGCGGCTGTGAGCCGATACATAAACGGCGGCAGTCTGAGCGAGGAGAAAAGGCAGATAATTAAAAAGGTGATTGACGAAACCGGTTATGTTCCCAATTTAACCGCGCGCTCGCTAAGACAGCAGCGCTCCGACAGCATCGGCGTTATCGTTCCCAAGTTTAATTCCGATTCTGTAAGCAACCTTATTGAGGGTGTGTCGTCGGTACTGAACAAGGCGGGATATATGGCGATTTTCGGCAACGCGGAGAACGACGAGAAGCGCGAAATTGAATATATGCGCATGATGCAGGAGTCGAATACCGCGGGTATTCTGCTTATGGGAACGGTTATCACTCCAAAGCATGTCGGCTTTTTCCGCAACAGCAAGATACCTGTTGTTGTCTGCGGTCAGAACCATCCCTCTGTGACCTGCGTTTATCACGACGACAAGGGCGCGGCAAAGGAAATCACCCGCTTTATCATCAGCAAAGGCCGCCGCAGGCTGGCGTTTGTTGGCGCGGTCGAAACCGACGTGAGCGTAGGGATCAACCGCAGGCTCGGTGTTGAGGAAGCTATGAGCGAAGCAGGACTTGACCCAAACGAGCTTGCGCACGCTCAGGTGTTCTTTACAGCCGACGACGGTTACAAAGGCATGAACGAAATACTTGACGGCGGCTTTACGCCCGACGGAGTGATATGCGCTACCGATACGCTTGCCGTGGGCGCGATAAGAGCGCTCAAAGAGCGCGGACTGACTGTGCCTGACGACGTAAGCGTAGGCGGAATAGGCGGCGGAATGGCCGGTACAATCATTACTCCCGCACTGACCACCGTTCAGCTTTTCCACCGCAAAAGCGGTGAGCGCGGCACTCAGCTTTTGCTCACGCTGATTGACCAGCAGCGCGAACACCCTGATGAAAAACTACCTATCACACAAACTATGTTCGGATATTCTCTGATTGAAAGAGATTCTGTTTAGAACTTAAAGGAGGAATGCTTATGAACGGTAAGCTGTTATTTCTCGATATAGACGGCACTCTGACCGAGCCCGGGTACAATGTTCCGCCCGCCTCGGCTTTGGAGGCAATTAAAAAGGCTCAGAAAAACGGCCACAGGGTGTTCCTGTGCTCGGGACGCAACCTCGCTATGCTAAAACCGTTGTTGAGCTACGGCTTTGACGGCTATGTTGCAAGCGCCGGCGGTTATGTTGTATGCGACGGAACGGTTGTTTTTGACCGCCCGATGAAGCCCGAGGTTTTTGAGCTTGCTATGGACTGCTTTAAGCGCAACCGCGTGTTCCGCACGGTTGAGTGTCTTGACGGGACCTACGGCGACAACGGGCTTGAGGATTTGCTTGAAGGAGCCGACGAGTTCTCCAACAGCGAGCTTCTGCGCTTCCGCCGTCAGCTCAGCGAAACACTCGACATAAAACCGATGAGCGAATACAACGGCGCGCCCGTTTACAAGATCGTTTTCATGTGCACCGAAAAAAGCCAGCTTGACGAGCCAATGGAGGTTTTGAAGGATCACTTTGTTTTCTGCGTGCAGAACCTTGAAGCTGTTGGATGTCTTAACGGCGAGGTTTTCGGACTGGATTTCAACAAGGGGATCGGCATTGGTAAGCTGTGCGAATTTTTGGGCAAGGATATAATTTCCGACGCAATAGGCTTTGGCGACAGCATGAACGACAAGGAGATGTTTGAGGCTGTGGGCTACAGCGTATGCATGGACAACGGCCACCCCGACATGAAGGCAATGGCGGATTATGTATGCCCTGCCGTAGGCGATGACGGACTTTACAAGGCGTTTGAGCACCTCGGATTGATCTGATCCGGGCATATTTTTACAACCGAATAACTCAACTGAAAACGATTGCGCCGCGCTGCGTAATCGTTTTCATTTATTTGCTCCAAAATCCCCTTATTCTCCCAAAAATAGGCTTAACGCTGTTTTCGTTAATTTTTTGACAAATCGGGATATTCTTTGTTTACTTTTACTAAAATTAATTATTATGTTTGTGGTTAATGTCAATTTACAACCAACTGAAAAAGCGTTACAATATTATTGTAATCGATTTCAAGAAACGTTCAATTTCTTGAATTAAAAATTTATTAAAGGAGTGTATTTATGGATTATCGCAAATGCGCACAGGAAATCTATGATCTCGTCGGAAAACGGGATAATTTGGTTTCCGCGGCTCATTGTGCTACAAGGCTTCGTCTTGTAACCAATGACAACAGCAAGGTAAACATCAAAAAGCTTGAGGATGTTGACGGCGTTAAGGGCGTTTTCAGCTCTAACGGCCAGCTTCAGATCATCCTCGGCACCGGAACCGTCAACAAGGTTTATGACGAGTTCCTGTCAATCAGCGGCATGACCGCGGCTACCAAGGCCGACGTTAAGGCTGCTGCCGCCGCAAAACAGCCCCTTCCCTTCCGTATGGTAAAGGCGCTGGGCGACGTATTCGTACCCATTCTGCCGGCAATCGTTGCGGCAGGTCTTTTGATGGGTATCCTCAACGGTCTTGTTCTTATCTGGCCTGACCTTGAAAAATCAAGCACATACGAAATCCTCAGCATGTTCAGCAACGCGGCGTTTACCTTCCTCCCGATCATCGTAGCGGTTTCGGCGGCAAGGGTATTCGGCGGAAACATATTCCTCGGCGCGGTAATCGGTATGATAATGGTTCACCCAAGTCTGCTCAACGCGTGGAACGTTGCCGCGGAACTTGAAGCGGGTCACCAAATCCCGCAGGCGGACGTTTGGTTCGGACTTTATAAAATCAACATGACCGGCTATCAGGGACACGTTATTCCCGTAATCATCTCCGTATGGTTCATGTGCTTCCTTGAAAAACGTCTCCACAAAATCGTGCCCGAAATGATCGACCTGTTTGTAACACCTCTGGTTACGGTTCTTGTTACGGGCTATCTTACTCTTACTATTTTCGGACCCGTTTTTGCTCAGCTCGAAGAGTGGGTTCTCGTTGGTATTCAGTGGATCATCAAAATCCCCTACGGCATCGGCGCGGCGATCGCGGGAGCTGTTTATCCGCTCACGGTCGTCTGCGGTATCCACCATATGTACAACACGGTCGAGGCAAGAATGCTTTCTGTACCGGGCGGCTACAACACATGGATGCCTATTGCTTCCTCCGCTAACTTTGCACAGGGCGCTGCCTGCTTTGCGGTTGCTGTTAAGAGCAAGGACAAGAAGTTTAAATCTCTTGCAATGCCTTCATCATTCTCAGCATTCCTAGGTATTACCGAGCCCGCTATCTTCGGTGTAAACCTCAGACTTATGAAGCCCCTTATCTGCGGCATGATCGGCGGCGCGGTCGGCGCGGCAGTCGGCAGCATGCTCGGAATCGGCGCAACTGCTTACGGCGTAACCGGTCTGTTCGGCTTCCTTACAGCCTCCGACTTCATCTGGCAGTACGCTATTATGCTTGCGGTTTCGTTTGTTATTTCCTTTACTCTTTCCTTTATTCTCCACAAGGATAAGCCAAAGGAAGAAGAAGCAGAAGAAGCTCCCGAGCTTCCCGAAATCACCTGCGAAAAGGGCAAGGTTTACGCTCCTATCAAGGGTAACGTTATCGCTTCCGCTCAGATCCCCGACGAAACTTTCGCGGCAGGCGTTCTCGGCGAGGGCGTTGGTATTGAGCCTGAGCTCGGAGTTGTTTACGCTCCGTTCGACGGAGAAATCTCCTCCACCACCGACACAAAGCACGCAATCGGTATTTCATCTCCCGACGGTCTTGAGCTTCTTATTCACGTCGGAGTTAACACGGTAGCTATGAACGGCGACGGCTTTGAGCTGTTCGTTGCCGAGGGCGACACCGTTAAGGCAGGTCAAAAGCTGATGACCTTCGACATTGACAAAATCAAGGCGGCAGGCTATTCAACCACCACAGCCGTTCTTGTTACAAACAGCGACGATTACGCAGGTCTTGATATTGCCGAGGGCGGATGCTCGCCGCTTGACTGCGTAATTACAGTAAAAGAATAATTAATATTACAATATAAAGGAGAAATTTACCATGAAACAGTTTACTTACACAATCACAGATCCCGTTGGTATCCACGCTCGTCCCGCAGGCATCCTCGTTAAGGCTGTTAAGCCCTTCCAGAGCACATGCAAAATCACTAAGGGCGAAAAAACCGTTGACCTCCGCAAGCTTATGGCTCTTATGGGCATGGGCGTAAAGTGCGGCGACACCGTTGAGGTTACCATTGAAGGTCCCGACGAGGATACTGCTGCCGAAACAATTGAGAAGTTCTTTAAGGACAATCTTTAATTAACAAAAAAGACTGACAGTAAGGGAGGTATGCTCTATGATAGTTGCTACAGGTAAATCTATTTTAAAGGGTATCGCCATCGGTAAAATAAAGTTTTTAAAGAAGGTTCAGTCCGAGATCGTTGATACAGCCGCTGACCCCGCTGCCGAGCTGGATAAATTTGAAAAGGCAAAGGATTTGGCTATTGAGCAGCTCCAGGCGCTGTACGACAAGGCTGTTGTTGAGGCAGGCGAGGATCACGCCGCGATTTTTGAGATCCACATGATGATGCTCGAGGACGACGACTACCTCGACTCCATTACCGAAATCATCAACACGCAGGGCAAGTCCGCCGCGTACGCCGTCAAGACGACAGGCGAGAACTTTGCGGAAACCTTCGCTTCAATGGACGACGAATACATGAAGGCGCGCGCTGCCGACGTCAAGGATATTTCAGGCCGCGTTGTCAACATTCTCACAGGCGCGGACACAGGCGTTGCAGAGAGCGACGAACCGTTTATCATCGTTGCAGAGGATTTGGCTCCGTCGGAAACTGTTCAGCTTGACAAAAGCAAGCTGCTCGGCTTTGTTACACGCCTCGGAAGCACAAACAGCCACACCGCAATTCTGGCGCGCAACATGAATATCCCGGCTCTTATCGGAACGGATATAGATGAGGACTGGGACGGAAAGCTCGCTATTATCGACGGCTACAACAACTGCATTTATATTGAGCCGACTGACGATTTGCTTGAAACTCTCGACAAAAAGCGCGTTGAGGACTTAAAGCAGAGAGCTCTGCTTCAGGAGCTCAAAAAGAAGCCCAACATCACCCTTGACGGAACGGAAATCAACGTATACGCCAACATCGGCAACGTTTCCGACACAGGCATGGTTCTGCAGAACGACGCGGGCGGCATAGGACTATTCCGCTCGGAGTTCATTTATCTTAATTCCGAAACCTTCCCCACCGAGGACGAACAGTTTGCGATTTACAAGCGCGTTGCCGAGGTTATGGGAGGCAAAAAGGTCATTATCAGAACGCTTGACATCGGCGCAGACAAGCAGGCGGATTACTTTAATCTTCCAAAGGAAGAAAACCCCGCGCTCGGCTACCGCGCAATCAGAATTTGTCTGACTCAGCACGACATCTTCAAGGCTCAGCTAAGAGCTTTGCTGAGAGCCGCAGCGTTCGGTAACATCAGCATTATGTTCCCAATGATCATCTCCGTCCGCGAGGTCAAGGACGCAAAGGAGATTCTTGAGGAATGCCGCAAGGAGCTGATTGCCGAAGGTCAGCAGGTCGGCGACGTTGAGATCGGTATTATGATTGAAACTCCAGCGGCGGTTATGCTTGCGGAGGAGCTTGCCGAGGAGGTTGAGTTCTTCTCAATAGGCACCAACGACCTCACGCAGTACACGCTGGCGATCGACCGTCAGAACCCGAAGCTCGATCCGTTCTATGATCCGCATCATCCCGCTATTCTCAGGATGATTGAGCAGACCGTAAAAGCCGGCCACAAGCACGACTGCTGGGTTGGCATCTGCGGAGAGCTCGGAGCGGACACCGCTTTGACCGAAACATTCCTGCGCATGGGTCTTGACGAACTGAGCGTTAACCCCGGAAGCGTTCTCAACGTAAGAAAAACCATCCGCAGTCTGGATTTAAGCAAATAATATTTTCTATAAGAACAGCAGCCCCGTTTTCGGAGCTGCTGTTTTTCTGTCAGTATCTTGTCACAGTTTAAGCGATATAATAAGCACATCAAATTTCAAAGAAAGGGTGGTATGTTATGAAAAAATACGAAGTATTGAGAGCCTTGGAAACATGGCAGCAGGCAGGCGCTTTTTTCGTCAGGATCCAGGGAATGGATCGCGAGTATCATATAGCCTTGAGAAATGAGTTTGATGAACACGACGGTCCCGACTGCAAATACATCGTACTCACCGAGGACGGCTATCCCTTTGCGACATGCAGATTTTACGAGGTGGACGAAAACACCGTGGTAATTGGACGAGTGGTGGTGCTGCAGGAGTACCGCGGACACGAGTTCGGCGCAAAGGTGATAAAGGAAGCCGAAAAGTGGATCGAGGAGCTTGGCTACTCCGAAATCTATTTGGACAGCCGCACGGTCGCCGTAGGATTTTATGAAAAGTTAGGCTATGCGCTCGTTGACGGCTCAATTGTCAACAGCTCAGGCTTTGAGTGCAAGAGAATGTACAAGAGCATAAATCGATAAAACTGTAGGGAACGACCCCTGCAATATCAGAGAAACGGGGCTGACTCAACTTTGAGCCGGCCCCTTTACTATTGCAAAATCACTGCATTTCTCGTTCACCCGACATAATATCCCGTTTGAATTCCTCGTTCATTTCGGGGTACGCCGAGAGCATCGGTTCTACATCCTTGCCCTTTTTCCTGTCGTAATAGTTTTTGGTGATCTTTGCTACAAGTCCGCTTAGCGCTACAAGGCATATCAGGTTAGGAAGCGCCATCAAGCCGTTGAAGGTGTCGTCGATTTCCCAGATAAGCTGGCTGTGAATAAGCGCCGCAACAGCTATCAAAAGAACGTAGATAACCTTGAAAATTGTTACGGGATACTTGCGGTTTTCCTCCTTCATAAAGCCAAAGAAGAATTCTACAGCCTTTTCGCCGTAGTATGACCACGCGATGATCGAGGTAAAAGCGAACATCGGCAATATGATTGAAAACGCCGCCGTACCGAAGCCGCCGAAGTTTGACGAGAACATCGACATAGACATAACGCTGTCCTCCATATCGGGGCTGAGGGTGTTAACATCGTTTGTTGTGAGGAACATAAGCGAGGTGAGCGTGCAGATAACAAAAGTGTCAAAAAAGATTTCAAACACGCCCCAAAGTCCCTGCTTTACCGGCTCGCGGGTTTCGGAAGCTGAGTGAGCGATAACCGAAGAGCCCAAGCCCGCCTCGTTTGAGAATACGCCGCGCGCCATACCCTTTTTGATTACGGTGGCAAAGGTAAAGCCTAAGATTCCGCCGCCGACCGCTTCAAAATCGAACGCCTTTGTAAAGATGAGATTGAAAGCCTCGGGTACGCGGTAATAGTGGGTTCCGATTGCGATGAGCGCAAGCACGATGAACAGCACTGACATGAAAGGTACGAGCATTGAAGCTACTCTGCCTATACGCTTGATACCGCCGATGATAATGATAGCCGCAAGCACAGCAACTATTATTCCGATAATCATCTTGACAAACTCTGTGTTGCCCGAGGTATCGGTTGCGCGAGAGAAGGTTTCAGCCAGCGCGCCCGAGATTTTGTTTGTCTGAACGCCGCCCATTCCGATAGCCGCAAAAATGCAGAACACGGAAGCAAAATACGC
>OMXW01000039.1 GCA_900315085.1 uncultured Eubacteriales bacterium
GTTCTGTAATCTCCGTTGATTTTAACGTAGTCGTAGGTTAGGTCGCAGCCGTATGCTTCGGCTGAGGAGTTTCCGTCGCCTAGGGCGACGAGGATATCAATTTCGTTTTCGAGCAGAATTTCCTTTGCCTTGTCCTCGTCAAACGCGAGACCGCAGCCGTCCTTGCAAACAAGGATTTCGCCCTTTGCGCTTTTGTATGAAACGTCGATTTTTTTAACGTCAACGTCCGCGCCGCTGTAGCCGATTGCGCACAGAATACGTCCGCAGTTTGCGTCCGCGCCGAACATTGCCGCCTTAACAAGGCTTGAACAGATTATGCTCTTTGCGATTGTTTTTGCGTTTTTGTCGTTCTTCGCGCCGTCTACCTTGCAGATAACAAGCTTGGTTGCTCCCTCGCCGTCAGCCGCAAGCTTTTTGGCAACGGCTTTAAACGCAGTAGTCAGAGCTTCGGTAAACAAAAGGTAATCAGCGTTTTTCTCGGTGATTTCGGCGTTACCTGCCAAGCCCGACGCCATAATAGCGAGCGTGTCGTTGGTTGAGGTGTCGCCGTCAACGCTGACCATGTTGTAGCTTACGTCCGCAGCCTCAACAAGAGCCGCTTTGAGCATCTCCGATGAAATTGCCGCGTCGGTGGTTACAAACGAAAGCGTGGTGCCCATGTTTATGTGAATCATGCCGCTTCCCTTGGCTATGCCGCCTATGGTAACGGTCTTTCCGTTAAGCTCAAGCTCAAGTGCCCACTGCTTTTTTACGGTGTCGGTGGTCATAATCGCTTCGGCGGCGTTCGTACCTCCGTCCTTTGACAATGTGCCTTTCATAGCTTCAACGCCTTTTTTAATCGGCTCTATGGGAAGCGCCTGACCGATTACGCCCGTTGAAGCAACAATAACGTCGTTTTCATCAATTCCGAGAGCGTCGGCGGCAAGCTCACACATTGCCTCGGCCTTTTCCGTTCCGTCCGGATTGCAGGCGTTCGCGTTGCCCGAGTTTACGATAACCGCCTGAGCGGTACCGTTTTCAAGGTGCTTTTGGGTGACGTAGATCGTATCGGATTTTACGATGTTTTTTGTGAATATAGCCGCGGCGCTGCAGGGGCGCTCGCAGTAAATCATTGCAAGGTCACGCTTTGTTGTGTTTCCTGCCTTAACTCCGGCGCAGACGCCGTTGGCGGTAAAGCCCTTTGGAGAAGTGACCGAGCCGTCAATAAACTTAAATTTTTCCATAATTGATTACCTGTTATATTAAAAAGCGGGAGGAACCAGAACAAGACCGGTTTTTTCGTCAAGACCGAAAATAATGTTCATGTTCTGAACTGCCTGACCTGCCGCGCCCTTTACCATGTTGTCAATAGCCGCGCATGCAACAAGCTTTCCTGCGCGTTTGTCGTGATGGATTGAAATATCGCAGAAGTTTGAGTATCTTACGTTGTGGATGTCAGCGCATTTGCCGTCATCAAGCAGACGTACAAAGAATTCGTCCTTGTAGTAGTCCTCGTAAGCCTTTCTGATTTCCTCAAACGTAACCCCGTCCTTGATGTCGGCGTAAACTGTGGCAAGAATTCCGCGGTTTACGGGGAGAAGGTGGGGAACAAAGGTGATTGTAACGTCCTCGCCGCTCAGCTTTGAAAGAGTCTGCTCAATCTCGGGAGTGTGGCGGTGAGAAGCTACCTTATATGCGTGGAAGCCTTCGTTGAGCTCGGGGAAGTGGCTGCCCTGAGTGGGCTTTCTGCCGGCGCCTGTTACGCCGCTTTTGCAGTCGCAGATTATTCCCTTTGTCTCAATAAGTCCATTGGCAATTGCGGGGGCAATAGCGAGCGGTGAGCAGGTTGTGTAGCAGCCGGGGTTGGCTATAAGTCTTTTGCCTTTTATGCTGTCTCTGAAAAATTCGGGGAGACCGTAAACGCTCTGCTCATGCAGCTTTTTGTCCAAAAATGTGCCGCCGTACCACTCGGTGTATTCGTCCTCGCTCTTGAGGCGGAAGTCCGCGCCGAGATCAATGAACGCCTTGCCTGCTTCCATACATTTTGCGGCAAGCTCCTGCGAAAGTCCGTGAGGAAGCGCGGCAAAAATAACGTCGCTCTTTTCAACAACCGCGTCCTGGTTTTCGCATACCATGTCGTTTAAAAATTTATAGGAGGGATAAACGTCGCTGAGAGCCTGTCCCTCAAACGAAACCGAGCTGATTGCCGCGATTTCCGCCTCGGGGTGAGCATACAGCAGACGTACAAGCTCCGCGCCCGCGTAGCCTGTAGCTCCTACAATACCTGCTTTTATCATTAATTAACACCTTACTTTTGATAGTATTTATCGTAAAACCATTTTAATGGGTTTTCCTCAATATATTTTCTGATTTCATATAAATCATTTTCTCCCCTGATAACATGTTCATAATAGTTACGTTGCCAAATGTGTTTATCGAAAGGAGGTAGAATACCTTGACGCACAAGATTTATGTATTCATTAGTGGTTTGAGTTTTATACCATTTGATTATTTCATGTAGGGGCGCACCTGCGTGTGCGCCCTCTTTGAAGAGAACAAAATACAAATGATTTGGCATAACGCAGTAGTAGTCAACTGTTACGTCGGGAAACTTTTGTTCTAAATCCAACAGTTTCTTTTTAATCATAGCTCCTGCTGTACTTAGGCGCACACATGGGTGCGCCCCTACGTTAATAATTTTGCCAAACAGATTTATTCTGTTATGTGTGCAAATTGTTACATAGTATGCACCGTTTTGACTGTAATCGTAATATTTTAGTCTTAGCTGTTTACGATGTTTGGGTGCTTCTAAATTGTTCAAAACTTTTCGGCGATTTCAGCCACGCGTTTTGCCTGCGCTTTTACAAGCTCGGGCGCGGGGCCGCCGAATGCTGTGCGCTGTGATACGCATTTTTCAAGCGAGATCGCGTCGTAAACATCCTCGGTGAATACGTCGCAAACCGCCTTGTATTCCTCAATCGGGAGGCTTTCAAGGTCGGTTCCGAGCTCAATGCAACGCGCAACTAACTCGCCTGTAGCCTTGTACGCGTCGCGGAACGGAACTCCGTTCTTTGTGAGCCAGTCGGCACAGTCTGTGGCGTTGATAAAGCCGCCTGCCGCCGCCTTGCGCATATTCTGAGGAATAACTCTCATTGTGTCGAGCATGGGGGTGAACGCCGTGAGGCACATTTTTACGGTATCAACCGCGTCAAATACCGCCTCTTTGTCCTCCTGCATGTCCTTGTTGTAGGCAAGCGCTATGCCCTTCATTACCGTGAGCAAGGTCATGTTGTCGCCGAATACTCTGCCGCTCTTGCCGCGCACGAGTTCCGCGATATCGGGGTTCTTTTTCTGGGGCATGATGGACGAGCCTGTCGAGAACGCGTCGTCAAGCTCAACGAACTTGAATTCCCAGCTGCACCACATGATGATTTCCTCTGAGAAACGGCTGAGGTGTACCATGATGATTGAGAGCACGGAGGTGAACTCAATGCAGAAATCACGGTCGGAAACGCCGTCGAGCGAGTTATTTGTTATTCTGTCAAAGCCGAGCAGTTCGGCTGTGATCGTGCGGTCGATCGGATAGGTGGTACCCGCGAGCGCGCAGGAGCCGAGCGGCATTTCGTCCATACGCTTGAGGCAGTCCTCAAGGCGTGAAACGTCGCGCAGAAGCATCTCGCCGTAAGCGAGGAGATGATGTCCGAAGGTGATCGGCTGTGCTCTCTGAAGGTGGGTGTAGCCCGGCATAACCGTGTCGCTGTATTCCTCAGCCTTGCCCGCGATAACCTTAATCAGCTCAACAACGAGCTTCTTTACATTCACAACCTCTTTCTTGAGGTAAAGCTTTATGTCAAGCGCGACCTGATCGTTACGGCTGCGCGAGGTGTGGAGTCGTTTTCCGTTGTCGCCGATTCTCTTTGTGAGCTCGCCCTCGATGAAAGTGTGGATATCCTCAGCCTCCATGTCAATCTGCAGCGCGCCGCTTTCGATATCCGAGAGAATACCCTTTAGTCCGCTGATGATGTCGGCAACGCTTTCCTCGCTGATAATTCCGCACTTGCCGAGCATGGTTGCGTGGGCGATGCTGCCCTCAATGTCCTCGCGGTACATGCGGCTGTCAAATGAAATAGAGCTGTTGAAGTCGTTTGTGGTTTTTGAAAGCTCCTTTTTGAAGCGTCCTTTCCAAAGCTGCATTTTTACCTCCGAAATCTATCCTTTAAAAACACTTTATGGGCAGGGGTATTTCACCCTGCCCGAAAATGAAAGAATGTTAAATTATTTGATCAAGCCTTTTTTAGCCCTAACCTTGATGGGGAGACCGAACAGGTTGATGAAGCCTGCGCTGTCGTTCTGATCGTAAACCTCGTCCTCGTCGAATGTAGCGATTTCCTCGTCGTACAGTGAGTAGGGGCTTGTAACGCCTGCGTCAATGATGTTGCCCTTGTAGAGCTTGAGCTTAACGTCGCCTGTTACATACTCCTGAGTGCTGTCGACGAATGCCGACATAGCCTCACGCAGAGGTGTGTACCACTTTCCGTCGTATACTAAATCTGCGAATGTGTTTGCGAGGTTCTGCTTGTAGTGGAGAGTGTCCTTGTCAAGGCAGATTTCCTCAAGCTTTGCGTGAGCCGCGTAGAGCACTGTGCCGCCGGGAGTTTCATAAACGCCGCGCGCCTTCATGCCTACAAGACGGTTCTCTACGATATCTGTGATACCTACGCCGTTTCTTCCGCCGATTTCGTTGAGCTTTTCGATCATCTCAACAGAACCAACTGCTTCGCCGTTGAGCTTTACGGGGATACCCTTCTCAAATGAGATAGTTACGTACTCGGGAGTGTCGGGTGCCTGCTCGGGAGATACGCCCATCTCGAGGAAGCCTTCCTTGTTGTACATAGGCTCGTTTGCGGGATCCTCAAGGTCAAGTCCCTCGTGGCTGAGGTGCCAGAGGTTTTTATCTTTTGAATAGTTTGTTTCTCTGTTTATCTTAAGAGGAATGTTTTTAGCCTCGGCATATGCGATTTCTTCCTCACGGGACTTGAATTCCCATGTTCTCCAGGGAGCGATGATCTTCATATCGGGAGCGTAAGCCTTGATAGCCAGCTCAAAACGTACCTGGTCGTTGCCCTTGCCTGTGCAGCCGTGGCAAATTGCGTCTGCGCCCTCTGCCTTTGCGATTTCTACGATTCTCTTGGCGATAACGGGACGCGCAAAGCTTGTTCCGAGAAGGTACTTGCCCTCGTAAACGGCGCCTGCCTTGATTGTGGGGAATACGTACTCCTCAACGAACTCCTTGTTGAGGTCCTCGATGTAGAGCTTTGAAGCGCCTGTAGCGATTGCCTTTTCCTCAAGGCCGTCAAGCTCTGTGCCCTGTCCAACGTTGCCTGATACCGCGATTACTTCGCAGTTGTCATAGTTTTCCTTGAGCCAGGGGATGATGATCGATGTATCAAGACCGCCCGAATAAGCGAGTACGACTTTTTTGATTTTGTTATCTGCCATGGTTAATTCCTCCGTTAAATTTATGTTTCTATTACATTATACTCTTTGTCGGGAAAAAATCAAGTGTTTTCTGAATAAATATTCAATTTTTAACCTTTGCACAAAATAAACGGCTTTAGAGGAATAAAATAGCTTATTAAACCGAAAATAGCACAAAAATACAGAGGTAACTCAAAATAATCGGCAAAGGTCGGGCATGGTTTTAAGAGCTTGATATTCATGTTTATTGAAAAAATATACAATAATGTGAATATTACAGGCTGAATATTGAATATTATTCAAAACTGTGATATACTAAGATAAAAGGCAGACGCGTATACATTATATATGTCAAAATAAAACCGGGAGGTATTTTTATGTCAGAATTTAAGGAGATCGCTCCTCAGGAGATCGCGGAAAACCCGTTTAAGCTTATCGGAGGCGACTGGGCGCTGGTGACCTCGGGCAGTGAGGAAAGCTTCAATACAATGACGATCAGCTGGGGCGGCGTTGGAATCATGTGGAACAAGCCCGTGACATTTTCGTTCATCCGTCCGCAGCGCTACACCTATGAGTTTATTGAGAAAAACGGTTATTTTACAATGAGCTTTTTTGACGAGAGCTACCGAAAGGCTCTGGCGTTCTGCGGTTCAAAAAGCGGCCGCGACGTTGACAAGGTAAAGGAAACAGGGCTTACACCCGCTTTCACTGAGGACGGCGTTCCGTATTTTGCCGAGGCAAAGCTTGTTCTGGTGTGCAAGAAGCTCTACGCTCAGGATTTAAACGAGCAGAGCATTGTTGAGGATTTTGTGAAGGACAGCTATAACGGCGACGATTATCACAGAATGTATGTAAGCGAGATCGTTAAGGCGTTAACAAAAAATTAAAAAATGTATTGACAAACCAAGTCGATTGTTGTATAATCTATGATGTTCCTAAAAAAACAGCATAGATTTTAGTTGGTGTCGATGACGCTGAGGGTCCACCTGTTCCCATACCGAACACAGAAGTTAAGCTCAGTGGTGCCGAAAATACTTGGCTGGAGACGGCCCGGAAAAATAGGGAGATGCCAACACCTATAAAGTGTCCACCCAATAGGGTGGGCGTTTTTTATACTCAAAAAACGAGCAGGTAATTACGGAGGAAATATGTTGGAATTGCTTGAAAATACGCAGTCTGTCTGGGAAAGACTGAAAACCTGCGGAAAGCCCGTAGTGCTCTACGGAATGGGCGACGGAGCCGATAAGGTGCTTGCGGCGTTTGAAAAATACGGAATAGAGGCGTCGGGTGTAATGGCGAGCGACGATTTTGTACGCGGTCAGAGCTTTCACGGCTTCCGTGTGAAGAAGCTCAGCGAGCTCGAGCAGGAATTCGGTGATTTTGTAATCGCGCTCTGTTTCGCAAGTCAGCTCCCGGACGTTATGGCGCATATAAAAGAAGTGGCTCAAAAGCACCGGACGCTTGTTCCGAGCGTTCCGGTTTTCGGCGATATACTGTTTGACCGCGGCTTTATTGAAAAATACCGCGAGGGAATAGAGGCGGCATACGATACTTTGGAGGACGATTTGTCCCGACGCGTGTATGAAAACGTAATAAAGTTTTATCTGACGGGTGAAATCGGACTGCTCGATGAAATAACGACCGATAAGGACGAGGCGTTCGGTAATATTTTAAGGTTAGGCAATAACGAGCTATACGTGGATTTGGGCGCGTACAACGGCGACACAATCGACGAGTTTTTGAGCTACAGCGGCGGCAGCTACCGCAAGATCGTGGCTCTTGAACCGAACGGTAAGAACTTCAAAAAGCTCAGCGATCACTGCATGGAAATGAAAAATACCGAGCTTTGGCAGCTCGGCGCGTACAGTCACAACACAATAATTACATTTAACAACAAGGCAGGCCGCAACAGCGCGATTTCGGACGAAGGCGTACAGACTCAGGTCGCGGCGGTTGATACGATTTTGTGCGGCGCGGCGGCAACATATATAAAGGCGGACGTTGAGGGAGCGGACTTTGAAACGCTTATAGGCGCAAAAAATACGCTGAAAAACTTTAAGCCAAAGCTAAATTTCTCAGCGTATCACAGATTTGAAGATATTTTCAGGCTTCCGCTTTTAATCAAAAAGCTGAACCCCGATTATAAAATATATTTGCGCCACCATCCGTACATTCCCGCGTGGGACACAAATCTTTACTGCGTTTAGAACTTGTCGTCCTCAAGCAGCTTGTCAATGTCGGATAAATACTTATCATAATCAAAATCATCTTCGTCAATTGACGGAGCTTTCTCGGCAGCGGGCTTTTCCTC
Organism: uncultured Eubacteriales bacterium; assembly: GCA_900315085.1. Lineage (GTDB taxonomy): Bacteria > Bacillota > Clostridia > Oscillospirales > Acutalibacteraceae > Ruminococcoides. The sequence continues at coordinate 7,769 of OMXW01000039.1, forward strand.
GCTGCTTTTTTCTTTTGCCATCTCAGCTTCGCGCGCGCGTCTAGCTGAGTTGACCGTGCTTTCTCTGGTCATTCTGCGGCTTTCGCGCTCGTCGCGGCGCTTTGCTCTTAGCAGCACCGCTTCCGCTTCCTTTTGGTCCTGCTTTTCCTTTTTATGTCGTTCCTCTCCGAAAACAAGGTCGCCGAGGAACAGTCCGAAGATTCCCGCTACAAGATACAGCGCAAGCAGAATAATCGAGAACAGGCTGAATCCGCCCAGATAAAAGAACATCGTAAACAAAAACGCGATAGGCGCAATCAGCGCGAACAGAAAATCAAGTCCGTTTTTTGCGCTGAATACGACCGAGCATCCGACAGCGGTAAGCAGAAAAATAAAGTAGTAAAGAACCGGTGTAATATTCTTCTTGTCCGCGCCCATGAAAAACAGCGGGGTTATAAGATATACCGCAAGGATAACCAATCCGTAGGGTAAATATTTTTTGACAAGACTTTTCATGAAAACCTCCTGAGATTCCGGCGTCGCCAATTTAGGAGTAATAATTGCTTTTGAAACGCACTGTGTAGGGAAGACCCTTGCGGTCTCCCGAAGTTATGCGCAAATCTTGCGGGGGGCGGCAAGCGCCTCCCCTACAATTTTAAGTTGACGACATTGTTCTAAAATACTAATACTAATTGTACTTCTTACTCAACTATTATACTATATATTCGAAAAAAATCAAGATTTAATCGGCTTATTTACTGCATATTGTAAAAATCTGCTTATGAGCTGTGTCCAAAGCGAAAAACCAATTGACAACAAGGATAAAATGGACTAAAATATTATTGACTATGGGCTAAAACCCAAGACAATAATTGTGAGGTGAAATGTTGATGGACGCAGACGGAAATTTAGGCGGAGTTCCCGGGCGAAGTAGAAATGAACGTCGTTGCTGCGTTCATTTTGGTTAAAGTATCACCATGTGATTACCGCTTTAATGTAATCGCGCGGTAATGTTTTAATTTTACCCAAGAACTCGTCTTTCCGCGATGCAATATTCGCAAGAGGAGGAGAGATGATGGTTCAGGTTAACGTGACCCTAACCGAAACAATCAAGGTGCTGCTTGACGAAAAAAAGTACGGCACTTTAAGGGACATCCTGGTTACAATGAAGCCGTTTGATATCGCGGCGGTTTTTGAGGAGCTTCAGGATGAAAAAACCCCGATTTTATTCAGGATTCTGCCCAAGGAGCTTGCGGCGGAAACCTTTGTTGAAATGGATGACGAAACCCAGGAGTTTCTTATTCACGGCTTCAGCGACAGCGAGTTAAAGGAAGTTGTTGACGAGCTGTTTGTGGACGACGCGGTTGACCTTATTGAGGAAATGCCTGCGAACGTCGTAAAAAGAATTTTGCGCCAGGCGGATAAGGATATGCGCAAGCAGATAAATGAGCTGCTTAAATATCCGGAGGACAGCGCGGGCTCGATCATGACTACAGAGTTCATAGTTTTGCGCCCCGACATGACTGCCGAAATGGCAATAAAGCGAATCCGCCGAACGGGCGTAGACAAGGAAACGATCTACACCTGTTATGTCAATGACGAAAACAACAAGCTTATCGGAATCACAACGGTAAAGGACTTGTTGCTTTCCGAGGACGACACGCCCGTAAAGGATATGATGGAAGAAAACGTAATATCCGTGCACACCCTCGACGACCAGGAGCAGGTTGCGCAGATGTTTTCAAACTATAATTTCCTCGCGCTGCCCGTTGTTGACAATGAAATGCGCCTTGTAGGCATCGTAACAATCGATGACGCTATCGACGTAATTCAGGAAGAGGCTACCGAGGATATCGAAAAAATGGCGGCGGTACTGCCGTCCGACAAGCCGTATATGCGTACGGGCGTTTTTGGAATTTACCGCAAACGCGCGCCGTGGCTGCTTATACTCATGCTGTCGGCTACATTTACAAGTACGATCATTTCGTCGTTTGACGGAATTCTGGCGCAGATCATTATTCTGTCGTCGTTTATTCCCATGATTACGGGTTCGGGCGGTAACGCCGGCTCACAGGCATCCGTTTCCGTGATCCGCGCCCTCTCGCTTGGTGAAATAGAGTTTAAAAATACGCTTGCCGTGCTCTGGAAAGAAGTCAGGGTTGCCGTGCTCTGCGGACTTACCCTCGCGGTAGCCAACTTCTTTAAGCTGCTGTTTTTCGATTTGCGCGGCTACACCGGGGCTGGAAGTCCGATTCAAATCGCCTTTGTGGTTTCAGCCACACTTGTCGGTACTATCATAATGGCGAAAATTGTCGGATCCAGTCTGCCTATTCTGGCAAGCAAAATCGGATTTGACCCTGCGGTTATGGCAAATCCGCTTATTTCAACCGTCTGCGACTCTTTGTCGCTGCTGATTTATTTTGCGGTCGCAAAAATGCTTTTGCCGCTTTAGTTATGTAATAATGTTAACTGAGCGAAAAAGGGATTCGCTCTTTAGGGAAGAAGTGAAAGAATGAGTAGCGGAAATCAAAGGAACCGCAGAAAATCAAGTAAAAAATCAGGCTCAATGGGGGCGTTTCTGACCGTTTCGGCTGTAATTATCGTTGTGCTTCTTATAATAATAAATGTTGCTCCGCTCGCTCCAAAACCAAAGCCCAAGCCTATCGCGGTTGAAAATCAGGTTGAGGTCACCCAGCCTGTTACCGAGCCGCAGTCATTCCAGATTCAGGGCGTTCCGATTGTTTCTCAGAACGAGCTAAAGGCAGGCTGCGAAACCTATGCGTGCACAATGCTTCTCAAAAGCCTGGGATTTGATACCGACGAATTCGACTTCGCTGAAAATTACCTCATTTGTTCGCCAATCAGCTACGGCGTTGACGGAACGCGCTTCGGTCCCGACATGTACTCGGCGTTCGCGGGAACCGTTGAGAACGGCTACGGAATATATTCGCCTGCTATGGCAAAGTCCATAAACAAGTTCTTTGAGGCAAAGAAGTCAAAGCTCAGGGCTACCTCAATCGTTGGCGAAACTCTTGAATCGCTGTGCCAAAAGTACGTTAAAAACGGTACGCCCGTAATGGTGTGGGCTACAACCTACATGCAGGAGCCTTATGAAAAGGCGTCGTGGGTAGTTGATTTTGTTGACGAAAACGCAAAGACCAAAAAGGGCGACACTTTTACATGGCTTCAAAACGAGCACTGCATGGTGCTCATAGGCTACGACCAAAAGGATTATCTCCTTGCGGATTCGGTTGCCGGCAAGGTATCTCACTTTGAGAAAAAGCTTGCCGAGCAAAGATTCAAGGAGCTTGGTTCTCAGGCGATCGTAGCGCAGGAACCGTAAATAATACATAAGCGCGGAGTTTTTTGTCTCCGCGCTTTTCTTGTGCTGTAAATTACCGTCCGTTTTACGGGCTTTCTTTTTGCGTATGAAACGCGCGCTTTTCGCCTGCGCCTTGCCCTGCGTTCCCTGCGCGTGTTGCCTCCGAAAACAATCGAACGCGCCGAATACTGAACCGCGTAAAGAATAAACACAAAAATACTGAAATTGATCATATTACCTTCCTCCTTGTTGTATCTTATCATTACCTTATGCTTCGCTTATGCTTCTATTATAAACGACAAGGTGTCCCATAAAAAGGACAATGCTTCTAAAACTCGACCATATTTTCGAATTTTTTGGAACCAATCAGATACATCCTTTAAACCGAATGTTGAAGAATTGCTAAAAAAATGATGAAATGCATACGCAAATCCGACAATCAGCAGTATTGACAAACAATTCACAATAGGGATATAATAATAAATTGGAATAATGGATTAGTGTGCAAACAAGATTTGTATGCCAAAAACCGTTTCCAGAGTAAAATTCGGAAACGGTGGCGGCTGTTAATACGGAGGTAAACGGTGAAATTAGGACTTGATATCGGCTCAACCACAATTAAATGTGTTGTGCTTGATGATGACAACAAGCTGATTTACAGTACATATGAACGTCACCTGTCGCAGATTACGGAGAAGATTTCCGAGATCCTGTCAAGAGTTCGTTCTCAGATTGACGGCGTAGAAAACGCGGCGGTTGCACTGTCGGGTTCGGCGGGCATGGGCGTTGCCCAGGACTGCGGAATCGAATTCGTTCAGGAGGTTTACGCAACACGCGTAGCCGCTAATACGTTTATCCCCGGAACAGACGTAATAATCGAGCTGGGCGGCGAGGACGCAAAAATACTGTTTCTTTCGGGCGGCCTTGAGGTGCGCATGAACGGCACCTGCGCAGGCGGCACGGGCGCGTTTATCGACCAAATGGCAACTCTGCTCAACGTTCCGCTTGAGGAGCTTGACGAGCTTGCAAAGAAGCATGAAAAGACATACACGATCGCTTCACGCTGCGGCGTTTTTGCAAAGACAGATATCCAGCCGCTCTTAAATCAGGGCGCGAGAAAGTCGGATATCGCGGAGAGCATATTCAACGCGGTTGTAAGTCAGACGGTAGCCGGACTTGCTCAGGGACGTGAAATCGAAGGACAGGTAGTGTACCTCGGCGGACCTCTCACATTTATGAGCGAGCTCAGGAACTGCTTTGACCGCACTCTCGGAACAAAGGGGATCTGCCCCGAAAATTCGCTCTATTACGTTGCGTTCGGCGCGGCTCTCTGCGCAGAAAACACAATAGATTTTGATGAAATAATAGAAAAGGTAAAGAACTACCGCGGCTCGGGCAACTTCGCGTTCAACCCTCCGCTCTTTGAAAACGAGGCTGAATACGCCGAATTCAAGGTGCGCCACGCAAAGGCTGATGTCAAGCAAAAGGAGCTCAAGGGCTACAAGGGCAAGGCGTACATCGGTATGGACGCAGGCTCAACAACCGTAAAGGGAGTTGTGCTCAACTCCGACGGCGAGCTGCTTTTCTCAAAATATCTCCCCTCAAGAGGAAATCCCGTTGAAATTATCAAGGCGTTCCTCGAGGAGGTTTACAGTATAAACCCCGACCTCGACGTTGTTTCGTCGGCCGTAACCGGCTACGGCGAGGATATCATAGATAACGCATTCAGCGTTGACTACGGAATCGTTGAAACAATAGCTCACTTCACCGCCGCAAAGTATTTCATGCCCGACGTTGAATTTATTATCGATATCGGCGGCCAGGACATCAAGTGCTTTAAAATACACAACGGCGCAATCGATAACATCTTCCTCAACGAGGCGTGCTCGTCCGGTTGCGGAAGCTTTTTGCAGACCTTCGCAAACGCCCTTGGCTATGATATTGAGGAATTCTCAAAGCTCGGACTGTTCGCAAAACGTCCGGTTGACCTCGGCTCACGCTGTACGGTATTTATGAATTCCAGCGTAAAGCAGGCTCAAAAGGACGGCGCGACGATCGAGGATATCTCCGCGGGACTTTCGCTCAGCGTAGTAAAGAACGCGCTTTACAAGGTTATCCGCGCGTCAAGCCCCGACGAGCTCGGCAAGCGTATCGTTGTTCAGGGCGGCACCTTCCTCAACGACGCCGTGCTCCGCGCGTTTGAGCAGGAGATGGGCGTTGAGGTAGTTCGTCCCAATATCGCCGGACTTATGGGAGCTTACGGCGCTGCGCTGTACTCCATGAAAAAATCAAAGGGCAAGGGCAAAAGCAGCATTTCAACTAAGGAGCAGCTTGAAAACTTTGTACACGAAATCAAGGTTACAAACTGCGGAATGTGCAGCAACAACTGCCGCCTTACAATAAACTCCTTCGGCGGAGGCAGACGCTTTATCGCGGGCAACCGCTGCGAACGCCCCGTAACAAGAAAAGCTCCCGAATCAGGTATGAACATATATGAGTACAAGCTTGCGCTGCTCAATGAATACAAGCCCGTTGAGGGACTTCGCGGAAAGCTCGGAATCCCGATGGGACTCAATATGTTTGAGCTTTACCCGTTCTGGTACCGCTTTTTTACAGAGCTCAAATTTGAGGTTTTCAAATCTCCGTTCTCAAGCCGAAAGCTGTATCAGCGCGGCCAGCAGACAATCCCCAGCGACACCGTCTGCTTCCCGGCAAAGCTTATGCACGGCCATATCCAGACCTTAATTGACGAGGGAGCAAAAACAATTTTCTATCCCTGTCTTTCATATAACTTTGACGAGCACCTCGGCGACAACCACTACAACTGTCCCGTTGTAGCCTACTACCCCGAGGTGATCCAGAACAACATGAAGGATATCAAAAAGGTACACTTTATCAAGGAGTACTTCGGTATCCACCGCCCCAAGGACTTCCCCAGAAAGGCTTACGAGCGGCTTTCGTTCTACTTCCCGGACCTCACGCTCAATGAGGTTCGCATCGCCGCCAAAAAGGCGTATGAGGAGCAGGACAACTACAGACGCAAGATCCAGACAAAGGGCGATGAAATAATCGCAAAGGCTGAAAAAGAGGGCAAAAAAATAATCGTGCTCGCAGGTCGTCCGTATCATGTGGATCCCGAAATCAACCACGGAATGATATCGTTTCCTCAAAGGTTGAGCACTTCCCTACTCACGTTCTCAACCAGTGGACATATCACTCAAGACTTTACGCAGCGGCAAAATACGTCACAACACGCAAAGACATGGAGCTGGTTCAGCTCGTTTCGTTCGGCTGCGGAATTGACGCTATCACCACCGATGAGGTTCGCGAGATCCTTGAATCCAAGAACAGAATATATACCCAGATCAAAATAGATGAAATAACCAATCTCGGCGCGGTAAAGATTAGAATAAGAAGCTTGCTTGCCGCGATAGACAACGACTGACCGAGGCTTTGAAAGGAACTTCGCTATGGCGAAATTAATATACGACAAAAAAACCGACCGTCTGATTTTTACAAAGCAGATGAAAAGGGAATATACAATTTTAATGCCTAATATGTCGCCTATTCATTTCAGAATCCTGAAAAACGTGTTCGTTCACTACGGCTACAAGGCGGAGCTGCTTGAAACAACAGGTCCCGAAATCGCGCAGACAGGCTTAAAGTATGTCCATAACGACACCTGCTATCCCGCGCTTCTTGTAATCGGTCAGTTTATCCACGCGCTCCAGAGCGGCAAGTATGACGTTCACAAGGTCGCCCTTATGATTACCCAGACGGGCGGCGGCTGCAGAGCGTCAAACTACATTTTCCTGCTTAGAAAAGCTCTTAAAAAGGCGGGCTTTGAATTTGTTCCCGTTATCTCGCTTTCATTCGGTATGGAGAAAAACCCCGGTTTCTCGCTCACTATTCCGCTTATCCGCCGTTTTGTAGGTGGTCTGGTGTACGGCGACCAGCTCATGCTGCTCTCAAACCAGACAAAGCCGTATGAGGTCAACAAGGGCGAAACAATGAAGCTCGTTGACACCTGGAGTGAAAGAATCTCAAACCTGCTCATTGAGGGCAGGGGCTACACCCTTGAGGAAATCGACGAAAACCTTCACAAGCTCACAAAGGATTTTTCAAAAATCGAGCTTAACAAGGTTCCAAAGGTAAAGGT
>OMXW01000051.1 GCA_900315085.1 uncultured Eubacteriales bacterium
TCCATTTTATTGATGAATGTAATAATCGGAATATTGCGCATTACGCATACCTTGAACAGCTTGATCGTCTGCTTCTCAACACCCTTTGAGCCGTCGATTACCATTACCGCTGAGTCTGCCGCCATGAGCGTGCGGTAGGTGTCCTCAGAGAAGTCCTCATGTCCCGGAGTGTCAAGAATATTGATGCAGTAGCCGTTGTATTTAAACTGGAGAACAGAGGAAGTTACTGAAATACCTCTTTGCTTTTCAATTTCCATCCAGTCTGAAACTGCGTGCTTTGCGGTTCGTTTTCCCTTTACCGAGCCTGCAAGATTAATTGCTCCTCCGTAAAGCAGAAGCTTTTCGGTAAGCGTGGTTTTACCTGCGTCAGGGTGCGAAATAATCGCAAAGGTGCGTCGCTTTTGAATTTCGTCCTTATATGAATTCATAGATACAATCCTTTCGGAAATGATTTGCGGTTTACAACTTTATATTTTACTATTTTTTTACCTGTTATGTCAACATTTACAATAACAAATCTTGAAAATAAAAAAATATTGAAATTAATTAAAACAAAAGCTTGACAAAATGATTAAAATATTGTAATATTATATCAGAAAGTAACAGATTATTCCTATCTTTTCATATACCTTCCAACTTGGGGCAGAAACTGTGGTTTCTGCCCCAACTATTTTATTGAACGGAGAACTTGCAATGAATACTATCGGATTATATATTCACATTCCGTTTTGTAAGAGTAAATGCCCGTACTGTGACTTTTTCAGCCGCAGAGGAAGCGAGCTTGAATATGACAGATATGTTGCCGAAACCTTAAAGAAGATAGTTTACTGGAGCAATCTTTGCGGCAAGAAAGTTGCGAGCATATATTTTGGCGGCGGTACTCCGAGCGTAATCGGCGCAAAAAGACTATGCACCTTGTTGAATAAAGCGAAAGAGCACTTTAAGGTTTTAGACAACGCCGAAATCACCTGCGAGGTTAACCCCGAAAGCGGCAAGATAATTGATTTTGATTTGATGAAAGCCGCAGGTTTTAACAGGATCTCGGTCGGTCTGCAAAGCGCGGTTGAAAATGAGCTGAAAGCTCTCGGCAGAATCCACACCGCCGAAGAAGCAAAGATTACCGCAAAAAAATCTGTTGAGGCAGGAATTGATAATATTTCCTTTGATTTGATGATGGGTATTCCCTATCAGACCTCGGAAACACTCAAGCAGTCAATTTCATTTTGCGCTGAATGTAATGTTACTCACATTTCATCCTATTTGCTTAAAGTTGAAAAGGGAACTAAGTTTTACACCATGAGAGATAAGCTTCCGCTGTCGGATGATGATATTCAGGCGGATTTGTACCTTAACGCGGTTACCGAGCTCGAAAAACTCGGATATGAGCAATATGAAATATCAAATTTTGCCAAGCCGGGTTTTGAGGGCAGACACAATATTAATTACTGGAAATGCGGCGAATATATCGGAATCGGTCCGTCGGCTCACTCGTTTTTTGACGGAAAACGCTTTTATTACGGAAGAAGCATGCAGGATTACTTTGAAAGAAAAATTGTTGACGACGGCGCCGGTGGAGATATTCAGGAGTATATTATGCTTGCTCTGAGATTAAAAGAAGGGCTTAATTTCAAGGATTTTGAAAACCGATATTCCTTACCCGTTCCTGCGGCTACTATGAAAAAAATTCGGAATTTCGAAAAACACGGATTTATGGAGCTTGACGAAAATCATGCCTGCTTTACCAAAAAAGGATTTTTGGTTTCAAATTCTATTTTAAGCGAATTGATTTAGCCTCTGCGATGTGTTATCATTAAATCAGGGAGATGATATTTTATGAAAACAAAACTCGCGTCGATAATTACCGCTTTTATTCTTGTTGTTGCTTTTGTTGTTTCGGGATGTTCGTATCCCCTGTTGAGCAACAGCGAGAGCAGTTCAAAAAAAACTTCTGTTTCTTCAAACGTTAGTAAGAGCAAGAAATCCGGCTCATCTGAAAAATCCGAAAGCAAAACTACTGCTTATAAGATGAAAGATATTTATAAGCTGAAAAACACCGAGCACTTTGCCAAGAAAACGCTTGAGCATATTTTTGACGGCACAATAAACAGCAAAGGCAAAGCTACCGGCTATCATTACTCGATGGTTGAGGACAGCAAGGGCAGTATTATTGACGGAACAAGAAGCAAGGAAGACGAAAACGGAGTATTCACCGCAAAGGTTAAGGTTAATAACGTAAAGAAAAACGGATTCAGTTCGTTCTATCCCGAAAGCTGGACACCTCAGCAGGTTGTTGACGCGATTAATACCGCTTATGAATACGCTGTTAACGACAGCAAGAATCCCAAAGGCTCACTGTGGATCGGTTACTGCGACGACCTTGAAATCGACATGTATCTTGACAGCAACAAAAGAATTACTACCGCTTACCCTGTTTATGAAGGAGACTGATTATGATTGAATATACAATAACCGTCAGCGGCAAAAAAAAGAAGCTTCCGATAATGGAGTTTTCCGATAAACAATATGACTTGATTGGTGAAATGCTTTTGGCTGAAAGAAGTTTTTTGAGCAAAATCAAGAAGTTTTTAAATGATGAAAATGAAACTGAGTTTAGCGGAAACGTTTTTTGCATAAGCAAAAATGATAGTTTGATACATATTGAAAATGAGGTAAACGACTGCGAAATATCCGTTACTCAGGATGAATTTTCCAATTTGCTCAACGCTTATTACAGTGAATATAAAAAATTGAAGAAGAAAAAATGATTAAAGGTCGGTTCACAGCGATGAACCGACCTTTTTGTGTTAACCGTAAATGTGTGTTGTGCCTGTTATACCAAAACCTGAATTGTATTTAGCTATATACTTTTGTACACAGGTAGCGTCGTCAATTGTTACCTTACCGTCGTTGTTTACATCAGAGGCAAAATCTACGGCTTTTTCAGCATTTATATATCCCGAAATAATTTTTTGAATTGTAGAAGCGTCTACGATAGTGATGTATGAATCGAGGTTTGTATCGCCCATTAACGCGGTTTTGGGAGAGTAGCTTGCAAGATACTGTGAGGAAATCCATGCCGCGCGGCTTGTGAACCAATCTTTGCAGTAATTATACATTCCTGTAAAGTCATTTTCATACTCCGTTTTGCTGGTATCTGTAGTCAATGTAAGCGTAACAGGGTCAAACGTCGCTTTGTAAAGCGAGCTGTGATCTGCTATCCATTTTCCTGTGTTAAGCAGCCAGCCGCTTTTGTAGTTCATCTCTGCGCTGTCTTTAATCAATGAGTAGTATTTATCTGCGGTGTAGAAATATTTACCTGCCTCACCGCTGATTTTCTCACCCGTGAAGTGATTGATAGCAGGTACAAAGCTTTCAAACCATACTCTCGGAGCGGCCTCGGTGATATATTTATTCTGGCAGATTCTGTTCATGATGTTTGTGCTTGCCTTTTTACCCGAGCCTTTGCCCTTATACTTGCACCACCAGCCTGTGTATTTGGTGTAGTCGTCAATTCCATAGCTCTGGATTTCTTTTTCGATACCATTGGCATTGCCGAGTGAGTTGTCGTAGTCCCAAACAGGTGAACCGTAGAATTTATATTCTCCGTTTTCATCCTGCTTGTAGGTAAAGAATGTACTTGAAACGCCTGAATCCCAGTTTTTTCCGAGCTCGTTTATGAGGAACAGTTTTGTTAAGGATTCAATATCGGCGGTTGTATTTAAGCTTCCGCGTGCTGTTGTAGTGTTGTAGAACGCGTTGAATTTTTTAAGCACATATGCTTTTACTTCATCGTAGCCTGGCTCGCCTGGATCGATTTCGGGCGCTTTGATTGTGATTTTGTTTCCGCTTGCAGATGTTACATAGTAATCGTCGGAGCCTGCGCTTGCGTCAACCTCGCATACAAACGGAAAATCTTCCTTGATTGTGCCGTCCTCGTTTAGGTAATCTGTTTCTTCAAAGTCACTCACAAGAGATGAAGAACCTACCTCTACCTTTTGAGCCATCTGATATGAGCCCCAGTAGAAGCCGTTAACATAAAAATCAACATAGCGAGAGTCGGAAGCATAAGGCATTCCTACCGCGTCCGATAAATCATAGAGAAAGCGGTTGCGGGAAAGTGAGTCGTCCTGGTAGTTTGCGAGTATCGAATACTTTTTGCCGCTTGGCATGCCCGCGATTGATACCTTTTTATCGTAGGTGATATTGTATCCCTTTTTCGGCTTGCCCCACGATGTATTGCCTCTTCCCTTTATCTTTTTGATTGGGGTGTTGATGATCGATCCGTCAGGAGTGACGATCGCTCCCGTTGCCTTTGCGCTGAGGCTTTTGTCGGAGTTAAGATAAGACATCAGGTCTTTGCCGTTGCCGTCGGCGTTGCTGTTGTTGATGTAAATTGCCGCTTCCGCTCCTGACTTCATAAACCTAAGTGTATTATAACGTCCGTCAGCGTAAATCGTATATATTGTTTTGGTGTCATAATTGACGGCAGCGGTTTCCTTTGAATTGATTGTTACGCCGTTAACGGTCACAGTGTAATCGTACGCGTTGTAAATATCAACGGTGTTATTGTCTGCGGAGCTTGGAAGGAAAAAATACTTTTCCAAGTAATTCGGCGTATTGAAATCTTCATCATGCGCGCACTGCCATTTCTGCCACGCGTCGGCGTCATTTGAGCCGAGCACCGCATGAACGTAAAGTCCCTCTGTGGTTGTAAAAGCCGAGGGCGATGAACTTGCCGCTTCATCTTCCGCACTAACAGCATAAGTTGCCGCAGTGCCGAGTATCATCAAAACGGCAAGCGCGGTAGATATGATTTTTTTCATGATTATTCCTCCGTTCATTTTTAATTTAGTTTTATTATTGCTATTCCGCTTTCAAGAAGCTTTCCGTCTTTGTATTGGTTTTGATAAATTATTTCACCGTCAACGGAAATCTCGCACGGATTTTCTTCAGCGTTAAGTATAACCCTTATTCTCCCTGATTTTGTGTAGTCAACAAGTCTTGGAAAACCGGCATGACGAGTATATTCTATATCGTTGCTTTTGAATTCTTCATTCTCATTTCTAAGACTAATAAGCTTTGATATTTTTGATTTTATTTCATCGTAGTCGCCGTTTTCAATTTCATCCCACGGCATGGTGCTTCTGTTGTATGGGGTATAAAGTCCTTTCATTGCGATTTCGGTGCCGTAGTAGATGCACGCCGTTCCCGGCATGGTCATCAGAACCGTGAGCTTTTGAAGAAGCTCGTTGTTTCCTCTGCTGATTTCAGCCACCCTTGAGGTGTCGTGAGTGTCGAGAAAGTTGAAAAGTGACAGAGTGGTTTGCTCCGGATAAAGAGTTCGGCAGTAATTTAGCGAATAGATAAAGTCTGAGTAATTCAATTCACGGTTCTTCCAGAAATCGTTTATACAGCCGGGCAACGGGTAATTCATTACTGAGTCGTATTCCCTGCCGCCGAGCCAGCTTATCGAATCCATCCAGATTTCGCCCAAAAAGAATATATCGGGATTTATCTTTTTAACGCTTTCGTTGAGGCTGTGGATGAATGTGTGAGATACCTCGTCTCCTACGTCAAATCGGATTCCGTCGATTTTCCAGTCCTTCGCCCAGTGCGTACACAGCTTTTCAAAGTACTCAACAACCTCGGGGTTGTTTGTGTTGAGCTTTGGCATGCCTGCCCAGAATGAGAACGAGTAGTACCTCGCGTCCTCGGTTGAGAACTCATACTTTGCGAAATCCTCGGCATTTATGAAGAACCAGTCGTAATATTTTGAAGCTCTCCCTTTTTTGAATACATCTACCCACGCGAAGAACTCGTGTCCGCAGTGATTGAATACAGCGTCGAGCATAACTCTGATTCCCATTTCATGGGCTTTGTCGATCAATTCGATTAAATCTTCCTCAGTTCCGAAGTCGGGATCCACTTCCCGGTAATCATATGTATTGTATTTATGATTTGAGCCTGAACGGAAAATCGGCGTCATATATATTCCGCTTATTCCAAGCTCTTTTAAGTATGGCAGCTTTTCGGTGATTCCCTTAAGATTTCCGCCGTATACGTCGCGCCATGTAGGCTTTTCAAAATCGCCCCATGCGCGGAACTTATCATCTTTCGGGGTGTCCTTTGCGCGGCAAAAACGGTCGGGCATGATCTGATACCATACGGTATCCTTGACCCATGCGGGCGGTTTGATTACATCGGAAGAATTGAGCCACGCGTATTTGTAATACTGCCACGACGTTTTTTCCGCTTCACTCACGGGACAAATCTTATTCTCGCAGACAACGTAACATTCTCCGAGGCTTTCAAGTTCAAAGTAGTATTGCAGACGCTTATATTCAGGGGTGAGTCTTACCGTCCAGATAACATGATATTTCAGCTCCGCAAGCTTTTTCATTTCCAGCTTCTTGCCTGTCCAGTTTTGCTCGCCTCTTAGCTCATGAATAAACGGATCTTCATAAACAATAAACGCTTTGTTTACATCCTTGTCCGTTTTAAGGTTTACTACGACCGTATTTTCATCTAATGCGTAGCAGTATTCAATTGTGGTTCGGTGAGAAATAGCAGCAATATTCATATTTTCTCCTTATTCGTCTGAAACAACGCGTTTTGTTTTCCATTTTCCGCTTTTCCAGCGTATTATCATCATTACGCCCCTGAAACATTCGTCTGCGGCAAGGGCTATCCACAAGCCGTAAATGCCCATATTGAACACAACAGCTAATATATATGAACCGAGCACGCTTATTGCCCACATTGAGAAGATTGCACAGCCTGTTGGATAAAACACATCTCCCGCGCCTCTGAGGCTTGCTATAAGAACAAGATTTGTGGTTCGTCCGAATTCAAGCAAGAGGTTAATTATCAGAATGTTAGCTCCGAGTGTTATTACCTGCGAATCGTCCGTGAATATTGAAACAAGCTGAACTCTGAACAACACTCCGGTCAGCGCAAGTACAAGCGTTATTGCCAATGCGCAGCGGTAGGATTTGAATGCTTTGATATAAGCTTCATCGGTTTTTCTCGCGCCGACAAGATGACCTGTAATAATCTGCGAAGCCTGACCGATTGAAATTGAAAAAACGTAAAAAAACATCGTTATATTATTAACATATGTTTTTGTGATAAGCTCCGCCTGAGTAAGAAAATTCAGCACGATTGACGTGATAACAAGCTGTGAAAGATTGTAAAGAAAGGTTTCAAGCGCAGACGGTACGCCGATTTTTATCATATCCTTAACGTCTGAAAACGGGAAAGGCTTTAACAGCTTAAATATTTTGAGAGATTCCACCTTCTTGAACAGGAACCAAGCCAAAACCGCAGTGCCTAATAATCTGCTGAATGTCGTTGCGATTGCCACGCCGACAACGCCCATTCTTGGCAGTCCGAATAATCCGAGCACAAATATAATATCAAGCGTTGTGTTTATCAGGTTCATACCCACGGTAACGTACATCGATATTTTCGTAAGGCCGTGGTTGCGTATGATAACAGTCATTGAGCTTAATACCGACTGCAGAAACAAAAAGCCTCCTACAATGGATAAATAGAGCGAGGAGAATTCAAGTACCCGTCCTCTTGCGCCGATAAATGACAGAATATTTTTACTGAAAACAAGAATAATAATACTTGCAAAAAGACCTGTTGCAAAATTAAATACTATTGAAAGCGCTGCGATTCTTGAAGCATTTTCACTTTTTTTTGCTCCGAGATACTGCGAAATCAGTACCGCGCTTGCTCCGGAAATAACGGTAAATACTATGGTGATTATTGAAACAGCCTGATTTGCCGTATTTACGGACGAGGCGGCAAGGTCGTCGTACCTGCTGAGCACAAATACATCAACAAAGCCGAGCAGCATAAACAGCGCTGTTTCTATGAAAATAGGCCATGCAAGATTAAATAACCTTAGTTCTTTCATATTCTCACTTTTTCTTATATTTATATATTGTATTATACAATTTTTTGAGCTATAATACTAATAATATATAACTATGTTTTTAACACAAAACGATTGTGAGGAATATTTATGCTTGCAATGCACGAAACCAAGGTTCACGGAAAGCTATCGTTCCCGTACGCACTTTACGGAGTGATTCATTCCGAGCGTTTGTGCGGATTTCCGCTTCACTGGCACGATGAAATGGAGATCATCTACGTCACAGACGGAGTTATGAGCGTAACCGTACAAAACGATGATTATATTCTTTCCGAGGGCGATATGGTTCTTGTTCAGCCTCAGGTGTTTCACTCCATCAATCAAAACGATGATTATAAGGCTGAATATTACAATATTCTGTTTAGGTTCTCACTTCTTGAATCGGGTAAAAGGGACTTATGTCTTAACAAATACCTTGAACCGATTTACTCACAAAAGCTGCTTGTTCCCTCTTATATCGGAAAAGGCTCACAGCTTTATCAAAATCTTATTCCGTATGTGCGTCAGCTAATTGTTTTGAACGGCGACCAAAACGGGAACGAGCTGCTGATTAAATCATGTATTTTCGGTATCATGCATCATATTTGCATGAACTGCACGCCTGCAAATAACGACGAACAGCACATTATTATTCTGAACAGGAAGCTTAGGAAGTCAATTGAGTTTATTCAGAACAACTACAGTGAAAACATCACCGTTGAACAGGCTGCTAATATAAGCAATTTTTCCGCGAGTCACTTTTCAAAAATGTTCCGCCAGCTCACGGGAACTTCGTTTACTCAATATCTGAAAAATTACCGTTTGGAGTTAGCTTCCGAAAAACTAAACGATGAAGAACGAAAGATATCCGAAATTGCTTTTGAGTGCGGATTTAATAACTTATCGTATTTTACAAGAGCGTTTTATGAAAAGTATCATGTGACGCCCAGTGAATACAGAAGAATTAATGAACAGTAAAGGAGCGTTTATGAAAAACAAGAAAAGATTGATTGCGTCCGTAATTATTAATTTTATTGTGTTCGCGGTTACCACAGGCGTTGTTATTTCTTATTTCCTGGGAAATCTCGGCTCCTATATTAAATCACCTGCGGACAAGTTTATGTTCTTTACAACCGACAGCAATATTCTTGCCGCAGCAGGCGCGCTTGCTATTGGTATCTGCAATATAAGGATTCTCAAAGGAAAAGAAAAATCTATTCCAAAGCCTGTTATGATTTTTAAGCTTATGGGCGTCGCTTCACTGCTGCTTACGTTCTCAACGGTTATGATTCTGCTTATTCCTGTTTACGGTCCCGCAATGCAGCTTGGAGGAACAGCCTTTCATATGCATGTCGGTGCTCCAGCAATGTGTTTTATTTCGTTTGTGTTCCTTGACGGCTTTGGAAAAATCAGTCTGCCGTATTCTCTGGCAGGGGTTATTCCAATGTTGCTCTACGGGGCTGTTTATCTTTACAACGTTGTTTTTATCGGTTATTCAAACGGCGGATGGTTTGATTTTTATGCACTGAACCGCAACGGACAGTGGTATATTTCATTAATCATAATGCTTTTATCAACTTTGACATTAAGCCTTTTAACCTTACTGATACACAACAAGTTTTTCAAAAAATCAGGCTTTATACTTGAAAAAAACCAAATTTAGCTGTATTATATATTATTAGTATTGGAAATTGTAATTTTAGGAGGCAATCATGTTTAATAAGAAAAAAGATAAGCGTATTCCTGTTTCTCTGCTGACAGGTTACCTTGGAGCGGGAAAAACTACGGTACTCAATCATATTCTCGCAAACCAGGAAGGCTATAAGGTAGCTGTTATTGTAAATGATATCGGCGAGGTAAATATTGACGCATCGCTTATTGCAAAGGGCGGCGCGGTCACTCAGAAGGACGACAACCTCGTACCGCTTTCAAACGGCTGCATCTGCTGCACTCTGAAAGTTGATTTGATGAAGCAGATTATTGAACTTGCGCGCTCAAAGCGTTTTGATTATATCCTCATTGAGGCTTCCGGTATTTGCGAGCCGGGCCCGATTGCAGGTTCGATCTGCATGCTGGACGGTTCAGACCCCAACGCTCAGCTTCCTGCCGTTGCGTATCTTGACAGCATTACAACCGTTGTTGACGCAAAAAGAATGGCTGACGAGTTTGGTTCCGGCGCTTCACTTATGCAGGATGACCTTGACGAGGAGGATATCGAGAATCTTCTCATTCAACAGATTGAATACTGCACAACTATTGTACTTAATAAGATTGACGACGTTAACGAAAAGGAAAAGGCTGACGTTCTTGAGGTTATCAAGGCTCTGCAGCCCGACGCAAAAATAATTGAGACAAACTACGGCAAGGTTGACGTTAAAGAAGTTCTTTCAACCGACAACTTTGACTACAGAAAGATTATTCAGAGCGCAGGCTGGGTTAAGGCTATGGAGCTTGAGGGTGAAAACTCCGAGGATTTAGACCACGACGAACATGAGCACCATGACCATGACGAACATCATGAACACGACCATGAGCACGAGCATCATGAGCATCACGACCACGATGAGCACGAAGGTCACGGACATCATCATCACCACCATCATCACCATCATGACGAGGGTGAAGCCGAGGAATACGGTATTTCCACATTTGTTTATCAGAATGTAAAGCCGTTTGAAAAAGCTAAGTTTGAGGAATTTGTATTCCAGAATTGGCCTAAGGAAGTAATCAGAGCAAAAGGTCTTTTCTGGATCATCGAGAATCCGAACGTTGCATACATTTTTGAGCAGAGCGGTAAGCAAAAAACCGCTACCGACGACGGCGACTGGATCGCGGCGTTCCCGGAAGAGGACAGAAAGGAAATCCTCGCTATGAATCCCGACGTTGCCGCAGAATGGGATCCTGTTTACGGCGACAGAATCAACAAGCTTGTATTCATCGGCAGAAAGATGGACAAGGAAGGAATTATCCGCGCGCTCGACAACTGTATTTCAGACAAAACAATATAAAATTAACGCGTCTTTCCAAACGGAGAGACGCGTTTTTTAATCATAGTTTTCAAGGAAGCTGTGACGCTCCCCTTTTGTTTTATAGCCCGCAAAGGTGTCTATATGGACGTTGTGGATACTTCGGAAAATACTTTTTTCAATATTCGGGTTTGTTTTCTTTAGAGCTTTTATAAGCTGCTTTATTTCCTGTCGCTTGCTCTCTCCTATTCCGTCAACGCTCGCCGCAGAATTTTCGGTAAATCGGCAGGCACACTGCAAAAATGTAAGATTGTTATAGTTTCTCCACGCGATGATTGAATCTTCGTGAACGCAGTAGAGCGGTCGGATAAG
>OMXW01000142.1 GCA_900315085.1 uncultured Eubacteriales bacterium
TGCTTTCGGGCATCTTTGCGGCTGATTCGGGCAGCATAATAATTGACGGTCAGGATTTGTACAACAATGCCGCCGTCAAGGGAACGTGCTTTTTTGTACCCGATTTTCCGTTCTACTACGACCGCAGCACAATCAACAACACCGCCTCGCTCTACCGCGACCTGTATCCGAACTGGAGCGAACAGCGTTTTGAAAAGCTGTGCTCAATGTTCCCTGTTGGCAGGGACAGTAAAATAATAAATATGTCAAAGGGAATGCAGCGTCAGGCGGCAATTATCCTTGCGCTTTCAACCTGTCCGAAGTATCTTTTTATGGACGAGATCTTTGACGGACTTGACCCCGTTATGAGGCTTCTGCTCAAAAAGCTGATTATTGAGCAGGTGTCCGACAGCGCTATGACCGTAATAATAGCCTCGCACAACCTTCGCGAGCTTGAGGACTTGTGCGACAGAGTGTGCCTTATGCACCTCGGCAGAATGCTCCTTGACCGCGATATCGACACTCTGCGCGAGGAGTTCCGCAAGGTTCAGATCGCGTTTCAGCAAATTCCGCTTGTGCCAAATCTTTTTGAGGGCATAAACATAGTAAACGCTTGGCATACGGATATGACACAGGCTTCGTCCTTTAAGGAAAACCTCAAAAACGCTTTTTCAATATTTAAGTGGGAAACCAAAAACCGCGCCACTTCTCTTGCGGTTTACGGAATTTTATCCGCGTCGCTGACGGCAGTAATATTTACACTTTGCATGTCCGTTGGCGTTAATCCGGAGGAACAGCTGCCTTTTCAAAAGGCGGCGCTGGCGTTTCAGCTTATTGCATCTTCCATTGTTTTTACGCTCACGGTCGTATTTACAATCATCTACACCGCTGGCAACTATTCGTATCTCCACAACAAGCGCAAGGTTGATATGTACGGCTCGCTGCCAATCAGCTCGGCGGTGCTGTACCTGTCAAAAACCGTCTCCGCGTTTTTGTTCTCGCTTGTTCCCGCGCTGTTCTTCTTCGGAATAATTTCGGTGGCTTCAATTATTATGGGACAGCCGCTTGTCACCGAAACAATCGAGCTCTATGTTCACGCCATCATCGGAACAATGGCGTGCGTGGCTTTTTACGGCTTCCTTGCCGTATGCTGCGGAACAACTATTCATACGATCATTTCGTTTTTGGCTATCTGCATTTCCTATCCTATAGCCTCAAACCTTGTAAAAGGCGTAATCAAAGCGTTCTATTACGGACTTCCCGCCGGCGTAAACAAAAATCATTTTCTGCTTAACGCGCTGAATCCGATTGAAGCGTATCAGGGCAAAAACGTGATTTACTGGATCCTGTTTACCGCGCTCTGCTTGGTGCTCGGCACTTGGCTTTCAAAGAAGCGCAGATCCGACCGCGCTCAGAACTCCTTCGCATATTATCTGCCTGCGTACATAGTAAAGCTTATTGTGGCTTTTATCTGCGGAATGCTGCTCGGAATTTTGTTCGGTTCAATCAACGTGCTCGGTAACGGACTGCTCGGCTTTGCGTTCGGGTTCCTGCTCGGGGCGATTCCCGCGTATGTTATAGTTCACCTTATTTTCTATCTGAACTTTGACAGACTGATCAAAACCTCGATCCCGTTTGCCGCAATGGTATTTCTTGTGTTCGCGGCGATAATCGTCTGCAATTTCGATGTGTTGGGCTACAACAGGTATCTTCCGAACCTTGAAGATGTTGAGAGCGCAGGCTTTGTGTATACAAGCGATGTGCTTGACGGCGGAAAAACCGTGCGGATAATCGCGGATGAATGTGCTGACGATTACTCGGATACGGACGATATCCAAAAGGTATTGGACGTCCACCGCGAAACGCTGTATGACCTTAATTTCAGCTCGCAGGCGAAATTCGCAAACGTATGGTACCACGTATTTTTTGACGGAATCGAGGAGGTCGTGGGCAGCGAAAGCTCATACTGCGTAGGCTACAGAATGAAAAGCGGAGGCATAGTAACGCGCTATTACCGCGAATATCAGCTTGTTATCGGCAGTAAAATGCAGAATTCCAATACTCGCTCAAAGCTGATTGATGAAATCACGGAATCTAATAAATACTACGACATCTACTATTCAATCGATACCGTCTCGCCCGAGATGCTTCAAAAAATCTCTGTTCGCGGAAACGTTAACCTCAGCGGAGAGGAATGTGTTGTTGCGGAAAACAACAGAGTCAGCGCGCAGCAGGCAAGGGCTGACAGTCTCAGAATTTATGAGGCAATGAAAAAAGACCGAATTCATTTTTCAAAATCAAGCTCGGATTTCTCCGACAGCAAAAAGGGCGCGGTTATATATTATGAAAGTCAAAACAGGGTTCAGACCTCAAGACTTTTACACACGCTGATGCGGTTGAGCGACTATCAAAGCAAAAAAGTAAGCATAACCGAGGACGACGTAAATACCGTTCAGGTTCTCAGAGAGATAGGCGTTTACGATTCAAGCGGCAAGCTGAATAAAAACAGCCCGTATTACAGGTTTGAGGATCAGGAGTTCACTCACTAAAAAA
>OMXW01000036.1 GCA_900315085.1 uncultured Eubacteriales bacterium
AATTAACCCACATTAAAAATTCATTCCTTTCTATTATAACGCATCCTGAAAAATTTTTCAAGTCTTTTAAGTCGCGTTCTTGATGTCGGTTTGATAGGGGAACTCGGCATTTCGCGAGATAACATTATCTTTTGGAAGCTATGAGGGCAATAAGAACAACGTTTGGATATTATTATATTTTATCCGAACCTGATTTTTATCATAAAAAATGTTATTCTGAGTAGTGATGAAGGCAAAAGTATATATTATGTTTTATGACTGTCAAATATGAGGTATGGCTTTCTGAAATTACGTAGTGGCGCACCCGTGTGTGCGCCATAGAGCGTAGAGCAAGCGTTTGTTTCCAAAGGTACAATCGGACGTAAATGAATGTCGGTTCAAAGGCGAACACGCAGGTTCGCCCCTACGATATTTAATAAACATAGTTCCTTTTGCCCTCACAGCTTCCGATATTTCTATTCTGTCTCGCGAAATAATAAACGTCATCAATAATCAAACGTTAAGTACGCGTCTTAAAAAATTCTTTTTTCGAAAGAAAAGTATTGACTTCAAGCGAAAATTAAGATATAATGCTATATTGCAAGGTTATATATTGAAGGGAGGTTTTCAATCATGTTGAGAACATATCAGCCAAAGAAGCTTCACAGAAAAAAAGAGCACGGCTTCAGAAAGAGAATGTCTACATCTAACGGCAAGAAAGTTTTAGCAAGAAGAAGAGCTAAAGGCAGAAAAAGGTTGTCTTATTAAAGAATAGACCACTTTTAAATGTGGTCTTTCTTTTTTAGCTGAGCCTGACCCGAGGGTAAAAATGAACGAGTATATTACAATAAAGGAAAACAGAGATTTTACGCGGATATACAAACGCGGAAAGTCGTATGTAAGTCCCACGCTTGTTACATATATAATGAAAAACAGATCAAATAACCTGCGTTACGGAATTACCACGGGGAAAAAAATAGGCAACGCTGTAAAACGCACAAGGGCAAGAAGGGTGATCAGGGCTTCATACTACCAGTTATTTTCCGAAATCAAGCCCGGATATGATATCATTTTTGTAGCCAGAGGAAAAACGCCTTTTGTAAAATCACAGGTTGTATACGCCGCAATGAAGAAACACATGAAAAGCGCGGGTATATTAACAGAAAAGCAGGACGAGCTATGAAAAGAATTCTGATAGCTATAATAAAGTTTTACAGAAAAGGAATATCGCCTTACACAAAGTCAAGGTGTAAGTATATTCCCACCTGCTCGCAATACGGCCTGGAGGCAATTGAAAGATTCGGTGCGTTAAAGGGATCGGCGCTGACGATATGGCGGATACTGCGATGTAATCCTTTTTCAAAGGGAGGATACGACCCCGTTCCCGAAAAGTAGACTTTTAGACAACAAAATGAGGTAGATTAATGTTAGGTATTTTCGGTTTTTTAGGAAGCATTCTGGGCTATGTACTCTGGGCGGCTTACTATGTATTTCAAAACTTTGGAATAGCTATTATTGTTTTTACAATTATAGTTAAAGGGGTACTGCTTCCGTTTTCGGTCAAGCAGCAAAAATCAATGGCAGGAAGCTCAAGACTTGCCAAAAAGCAAAAAGAGCTGAGAGAAAAGTACGGCAACAACCGTCAAAAGCTTCAGGAAGAAATGAACAAGCTTTACGAAAAGGAAAACGTAAAGCCTATGGGAGGATGTCTTACCTCAATCGTTCCGATGATTGTTATTCTCGGAATTTTCTACGCGGTAGCGTATCCTCTTACAAACACACTGCACCTCAGTCAGGAAAGCGTTAACAGCGCGTTAAGTTATGTAAACAGTATTCCGGGCTACAACTCGGGAACAACCGTAACAACCTATCAGCAGGTAACACTGCTCAAGGTATTTCCGAACATTGCGAACACGGCTGAAATCCAGGCCATTTTTTCGCAGGCGGAAATTGACAAGATTCTGCACTTTGCAAGCGGCTTCAATCTTTTTGGAGTAATAGATTTGCTTGTAATTCCAAACTCTCTTGGTCTGTTTTCTCCTTACATTCTTTTCCCTGTTTTCTGTTTCCTTTCAAACGTTGGCTCTCAGTTCATCATGACAAGAGTAAATACTCAGATGCAGCAGCAACAGGGCTGCATGAAGGCAGTTATGTATTTGCTGCCGCTGTTTTCCGCATGGATCGCCTACAGCGTACCCTGCGCCGTAGCGTTCTATTGGATCATTTCCTCACTTTTAGCTCTTGTTCAGTCAATTGTTATGGCAAAGGTATTCAGTCCCGTCAAGTTAACGGCGAACTCAGAAGCAAGACATGTGGCTCTTATGTTTGAGAATGAGGCAAAGGTTCCTTATGTTTACGTTCCGCAGGAAACTGAGAAAAACGCAAACAGCAATAATAACAACGCATCAAAGAAGAAAAAGAAGAAGTAAGTTAAATTCGTGAAATTAGGAGAAAATAATGTTACGAGAAGCAATTTGTGAGGGTATCGACGTAGAGGAAGCCCTCGAAAACGCCAAAAAAGAGCTTGGCGTTTCAGACACTGACGACTATGATTTTGAAGTTGTTCAGCGTGAAGAAAAGAAAAAGTTCGGACTTTTCGGAGGACGTCCCGCAAAGGTAAGAGTTTTCATTAAGGAAACTTCCGAGGATAAAGCGGAGACCTTCCTCAGAAACGTTCTTGATAAAATGCAGCTTTCCGATATTGCCATCGAGAAAAAGACAGAAGAAAGCGCGATCACATTTGAACTTTCAGGCGAGGAAGAAGGTTTTGTAATCGGCAGACGCGGCGAAACGCTTGACGCTCTGCAGTATCTTACCAGCCTTGTTGTTAATCACAACAACGAGGAGGGCTACATAAAGGTAACGGTCAACGTAGGTAACTACCGCGACAAGAGAGAAAAGACTCTTGAAATTCTCGGCAGAAAGCTTGCGTTCAAGGCAATCAAGACAGGCAAAAAGACAAGCCTTGAGCCTATGAATCCGTACGAGAGAAGAATCATTCACACATCTGTTCAGAAGGTCAACGGAGCGATTTCATGGAGCGAGGGCGAAAACGCCAACCGTCATGTAGTGATCGGTCCCGACCCCAAGAGCAGCCGTAACCGCCGCGGAGGTTACAATAACAACCGCAGAGGCGGCAGACGTTCCTACAACGGCGGACGCAAATCAAATCCTGCGCCTGTTAATCCCGACAGAGTACCGCTCAATGAAGGCGGCGAAACAGGTCTTTACGGCAGAATAGATAAGTAATTGAAAGGGGCGGCTAAATTAGCTTGCCCCTTTTTGTTTTAACTGCATACTGTAGGGTTCGGTTTTGACCGAACCGCGAGTTGAGTACATAAGTTAGTTTTAATTCCGCGGTTTGGTCAAGACCAAACCCTACAATTATATATAGTTTTTTATTGAGAGTTGATAAAATGGAAAACAAAACAATAGCCGCAATCAGCACCGCTCAGGGAGAGGGAGGAATAGGAGTAATTCGTATTTCAGGCGATGACGCTCCGATAATTGCGGATAAGGTATTTAATAATATAAACGGCAAAAAGCTGTGTGATATGAAGGGTTATACCGCGGCGTTCGGAAATGTATTTCAGAACGGCGAAAAGCTTGACGAAGCAGTAGCTCTTGTTTTCAGAGAGCCTAACAGCTATACGGGTGAAAATGTTGTTGAGCTTTCATGTCACGGCGGAATATACATCACAAAGCAGGTTCTCAGAGCTGTAATTGAGGCAGGCGCGGCTCCTGCGCAGGCAGGCGAATTTACAAAGCGCGCGTTTTTAAACGGTAAAATAGATTTGACGGAAGCCGAGTCCGTTATGGATATTATCAGCGCAAAAAGCAAGAGCGCGGCTCGCGCGGCGATGTATGTCAAAGAGGGCGCGCTCAGAAAAAGAGTAAACTCCGTAAAAAACGATTTGCTGACCCTGACCGCGCATCTTTCGGCGTGGGCTGATTATCCCGAGGAGGATATCGCGGACGTTGACGACGATATGATTTTATCCGTCTGCAATAAGGCTGAAAAAGAGCTGAGCAATATGCTGAGCACCTACGACAGCGGTCAGGCGGTCAAGCAGGGAATAGACACCGTAATAGCAGGCAGACCGAACGTGGGAAAGAGCACATTGATGAATCTGCTCTCCGGCTATGAAAAGAGCATTGTCACCGATATTCCGGGAACAACGCGCGATATAGTAGAGGACACCGTTATTGCCGGAAACGTTATTCTCAGACTGAGCGATACCGCTGGACTTAGAAGCACAAACGATAAGGTTGAGCGAATAGGAGTTGACCGCGCAAAGAAAAGACTTGAACAGTGCGGACTTCTGCTTGCGGTATTTGATTACAGCCGAGAGCTTACTCAGGATGATTTGGATTTGCTTGAAGCTTCCGAAAACGTTCCGTCAATTGCGATTATAAATAAAAAAGAACTCGACGCTCAATTAGATATTAGCAAGATAAAATCTAAAATTAGCAATATAATATATATATCTGCAATTACTGGAGACGGCAGAGATGAGCTTGTACAGAAGATTGAAGAAATTGCAGGCACGCAGAATCTCAATCCGAGCGACGGAATACTCGCAAATGAAAGACAGCGTTCAAATGTAAGCAACGCGCTTAACTCCGTAATTGAGGCAAAATCAGCGTTGAATATGGGAATGACCTACGACGCTGTCACGGTGTCGCTTGAGGACGCAATATCAGAGCTCCTTGAAATGACGGGAGAAAAAACAAGCGACGAAGTTATTGACAGAGTATTCCACAACTTCTGTGTAGGAAAGTAAGAAATTAAAGAAGGAATTAGTATGAATTATTTTGCAGGCGAATATGACGTAGCCGTTATAGGAGCAGGTCACGCAGGAATTGAAGCCGCGCTTGCTTCTGCAAGGCTTGGATGTAAGACCGCTGTTTTTACAATCAATATGGATGCGGTCGGAAACTGTCCGTGCAACCCCTCAATCGGAGGAACGGCAAAGGGACATCTTGTGCGCGAGATAGACGCCTTAGGCGGTGAAATGGGAAAGACCGCCGACGAATGTTTTTTGCAGTCGAGAATGTTAAACAGAGGAAAAGGTCCTGCCGTACATTCTCTTCGTGCTCAGATTGACAGGCGCAAATATTCGGATACAATGAAGCACAAGCTTGAACTGCAGGAAAATCTTGAACTCAGACAAGCTGAAATTACCGACATTGAAAAAGTTGACGGCGGTTATAAAATAACAACTCAGATGCTTGCGGAATATAAGTGTAAGGCTGTGATAATTGCGACGGGTACATTTCTCGGCGGAAAAATTTACGTCGGCGAGGTAAGCTATGAAAGCGGACCCGACGGAATGTTCCCTGCTACTAAATTCGCCGAGTCACTTAAAAAACTCGGACTTCCGCTCCGACGTTTTAAGACAGGAACTCCTGCAAGAGTGCTCCGCCGTTCAATTGATTTTTCAGATTTGGAAGTACAAAAGGGCGACGAACCGCCTCAACCTTTCTCATACGAAACAGAGAGCCTCGGAGAGAATAAGGTTGACTGCCACATAAGCTGGACAAACGACGCGACAAAACAGGTCATACTTGAAAATATTCACCGCTCACCGATGTACTCGGGAAAGATAGAGGGCGTTGGACCGCGCTACTGTCCGAGCTTTGAAGATAAAATAATGAGATTCCGTGATAAGCCCCGTCACCAGCTGTTTATTGAGCCGTGCGGCGAGAATACGGAGGAAATGTATTTGCAGGGAATGAGTAGTTCACTCCCTGAAGAAGTCCAGCTCAAATTCTACAAGACAATCAAAGGATTGGAAAATTGCGTAATCATGCGCCCGGCATACGCGATTGAATACGACTGCGTTGATCCGACCGCGATGAACCCTACGCTTGAATTCAAAGACCTGCCAAATCTTTTCGGAGCAGGACAGTTCAACGGCAGCTCAGGTTATGAGGAAGCCGCCGCTCAGGGATTCGTCGCGGGAGTTAACGCCGCGCTAAAGGTACTCGGAAAAGAGCCGCTCGTGCTGACCCGATCAAATTCGTATATAGGAACACTGATTGACGACCTTGTAACAAAGGGAGCAAACGAGCCGTACAGAATGATGACGTCCAGAAGCGAGTACCGTCTTGTGCTCAGACAGGATAATGCCGACGAGAGATTAACTCCCGTAGGCTATGAAATAGGTCTTATCAGTGAGCAGAGATATCAAAAATTCTTACAGCGGCAGGAAATGAAAAAGGCGGAAATCAACCGACTTAAAAATACCTCAATCGCTCCAAACGACGAGCTGAATGAAATACTTGTTTCACGTGAAACAGCTCCGCTTGCAACGGGTATCAGAGAATATACCTTGTTAAAGCGGCCTCAGCTTAATTACTCAATAATCAAAAAATTTGATGAAAACGCGCCCAACCTGCCCAATGATATAGTTGAGCAGATTGAAGTTGAAATAAAATACGAGGGTTATATTCAAAAGCAGCTTAAACAGGTTGAGCAGGTAAAGAAGCTTGAAAGCAAAGCTTTACCGTCTGATTTTGACTATAAGGAAATCACGGGACTTCGCCTTGAAGCGCAGGAAAAGCTTAATAAAATAAAGCCGCTGAATATCGGACAGGCAAGCAGAATTTCGGGAGTATCTCCGGCGGATATTAGCGTGCTGCTTATCTGGCTTGCGACTAAAAAAGGAAACTGATATGAAGATGAAGGATTACCTGCTGTCAGCGACGGCAGATTATAAAATCAAGCTTGACGACAATCAAATTGAAATGCTCGAAGAATATTTCAGTTTGCTCGTTGAGTGGAACCAAAAATTGAATCTCACAGCAATTACCGATGATATGGGTGTTGCGGTAAAACACTTTGCCGACAGCCTTTCAATTTTCAATTACATTGATATTCCGCAAAACGCGAGAGTAATTGACGTGGGAACGGGAGCAGGCTTTCCGGGAATAGTTCTGAAAATTGCCAGACCAGATATTGAACTGACACTCCTTGACAGCCTTAAAAAGAGGTTCATCTTTTTGGAGGAAGTAATTAATAAGCTTGACCTTGAAGCTAAGTTTATTCAGGGCAGGGCAGAGGACTATGGAAATAATATCGACTGCCGCGAGAGCTATGATTTGGTTGTATCGCGCGCGGTTGCAAATCTAAATACCCTCAGCGAATATTGTCTGCCGCTTACAAGACTTTCGGGAATGTTCGTTGCATTCAAAGGCAGCAGCGGAGAAGATGAAGTTGAATCCGCAAAAAAGGCTATTTCAATCCTCGGCGGCAAGCTGAAAAAATGTTACAGCTTTGAGCTTCCTTACGACTGCGGAAGCCGCACACTTGTCTGCATTGAAAAGGTTCAGCCCACCCCCGATAAGTACCCCAGAAACAACGGTAAAATCAAATCAAAGCCGCTGTAATTAACCGACCTTATCCGACAAAACAACCCATAACAATCTAAAAAACTTAACTATAATCTGACAAAAACCGCATCGCCAATGTGATATTATAATAGCACAGGGACAAGCCCTGAGGATATACATTGGGTGATGCGGTTGAATTTTTTGGTTAAAAGTGAAAACACGATATGTGAAATACCTATAATTAAAATAAGACCGAACAAAGCCCAGCCGCGAAAGCAATTTTCCGAAACGGAGCTTTCCGCGCTGTCACAGTCAATAGCGGAGAACGGAATATTACAGCCGCTGACTGTGCGCAAGGTAAGCGCAACGGAATTTGAGCTTGTAGCGGGCGAGCGCAGGCTACGCGCATCAGTAATGGCAGGACTCAGAAAGGTGCCCTGTATTATAGTAAAATGCTCTGAAAAAGAGTCTGCCGTATACGCTCTCCTTGAAAATCTACAGCGGGCCGACCTCGGAGTTTTCGAGGAGGCTCGCGGGATTTCAAGACTGATCCGCCGCTACGGACTGACGCAGGAACAGGCAGCAAGAAAGCTCGGCAAAACTCAGTCGACGATTGCCAACAAGCTTAGGCTGCTCCGACTCAGCCCCGACGAGCAGGAATGGATCGAAAACGCGGGACTTTCGGAACGTCACGCAAGAGCGCTCTTAAAACTTGACAGTGAAACCGTAAGAAGGGAAGCGCTGTCAAAGATAATATCCGAAAACCTCAACGTCAAACAGACAGAGGAGCTTGTGAGCATACTATCAAATTCTGCTTCAAAAACAAATAAACGAAGCAACAGTAAAGCGGTGATAAAAGACTTTAGAATTTTTGTGAACACTATTAATAAGGCTGTAACCACAATGAGAATGGCGGGAATTAATGCTCAGACACATCAAATAGACAATGACAATTTTATCGAATACACAATCAGAGTTCCCAAATCTCAGGTGATAAAGCATGAGAATAGTGCGTAGCGAAAGCTGCAACGTGAAAAACATTAATTATGTTTCTTAACTTACTTTCCACTTGGATGCTTTTGCATCCATTCCACTCATACCCATTTCCTTATCTAACCCCTTGCAAAAAGTCGTGTAGCAATACACGGCTTTTTGCTTTGTTTCACGTGAAACAAAAATAAATATAAAAATAATGTAAAATCACTTCAAAAACAATCTGAAATATGGTATACTAATCAAGGTTCAGTAATTTTTTGTAGGGAACGACCCCTGTGTCGTTCTTACGTAACAGAAATCTTACCGAAAAGTTAGGAATTACACAGGGGTAATTTCCTACAGAGTATAATTAAAAATGTAAGGATTTGAAGAAAGTGGCAAAAATTATTGCAATCTCAAACCAAAAAGGCGGCGTGGGTAAAACAACCACCGCCGTTAATCTTGCCGCTTGTCTGGGGACTCTCGGAAAAAAAGTACTTCTTGTTGACGCCGATCCGCAGGGTAACGCCACAAGCGGAGTTGCAATCGACAAAAGCAAGGTAGAGCTTTCAACCTACAACATTCTTGTTGACGGAGTAAAAGCCGAGGAATGTGTGCTTACAACACCGTATCAGAATCTTCATCTTCTGCCGTCGAGTATCAATCTTGCCGCGGCGGAGCTTGAAATCGTAGAGAAGCCCCACAGAGAAGCGCTGCTCAAAAACTCAATATTACCCATCAAGCAGTATTACGACTACATAATAATTGACTGTCCGCCTTCGCTTGGATTAATAACAGCGAACGCTCTGACGGTAGCCGACAGCTTTATAGTCCCGATTCAGTGCGAATACTACGCGCTCGAGGGACTGTCACAGCTTATGAGCACTGTACGAAGAATAAAGCGTCAGTATAACTACTCAATCGAGCTTGAAGGCGTGCTGCTTACGATGTACGACGGCAGACTTAATCTTACTCAGCAGGTAGTTGAGGAAGTAAAAAAATTCTTTCCGGGCAAGGTGTTCGGCACGGTAATATCGCGCGGAGTAAGACTTTCCGAGGCTCCGAGCTTTGGAATGCCCGTAATCTACTACGATAAAAACTGCAAGGGCAGCGTAGCTTATACCGAGCTTGCAAAGGAAATAATATCAAAGGAGAGACGCTGATGGCAAAAAAATTAGGCGGACTCGGCAAAGGCCTGAACGCCATCTTTATTGAAAACGACTCAGAGAACAACAACAGCGGCGTAACTCTGAAAATATCGGAAATCGAGCCTAACAGATCACAGCCCCGTAAAGAGTTTGATGAAAAGGCTTTAAGCGAGCTTGCTGAGAGTATTTCGGAGCATGGTTTGCTTCAGCCGTTGCTTGTAAGACCTCTAACACTAGGCGGCTATGAAATAGTAGCAGGCGAGAGAAGATACCGTGCGTGCCGCATGGCAGGACTGACAGAGGTTCCCGTAATTATCCGCGAACTGAGCGAATCCGAAACAATGGAGCTTGCGCTAATAGAAAACCTGCAGCGCGAGGATTTGACGCCGCTTGAAGAAGCTATGGGCTATGAGGTTCTTATGAACGAGCACGGCTTCACTCAGGACGAGGTTTCAAAGTCGGTAGGAAAATCACGTCCGGCAATCGCTAACGCGCTTCGTTTATTGAAGCTTCCCGAGGGCGTAAAAGAACTGCTGAAAGAAAACAAAATCAGCGCGGGACATGCAAGAGCCTTGCTTTCACTTGAAAACGAAGAAAATATGCTCGAACTTGCCGAGCTGATCGTTGCAAAGGATCTGTCGGTAAGACAGACCGAGAAGCTTTGCAAAAACGCTTCAAAGGAAAAGAAACCCGAAGCTCCCGAGAAAAAGCCGTCCTATTACAGTATGGTTGAGCTTGCTCTCAATGAAGCGCTGGGCAGAAAGATAAGTATTTCAAAGAACAAGGGTAAAGAGGGCGGAGTTCTTCAAATTGAGTTTTACTCCGACGAAGAGCTTACAGAGCTGTCAAATAAACTGAAATAAGTTTCACGTGAAACATAAAGGAGAATATAAAAAATGATTGACATTAAATTTTTAAGAGAAAATCCTGACATAGTAAAGGAAAACATAAAGAAAAAGTTTCAGGATCACAAGCTTGAACTTGTGGACAAGGTAATTGAGCTTGACGCAAAAAGCAGAGCGGTAAAGCAGCAGGCTGACGAACTCCGCGCAAACCGCAATAAGATTTCAAAGCAAATCGGCACGCTCATGGCTCAGGGCAAAAGGGAAGAGGGCATGGCTCTCAAGGATGAGGTAACAAAGCAGGCAAAACAGCTTGCAGACCTTGAAGCTCAGGAAACCGAGCTCGGCAACCAGGTTACAGAGATTATGATGCAGATTCCTCAGATTATCGATCCGTCTGTTCCTATTGGTGAGGACGACAGCAAGAACGTTGAGGTTGAGCGTTTCGGTGAGCCTGTAGTACCCGATTTTGAGATTCCATATCACACCGATATTATGAAGAAGTTCAACGGTATCGACCTCGACGCCGCAGGCAAGGTTGCAGGTAACGGCTTCTATTATCTCATGGGCGATATTGCAAGACTTCACAGCGCGGTTATTTCCTACGCTCGCGACTTCATGATTGACCGCGGCTTCACCTACTGCGTACCGCCTTTTATGATCAGAAGCAACGTTGTAACAGGCGTTATGAGCTTTGCCGAGATGGATTCAATGATGTACAAGATTGAAGGCGAGGATCTTTTCCTGATTGGTACAAGCGAACATTCAATGATTGGTAAGTTCATAAATACGATCAATAACGAGGAAGAACTTCCCTTCACACTCACAAGCTATTCACCCTGCTTCCGCAAGGAAAAGGGCGCGCACGGAATTGAGGAGCGCGGCGTATACAGAATCCACCAGTTTGAAAAGCAGGAGATGATTGTAGTCTGCAAGCCCGAGGACAGCAAAATGTGGTTCGATAAGCTCTGGCAAAATACAGTTGACCTGTTCCGCTCACTCGATATTCCTGTTCGTACACTTGAATGCTGCTCAGGCGATCTCGCTGACTTAAAGGTTCGCTCGCTCGACGTTGAGGCATGGTCACCCAGACAGAAGAAGTATTTTGAGGTTGGTTCATGTTCAAACCTCGGCGACGCTCAGGCCCGCCGTCTTAAAATAAGAGTAGCGGGCGAGGGCGGTAAAAAGTACTTTGCTCATACTCTCAACAACACCGTAGTCGCTCCGCCGAGAATGTTAATTGCGTTCCTTGAGAACAATCTCAACGAGGACGGCACAGTAAATATCCCTGTTGCACTCAGACCTTATATGGGCGGCAAGGAAATAATTAAATAATTACAACAAAAACGGGTTGGCTCTTTAGTTTTGAGCCAACCCGTAATTTATTTCTTAGCATATTTTTCCACAACTTTTTTATATCTGAATTTCTCTGTTGCAGTCTGGACTTTGTAGTTAAAAATACCTGCCACAAGTCCTACGATCCACGCGTAGTTCCAGGTAATAAAGAATCCGAAAA
Organism: uncultured Eubacteriales bacterium; assembly: GCA_900315085.1. Lineage (GTDB taxonomy): Bacteria > Bacillota > Clostridia > Oscillospirales > Acutalibacteraceae > Ruminococcoides. The sequence continues at coordinate 11,796 of OMXW01000036.1, forward strand.
GTAAGATAAGTGTACTCGCAATAAGCCAGTAGATAAGCTGGAAAATGCCGTTTGTGCTATTGAACTTTTTGATTATGTCAACGCCTTCGCTTTTATGCGGAGCATTTTCAATAAACTCAGCCGCGCCTGCTGTTCCTGAACATGATCGGAAGTCGTCGCAAAACTCCTGAGCTGCCTTAACATATGAGCTGTTGTTCAAAACCTCCTGAACAGCTTTTTTGATACCCTCAACAGAATCGTCTTTAAGCATTACGCCGGCTCCGTTTTCTTCGGCGCTTCTTGCTACGGCAAACTGCTCTGCTGTCTGCGGATACAGAACAAGGGGAGTTGCCATATACAGGCTCTCTGAAACGCTGTTCATTCCGCAGTGTGTAATAAACGCGTCAGCCTTTGCAAGTACCTCAAGCTGATTAACATAAGGATAGACCTTTACGTTTTCGGGAAGTGCGCCAAGCTTATCAATATCCATCTCTTTGCCGCATGAGATAATTACGTCAACGTTCAGCGACTTCAAAGCGTCAATGCACTTGTTGTAGAAGTCGGGACGGTCGTTGATGACCGTACCCATTGAGATGTAAACAAGAGGACGTTCTTTATCTTTATGAGGCATTTCCTTTGAGAATACAGACGGACCAACAAAAGCGTAGTGGTCAGAAAAGCTTTCTGAAAACGGCTGAAACTTTCTTGAGGTGTAAACAACCGAATCGGTATTGTTATCACTCTGAACAAGCTCAAGCGCACCCTTTTTGGGATAGCCGTAAGGCTCAAGAGTTTTCATCTCTTTTGAAATCTTCGGCAGACCGAAAATCATATCGGAAAGTTCCTTAGGGCTGTTCTTCATATATTTTGAAGAAAGCTGATTAAACGCAAAGGTGCTGGTTGATACAACCATGGGAACGTCAAATTTCCACGCGTTGAGCTTACCCCAGAAGCAGGCGGAATCTGTGTAAACAACATCGGGCTTAAAGGTCTTGAATTCCTGCTCAAGAAAGTCGTTCATATTAATAGTTATGCGGATGTCCTGAATCGCCATCTGAGATATTGTAACGCTTTTAAGAGCGGCTTCTTCCTCCGCAGTCAATTCGGGCAGATATTTATCACAGGAAATAAACTGTGCGCCTGTTGCTTCAATCTTATCTTTAAATTCACCGAATGAGTAAAAACGAACCTGATTTCCGCGTTTAATAAGCTCAGCCGCAACCGGGAGCATAGGGTTGTGATGACCGTGCGCGGGGATACAGAAAAATGCTATTTTTTTCATGACTTATTCATCCTTTCCGTCAAATACTGTTCCGAAAAATTGTGCGAATGCCGATTGAGGGGGAATCGCAATCCCATGTTCCTCGTCACCGAGAAGCAGAAGTGTGTCGCCGGGCTTAATGCCGAACAAATCACGCGCCTGCTTTGGAATAACAATCTGCCCTTTTTCGCCGACAGTGGCTGTCCAAGCGTATTTACCTTTTGGTCCTTTCATGTTTCTCACCTCATAAGTATGATTTGTTATACAAATCATACCAAAGTAATAAAGGAATGTCAATACCTATTCTCAAATTATTTAATATTTTACTGTCATGGGAAAATTGACAGCAAATTTGACAGCATTTTAAGCTGATTGATAGTTAATTTAACTTATAACTTATAGAATATATTACCGATATACCGCTATTCAAGCCATTTTGATGCCGGTGATCTATTGCAGAAAGAGAGGAAGCGTTGAACCTCGCTTATTGTTTTCACTTTCTAACGAAAAAGTATCATCTGCGCTCTCGCTAAAAACGTGCCCCGGCACGTTTTCTTAACGCTCGCCTTCAAGTCCGCTCACCACGCGTAGGTAATAAACAAAAACAGGTACCCAAACGGATACCTGTTTTTGTTGGTGCCGGTGTTCACAGCGGATTTGTTATCAGCAATAATAGGTAATCTCTCCGAAGAAAGACAGCCATTTTTCAATAACAATATCCTTATTCGCTTCAATAGCCTTACTTAAATAATTGAGCGTTCTGCTGTCATAATCCGAATTGTTATTGGCAAGTAAGCTTTTTCCGGTTTTTGTAACCCAAAACTTTGTCGCGTTTTCTTTCGGTTTTCCTTTTGATATATGAACGTGAACAGGCTCGATCGGTTTATTTTCGTTCGCCCAGAAATACACCCAATAGGAACCGATTTTAAAAACCTGAGGCATGGTCAAAACCTCCGTTTTGGGAAAGCTCAATAATCAAATGGGCGTTGTTTTCAATAATAGTTTGGAATTTTTTAATTTCATCTTCATTGAATCCGAAAATGTCCGTCCATTGATATTTCGGTAAGTAACAGCTTGCATAATGAAAGCCGTCCTTTTCATCGGGCTTTTCAATATATACCTTAACGGTATTATTTTCAAGCATTTCGGAATGGACAATCTCGGTTTCGTCATCAAGAGTAAGATACGGGTACATCATACAAAACACCTCCGTTAAGGTTATTGTAACACATTGTATTTAATTATTCAATCATTTTGTCATATTGTTCAGCGAGCATAGAATTTGTAAAGCCAAATATCCCATTGAGCTAATCATTAAAAAAGTGCTTTAATTTTTGCAGTATTTTATTCTTTGGTTTGAAATCATAAATTGGTTCATCAAGTATATATGGTAAACTAAAGTTATCAATTATAATACTGAAATAATTATCTGCTTGTCGGTTTGGAAAACAAAAACCTTGATTAATTGTTACTCTGATTGGTTGACAGTCATTAATATTTAACTGAAGCTCTTCGTTCTTTTCTGTTTTACCGCAAACAGTATACCCTGCCATAATATATTGAATTTTATTTTCATTATTGAGCCATTCAATTTCATCAGGCTTTTCTATATCAACACCAAATTCTTTAAAAAAAATATCCAAGAGAGGGAAGGCTTCCTTTATTTGTTTGTAATAATTTCTACACCCAATACATTCACAAAGGTCTTGGTAATCTATATTCCCACCTTCCCACCCTTGAACATAAAAAACAGCCCTCTGCGGTTAACAGAGGGCGAAGCGAAACAAATCCTTTGTGTATGGTTCTTTTGTTTTTTAAATTTTTGGGGGTTATTTTGTAGGTTTACTTGTAGGTTTATAAGCCTACATTTGCTTAATTGTTGGTTTATCTCGTTGCAGTTTCTTTTCGTCAACTTTTCTCAACTTAATTTTCAAGGTGCTCAAAAACCCAGTGTTTAAGCCGTTTTTGAAAAGTTTAAGTTAAGTTAAAGAAAAAGAGAGCGGCTTAAGATAAACCACTCTCTATGGTGCGAGTGTTCATTGCGGATTTATTTAATAGACAGAACAGCGCATATTACTACACATATAATTGTTATTATAGCGGCAATAATACCGATTGATTTAGCAA
>OMXW01000118.1 GCA_900315085.1 uncultured Eubacteriales bacterium
TGTCGTCAACTTAAGCATCCTAATATAATACGGATAATCAAAATCAGCGGTTCAAGCGACCCTTCAGTCGCCTACGGCGCCAGCTCCCCTTACGCAGGGGAGCCTATTGTTAAGGAAAACTCAGACTTTTACAAGGCTCCCCTGCGTAAGGGGAGCTGTCAGCGAAGCTGACTGAGGGGTCGTAAACGTTATTGTTATTTCTATGACTTGCTATTCAAATGCTTTTTCTCTTAGGTTGACTACATTGCCTATCAGGGGGATTCCTCGGCTACGCTCGGAATGACATCTGAATTTTGGGCTTAATGGTACAGCCCCCTACGTTATTTCAAATATTTTTTATATATTAAAAATCAAGGATATCGCTTGAATCTACAACGATTGTGTCGGACTCGGGTTCTTCATCCTTTGCCTCGGCGTCGTCCTCGATTATTTCCTCGGGTGCTTCGTCACAGATATCGTCGCAGCACTCATCGCACTCACATTCGCAGCCGCAGTCCTCTACGCCGAATACTTCCTCAGCGATGATTTCAAGCGCTTCGTTCGCTTCGGGAATTGGAAGTCCTACAAAGAAGTGGAGCTGGTTCACAAATGTAAACACGTTGATATCAAGCTCCTGAGCCTCCGCGATCGTTTTAAGATTAATCGAGTCTACGCTGAGAATATCGTGGGTGCCTGTAATTACCGTCATGGGCGGAAGTCCCTTTAAATCGCCGTAAATCGGGCTTACTACGGGGCTTTCAAGGTCAACCTCGCCGGCGTATTCCCTGCCGCGGAACGCAAGCTTGTCAACATTGAGAAGCGGGTCGGTGCCCTGTACCGCCTGCATATCGGGATTGGTGTTTGTTATGTCGAGCCACGGTGAAATCAAGATTGCCTGCGCGGGCATTGGGATCGCCTGATATTTTAATCTCTGGAGGAGTGAGAGCACAAGTCCGCCGCCTGCCGCGTCGCCTGCGAAGATGATGTCCTGCGGATTGATCTCCTTTACATCAACAAGATACTGATAGCGGTCGAGCAGCATTTCGTGTACGTCCGCTACATGATAGGTCGGCGCCTTTGGATATACGGGCAGAATAAGCTCCGCACCGAGGGTGTCGGCGAGCTTTCTGTAGAATTTGAAGTGAACCTTTGACGGGTCCGACCAGAAATCGTGGCCGTGAATGTAGAAAATTACGAAGTCGGAATACTTGTCCTTGGGCTCCAATACAAATGTATCGTCAAAATCGTCGTACTCGGTCATGCCGATTGTCGTTCTTGCGAATTCGGGAAGAACGTAGGGACGGCTGCTCTGCTCAAGCGCTTCCTCGTAGGATTCCTGCGCTGACGAGCGGATGGGAAGTCTTTTTATTGCGTCCTCTACTACAAGGCTCTTAAGGCTGCGTTCCTGCTTCTTTGCCTGCTGTGCCTTGTAGGCAAACGCTCCTGCCGCTGCCGCCGTTGCCGCTGCGGTTACTCCGAGTGCTATTTTTGTTGACTTCTTCATATGCAAAACCTTATACGCCGTTTTAGTGGCGAATGCCTTTACTACTTTGTTCATGGTGTTACCTCCGTTTTATTTTATCCTTTTTAGTATTATAACATACAAACACACTAAAAGTCCAACAGTTTAGAGAATTATTGCAGAAAAATTATTGGTCACTTTGTAAGGTATGCCCAAAATCCATGCAAGTTCTTTGTTTTAAATAGCAGTGAGTTGCACCGAGAGCCTAAAAAATGACAAGAAAACTTTGCAAAAACTATTGACAAGTATACTTGGCAGTGCTATAATAAAGCCATACCAAGTAAACTTGGCAAGATACAGAAAGGGGCTTTAGTTATGAATAGAGAAGAAATTTTATTAAAGGCACAACACGAAGGAAAAGAGAAAGATCTCGCCGATTTGGAAGCGCAGAAAAGCGGCGCGTGGATTGCCTACATCATCGGCGTTTTGCTGCTGATTACTGTAGATACCGTCAACGGCTTTGTGCTCCATTACGTCAACAGAGGCGCGGATTTTGCGCTGTTTTCAATGGCGTTCGTGGTCTTTCTTACTAAGTATATCCGCCTTAGAAAAACTCACGAGCTGATTGTTGCCGTTATCTGGGGCGTGCTGGCGCTTTCTATGCTGGTTGTATGGATTTTGCAGCTTACGGGTGTGGTGTGATATGGATAACGAATTAGTATTGCACAACCGACTTGCGGCGGCAAGAAAAGAAAAGCACATGTCGCAAACCGACTTAGCTAAGCTGGTAGGAGTATCACGCAACACAATCAGCTCGATTGAAACAGGACAGTTTAACCCCACCGCAAAGCTCGCGCTGATTTTGTGCATCGCTCTGGATAAAAAATTTGAAGAGCTATTTTATTTCGAATAAAGAATAATAAAGGGGCTGTCGCATTAAGCCAAAAATTACCATGTCATTCCGAGCGGAGTCGAGGAATCCCCATGATAGGAAGCGAATTGCTATTGCATTAGGAGATTTCTCCGCGCGCTTCGCTTGGTCGAAATGACATTTTCAGGTAATAATCGCTTAATGCGACAGCTCCTTGTTATTTTTAATTATTTATCTTTCTACACATACTTCTCTTTTTTAGTGGTTCATATCATTTTAACACATACACTTTGCAAGATAGGCGCGTAAAGTTTCAACGGTTCGGGTTTTCCCCTCTCCCTCGATTCTCACCGGGACTATTCCGCCGAGCTCGTACTGCGCGGCGAGGGTGTAGAGCGCGGAACAAAAGTATTCGCCGTCGAGTTCCTCGGGCTTTAGCTCGGCAAAGCCGTTGGGCACCTTGATTTTGTAGCTGTAAAAGTAATTTGGGGAATTTACTCCTTCTTTTTCTACTCCGAGAACAAGGGCTTCGCTGTTGAAGGTCATCGGCTCGTAGATTTTTTCGGGAATGATGATGAAGTCGCAGTCAGATAGGTCGGACTGATTCTGAGTTACCGCCGCTGTCGCTCCCATCTCGGTCAGGGCGGTGTCAAGCGCGTCGCGGTATGCTCCGAGGTTGCTTGTGAGCACGGTCACGTCGGCGCAGAGTTTGAGCACGCTGAGCATGAAGTCGGTGTGCCTGCCGCGTCGGTCTGCTATTCCGAGGCGCAGGGCTTCGCGGTTTTCAAGTCCCTGCAAAATGGAGAGCGCTGTATTGGTGCAGAGCCGCGCGGAAAAGCTCGGCGACGAAAAACGCTTGTAGCCGCTGTGGTGCGGAAAAATAAGCTTATCCGAGCACAATAGGCGTGAACGCTGGGAACCGATGATTTTGTCCGTTTTATCAAGCTTAACCTGTCCGCTGTAGCTTATGTATGTGACGTGCTTGAGGGCTACTCCGCGCGATTCAAGAACGTTTATCTGTATTTTGTCACGCTTTAGTTTATGCGCTATTCCTTTGATACCCGCAGGCCGTTCCGCCATTTTTACACTTAACGCTGTTAACATAAAAAATCCTCCGCTTATAATCCTTTTTTGATAAGGTATTATATGCGGAGGCGC
>OMXW01000071.1 GCA_900315085.1 uncultured Eubacteriales bacterium
ACCCGCAGGCCGTTCCGCCATTTTTACACTTAACGCTGTTAACATAAAAAATCCTCCGCTTATAATCCTTTTTTGATAAGGTATTATATGCGGAGGCGCGGTTATTTATTCTTTTTTATCGTCGGCATACGCGAGGATACATTTGTCCTGTCTTACATAGTAAACGTAAACTAAGGGATCTTTATCGGATTGGAGAGTTACCGCCCATACGCTGTTGCCGCTTTCGTCAGAAGCAAGTGCGCAGTTTGATACTTTATACTCGTTTGATTTTTCCTGTAACGCTTTCTGTTTTGCCTCTTCCTCTGTTATTCCGGGACCGCTCTGACCGCTTGACTGCGAGGTCGAGGGCTGGGAACCGCTGACAGTGGTCGGTTCGGTATTATCCGTGCTTGCCTGCGATGTCTGGTTCTGACTGCTTTCCGCCGCCTGAGTTGTTGCGGCAGGCATTGTCGTTTCGGCTGTGTTCGATATTTTTTCGCCGCAGCCTGCCGTTGCGGCACAGATCGATACCGCAAGCGCGCCTGTGAATATTATGCTGATTATCTTTTTCATTATTTTATCCCTTTCAACACGTGATTTCCCACCGAACATCTTAATTCTTAGAAAGCTTTTCCGTCAAGCCTGTTTTCTTGAAAACAAACAGCGTAACGACCGCGCATATAATTCCGAGGATTATTCCGCAGAAAACGTCCGTCGGAAAATGGACATAGTTATACAGTCTTGAAAAGGCAATCAGCGCCGCCAAAAACAATGCGGGGATTCCGAATCTGCGGTCGCGCACAAGCAGAATAACCGCCGATGAAAACGCGATGCACGAATGTACCGACGGGAAGCTGTAGCCGCTCGGGGCCTTGATAATTAACGGAAAATCGTTGTAGGTAAACGGTCTTGGTCTTGCGACGATATTTTTGATTGTCACCTCTCCGACAAGTGTGCACAGAATAAGTGCCGCGAGGAGAATAGCGCCGGTAGCTCTTGTCTTTTTTGGAAACAGCATCGCAACTCCGAGCACGATCCAAACCGCGCCCCATTCACCGAGATAGCTGAAAACAGCCATCAGCACGTCCATAAATCCGCACCTCAGAGTGTCCTGGATCCAATTGAGGATTGAAAAATCGAATGATAAAATTCCTTCCATAACTTAACCCCTTTATATTTCAAAGTCTTTTGCCTTAGAGTACAATATTTCGTCAATAATCGCCTCAACCCTTGTTCCTTCGGCGAGGTATTCCTCCGAGATAAGCGTACCTTTTTCTCTGATTTCGCTCACCAGCCCGCCCTGCGAGAACGGCACAAGCAGTGTAACTCGCTTCATTCTGACGGGCAGATTATCCTCGACCGCCTGCAGCAGATTATCAAGTCCCTCGCCCGTTTTCGCGCTTATTTTGATGTAGCTCTCAAAGTCCTGAGCCATCAGGCTGCCGTCGAGCAAATCGCACTTATTTAGCACGGTGATAATCGGCGTATCGCCGCAGCCGAGCGACTCCAGCAGCTCGTTTGTAACCGCAAGGTGGACCCTTGCCTCGTCGCTTGACGCGTCGCAGAGGTTGATAATGATGTCCGACTGAGCCGCCTCCTCAAGCGTTGAGCGGAACGCTTCAACAAGGTGGTGAGGCAGTCTGCGCACAAGTCCTACGGTATCAATCAGCATTACGCTGACTCCGCTCGGCAGCTTGAGTGCGCGCGAGGTCGGGTCGAGCGTAGCGAACAGCTTATCCTGAGCAAGCACGCCCGCGTCGGTCAAAGTATTCATCAGCGTGCTCTTGCCCGCGTTTGTATAGCCTACGATCGCGCAGGTTATAACTCCGTCCTTTTCGCGGCGACGACGCAGCATATCGCGGTGCTTTTCAACCTCGGCAAGCTCTGCTTTCAGCGTTTCCATTCTGCGTCTGATGTGTCGGCGGTCGGTCTCGATTTTTGTCTCACCGGGACCTCTTGTACCGATTCCGCCGCCCAGACGCGACATCTCGATTCCCTTACCCGTAAGGCGAGGCAGTGTGTATTTCAGCTGTGCCAGCTCAACCTGCAGCTTGCCCTCCTTGCTCTTTGCGCGCAGGGCGAAGATATCAAGGATCAGCGTTGTGCGGTCAACAACTCTGACATCGGTTTCGTTTTCTATGTTTCGTATCTGAGTGGGGCTCAGCTCGCTGTCAACTACGATCAAATCTATTTCGCGCTCGGCGCAAATCTGCTTGATTTCCTCCAGCTTGCCGCTGCCCACAAATGTTGCGGTTTCAGGCTTTTGAAGCTTCTGAGTGACCGCCAATACAGGCTCCGCGCCCGCGCTCTTTACAAGCTCAAACAGCTCGTCAAGCGACGCCTCCGCGTCAAATCCGCCTGTGTCCACGCTGACAAGCAGCGCCTGTGTTATCTTTTCTTCATTACTAATCATATTATTCACTTCGCATTCTTGATGTCGGTTATCTTGATGATGTCGGTGTTTTGCGAGTTTTTTACTTCGCGTACTTAACGTTTGTTGTTAAATTACGTTTTATGTTTCGCGAGTTTTTTACTTCGCGTACTTAACGTTTGTTGTTAAATTACGTTTTATGTTTCGCGAGAATACGAAATCTAATTCATACTGTGAGGGCAATGGAAACTGCGTTTGGTTTATTTGCACCCTATTTGAAACAGCTTCTAACCACTACACACTAATATTGTAGGGTACTGTCTTGACCGTACCGCAGGCTATGAACAGACATATTGTTTTCAACCTCGATTCGGTCAAGACCGAACCCTACGGTTTTAATTCATCACCATTACGCCAATATTAACTCTGCACGACCAAAACTAACCATTAACCACTAATAAAAAATAAAAACTTTTTATTTTTTATTATTTACTAATCGGAGCATTTATAGTATAATATATTCGGCGAAATTTGTAAATGCCGTAATTTGAAATTGAGGAATTATTTATGGACAAACGATACGACGTTGTTATTGTGGGAACAGGAGCGGCAGGACTGTACGCCGCGCTTAATTTTCCCGAAAACGTGAGCGTGCTGCTTATATCAAAGCGCGAGCTTAGTCTTTCGAACAGCTCATTGGCGCAGGGCGGAGTAGCCTGTGTGCTTGACACGATTCACGACAACTACAAGCTTCACATCACCGACACACTTGTCGCCGGCAAATACAAGAACCGCCTGAACGCGGTTGAAAAATTAGTTAAGGAAGGCCCCGCCGATGTTCTGAGAATCAAGGAGCTGGGCGTTGACTTTGACAAAAACGAGGACGGAACCCTTTGCAAGACGCTTGAGGCAGGTCACAGCAGGCACCGCATCGTACACCACAGAGACAGCACCGGAAAGGCGATAACCGACGGTCTGATTGACGCGGTTCGCAAAAGAGAAAACGTTGACATTCTTGAAAACGCTCTTCTCTATTCTATGCACAAGGTGCTAGGCGGCTTTTATCTTAGTATTCTTAAAGACGGAAAAAGCCTGTACTTCGGCTGCAACTACTGTCTGCTCTGCACGGGCGGCATAGGCAGGGTTTACAAATACACCACGAACTCCGCGATCGCAACGGGCGACGGAATTGCCTTTGCCTACATGCTGGGAGCGAAAATCCGCCACCTGTCGCGCGTTCAGTTCCACCCCACCGCATTCGCCGCCGACAAGGGCAGGGAACGCTTTTTGATCAGCGAGGCTGTCAGAGGCGAGGGAGCCGTGCTGCTCAACTGCCACGGCGAGCGGTTCGCGCACAACTACGACAAGCGCGGCGAGCTTGCTCCGCGCGACGTTGTATCAAACGCGGTTGCGCGCGAGGCTATCAGAACAGGCAGCGAAAACTTTTATCTTGACATAACCCACAAACCTGCGGACTTTGTGCGCGAGCGTTTTCCGCTGATTTACGGAAGATGTCTTGAGGAGGGCGTTGACATAACAAAGGACAGGATCCCCGTGTTCCCATGTCAGCACTATCTGATGGGCGGAATCGACACCGACCTCGACGCGCGCACCTCAATTGACGGACTATACGCCGCGGGCGAATGTGCTCACACGGGCGTTCACGGCGCAAACAGACTTGCAAGCAACTCACTGCTTGAGGCGCTTGTATATTCGCGCTCGGCGGCTGAGGACATCACGCGCAAGCTCAACAAGTACGGCAGAAAGCCGCTCGGACTTGAGCCTGCCCACCGCCCGATCAGGGGCAAAAAAATGCCTCACGGCTTCCGCTCGCAGATCCGCGAGATATTGCAGGACGCATATTTTGTGCTGCCGAAGCCCGAAAAATACGAGGAAAGCTACCGCAAGGTTGAAGAAATTATCCGCGAGCTGTTCGGCGAAAGCTATGAAATCAGCTCCGATTTAGTAGAAGCCAAGAGCATTGCCGTAGTGGCAAGCATAATCCTGGACGAAGTTAGGGAGGGCAACAATGATTAACCCCATTTACGTTGACAACATCATCAAAACCGCGCTGCTTGAGGACATCAACTACCTCGACACCACAACCGATTATCTGATTGACGAGCAGCAGGAAAATTCCGCGCGTTTCCTCGCAAAAAGCGACGGCGTTCTGTGCGGAATCGACATAGCGCTCAGAGTTTTTGAGATTTTACAGCCGCAGGGCTTTGAGGCTAAGGTATACAAGCACGACGGCGACAAGCTGAAAAAGGGCGATATCATTGCCGAGATCCACGGCAAGACACGCGCTCTGCTTAAAGGCGAGCGCACCGCGCTCAACCTTATTCAGCACATGAGCGGAATTGCGACCGCAACAAACCGCGCGGTTGAGATCATCAAGGGCACAAAGGCTTCAATTGCCGACACGCGCAAAACTCTGCCGGGTATGCGTCCGCTGCAAAAATACGCGGTCACCGTCGGCGGCGGCAGAAACCACCGCTACAACCTCAGCGACGCGGCTATGCTCAAGGACAATCACGTTGACGCCGGCGGCGGAATCAAAAACGCCGTTGCAAAGCTCAAATCAAAGCTCGGTCATATGACCAAAATCGAGCTCGAGGTGCGCAACCTCGACGAGCTCAGGCAGGCGCTTGAGGCAAAGGTAGACGTAATCATGCTCGACAACATGAGCTGTGAGATGATGCGCGAGGCTGTTGAAATCACAAACGGTCAGGCAATGCTTGAAGCAAGCGGCGGAATCACCGACGAAACCCTGCGCGATATTGCCGAAACAGGCGTTGACATAATTTCAATGGGCGCTATCACCCATTCGGTCACTGCGTTTGATATCAGTCTTAAGATAAGTGATTAACACCTGCAGGGTTCGGCCTTGACCGAACCGAGATTGAAAACAATACGTTTGTTCATAGCCGGCGGTACGGTCAAGACCGTACCCTACCATTATTATGAAAACGTTAGTAAGGGAAACAAACAACTAAACATTGTTCCCATTGCCCTCACAGTATGATTTAGATTTCGTATTCTCGCGAAAGAGAAAACAGCATCTAACAGCAAACGTTAAGTACGCGAATTAAAATAAGGAGGAAATAAAATGTATAAAATTGGTATTTTGGGATACGGCAACCTTGGAAGAGGCGTAGAAGCCGCAATCAAAAAAAATGACGATATGGAGCTTGTTGCGGTATACACCCGCCGCGACCCCTCTACTCTTAAAATCAACACCGAAAACGTGCCCGTAAAGAGCACGGCAGACCTTGACACAGGCAAGGAAGACCTTGACGTACTGGTAATCTGCGGCGGAAGCGCAACCGACCTCCCCGTTATGACTCCAAAATACGCCGCAATGTACAACGTAATCGACTCGTTTGACACCCACGCAAGGGTACCCGAGCATTTTGCGAACGTTGACAAGGCGGCAAAGGCGGCAGGCAAGGTTGGAATTATCTCCTGCGGCTGGGACCCGGGCATGTTCTCGCTGAGCAGAGTATACGCGACCGCTGTCCTTCCCGACGGCAAGGACTACACATTCTGGGGCAAGGGCGTAAGCCAGGGGCACTCGGACGCTGTTCGCAGAATTGAGGGCGTAGTTGACGCGCGCCAGTACACAATTCCCGTTCCCGAGGCTCTTGACAGAGTAAGAAACGGCGAGAACCCCACCCTCACCACACGCGAAAAGCACACACGCGAGTGCTTTGTTGTTGCAGAAGACGGCGCAGACCTTGAGCGTATTGAGAACGAAATCAAGACAATGCCCAACTACTTCTCAGACTACGACACAACCGTACACTTTATCTCGGCCGAGGAAATGAAGGCTGAGCACAGCGGACTTCCCCACGGCGGCTCGGTAATTTACTCCGGCACAACAAGCGAGGGCAAAGGTCACGTTATTGAGTACAGCCTCAAGCTCGACTCCAACCCCGAGTTCACAGGTTCGGTTCTTCTTGCGTGCGCAAGAGCTGCCGCAAGACTTAACAGCGAAGGCGCATGCGGCGCAAAGACGCTGTTTGACATCGCTCCCGCCTATCTTTGCAGTCAGGACGGCGACTATCTCAGAGCACATCTGCTGTAATCCGCCAAAAATAATTAAGGACTAATTTTATGGACAGAAACAAAAAGCTGAGGCGCAACGCGATTATCGCGCTATCCGTCGGAATACCGATTTACACCTTCATATTTATTATGCTGTTGTTTAACCACGGCCGCACCGACGCGTGGCACATCAATTTTCTTGTTGACTTGCTGTGTCTGTCGCTGATTCCGATCGCGATTATTCTGATTATGATAGTCACGGTGATCTGCGTAAACGGAGCGCGCTACAAGAGCATTGAGGACGAGGTCAACGACGAAAAATCCGAAAACCCCGAAACCGCTCACGAGGTGCTGGGGATTCTGACCGACAACGAAAAGGAAACCTTTGTGCTTGCAAAGTTTTACCTTGACGATATGATCCGTCCCGCGGTATACAACAAGTACCGCAAGCGCTACACCTCAATTGACCTGCACGCCTCGCTGATAAGCTACAAGAAGATTTACCCTATTCCAAATGTCAAAAGCCGCGACACCAACGTGCGCGTTATGAGAATCCGCAACAAGCACAGCAAAAACCAGATGATTTTCTTTGCAACAAAGCTTGCCAACGCGAATCTGATGTTCAACGGCGCCGAGCCTGAAAAATATGAGTGCGAGGGCTTGGGTGATTTCTCGGTTTACGGCTGCGAGTACACCTCGGATTCAAAACCGGAAATCACAATAAACGGCGAAAATTTCAAGCTTAAACAAACTCTTGTTGACTTTATGTTCATTTCAAGCAGGGAAACCAAGGAATAATTTGTATATATTGCTTGACTAAGGGCAGGATATACAGTATAATAAAAAAAACCGCAGAACTGCGGTACAGAATAAAAATAATGAAAGGAGAATTCGCAATGAAATATATGTGCGAGCCTTGCGGCTACATCTATGACCCCGCTGAGGGCGATCCCGACGGCGGTATCGCTCCCGGCACAGCGTTTGAGGATATCCCCGACGATTGGTGCTGCCCCGTTTGCGGCGTTGGCAAAGAAGACTTCGTTCCCTACGAAGACTAATTCACTTCGCGTACTTGATGTCGGTTAGTAAGGGAATGTCGGCATTTCGCGAGACAGATTAGAAAATTCGGAAGCCGTGAGGGCAATAGGAACTATGTTTAGTTTATTTGTGCCCTATCCCTAACGGCTTCTAATCTTTTTTCACTATAATTGTAGGGGTGTGCATTGCACGCCTGCGAACCGTGTTATCCTATCACATCGATTTTATACAGGAAAACAATATTTCCTATCCGCGGGCGACCAATGGTCGCCCCTACAATTATCCACTAAAAAAGCAGGAGCGGCACAGCCGTTCCTGCTTTTTTACTCCTCAACCAACGCTGCCAGACCGGCGGCGTCGATTATTTTTATTCCGCTTTGACCGATTTTCTCGATATATCCCTCGCGCACCATTCGGC
>OMXW01000033.1 GCA_900315085.1 uncultured Eubacteriales bacterium
GTCCTGAACAGACTCATCAAGCCGCGCCGCCGAAACAGGCAGCACGCTGAACGCGCTGAGAATCAGAACCAGCTATAAAAAAACAGACAATGCTTTTTTAAATTGTTTCATTGTATAACCTCCTGTCAGTATAATATTTGTGCTTTTAAGATAATTATAACAAGATTTAATCTGAATGTCTATATCTTTTTATCACTTTTATAGTCTTTTGTAGATTTTCTTGCAAAAAAATATGAAAAACAAAGTTTTCTGTTTTATGATTGTCAAATATGAGGTATGGCTTTCTGAAATTACGTAGTGGCGCACCCATGTGTGCGCCATAGAACGTAGATTAAACCTTTGTTTTTACAGGAGCAACCGGACGTAAACGAACGTCGGTTCAAGGGCGAACACGCAGGTTCGCCCCTACGATATTTCAATTAGTGTTTAATATATTTTAACTCTTTGACTTTGTTTTTTGATCAATACTGCGGCTGAATATTGAGAGTTCCCTCGCTTTTGAGGTAATAGTTGAACCGGTTGATAACCGCCGCGTTAATATCCTTCATAGTTCCGCTTTTGGCAACAGGTTTTGCGGTAAGTTGCAAAAAGAGAGGTTTTTGTGGACAATACGCGCGTTTTCATATATAATAATATCAACTCAATTAAACGGAGAATCATATGAATATACTTAAATGTCCCGTATGCGGCGGCGGACTGAACGCTGAGCCGCGCAGATTATTTTGCGAAAACAATCACAGCTTTGATATTGCAAAAGAAGGCTACGTCAACTTGCTTGAACAAGGGTTGGTACTCACCGCTTGCCGAAGCAATTTGCGGCTGCGCCGAAAAATATTCAAAGGACGGCGACGCTGTTCTTGACATTTGCTGCGGTGAGGGCTACTACACCGATTACCTTACAAAACGCCTGAGCCGAAGCTTTTACGGCTTTGACATATCAAAAAACATGGTAAGGCTTGCGGCAAAGCGGAAGTGCGGCGCAGAGTTTTTTGTAGCCAACATCGCGTCCGTTCCCGTGAGAAATAACAGCGTGGATTTTGCCTTTCATCTGTTTGCGCCCTTCCACGAAGCGGAATTTTTACGCGTTTTGAAAGACAACGGAGTGATTATCACTGCTGTTCCGGGCAAAAATCACCTTTTCGGTCTAAAAAATGTGCTCTATAGTGAGCCTTATTACAACGACGAAAAACCGCCCCAAACCTCCTCCCTGCTGCTGACTGACACGGTCAGGGTAAAAAGCGAGCTCAAACTTTCAACAAAAGAGGATATAAGCGCGCTTTTTCAGATGACGCCGTACTATTATCACACCCCGTCAGAGGGCATGAAACGGCTTGAAGCGCTTGAAAAATTATCCACAGAAATAGAATTTGTCCTTTTCGTCTACAAAAAAGCTGCCGTGAATTAACGGCAGCTTTTTGCATATAATTTAATAAAAAACCAAAATTTTAACTTGACAGAAAGCGGTAATGTGTACTATAGTAAACTTATTAATAGTTTAGATTCCCATTTGTACAAACATATGAGAAAATGTTATTTTTGCAAATAGCCTATAATTTTTTGTCATTATTTACCGTTTCAAAAATATAGAATCATCAAACGTCTCGGTATTTCAGTAGTATTTTGTCCTACTTTATATGATTTGTATATATTAGAGCTCAGTTTTTATTATAATAATATTTACTAAATTAATATGGCTATGCTCGTTGCTAATTATGTATAAATAGTCGAAATATACAATAATATGGAGGGTAATCATGAAACCGTTAAAAATCAAGGTGAGCATAACTCTTGACGATGATATTGTACATCAGATTAAAATTTTGAGTGAACAGGACGACAGATCCTTTTCGCAATACATCAACATGGTTTTAAAACAGCATATCGCTAAAAAAGAAAAGGCGTTGGCAGAGGAACAGTAACAGGGGTTTTATGCCCCTGTTTTTCTTTTTGCACAGTAGTATTTTATGCTGTTTTATGAGATTTTGAGGTCAAATACTGTAATTTTTTGTATAATTAAATAAAAATAGTAGTTAAGGATGATTTCTCATGAAACCTTTAAAAGATAATGTAAGCATTACCCTTGACGAAGATATCGTTCAAAAAATTAAGGAATACAGCGAACGGGACGACCGTTCTTTTTCGCAGTACATCAACATGGTGCTTCGAAATCACATTAAGGAAACTGAGAATAAAGGATTTAAGCCTTTCTGAGGACCTGCCTTCGGGCAGGTTTTTTTGTGGGTTAAAAGTGATAAAAAGGAGCCGACTTCAATTGTAGGGGCTTGCATTGCAAGACGGCGAACCGTGTTATCCTTTTAAACCGATTTTATTTTAGAAAAATGACGTTTCCTATTTGCGGGCGACCGCGAGGGTCGTCCCTACATCGCACAATGTCATTTCGAGCGCAGCCGAGGAATCCTAAAAAAGGAGCCGACTCACTGAGCCGACTCCTGATTATTCAGGGAAAATTATAATTTTTCTCTTTTTACATACGAAGTATGGAGAAGCTCGTGAGCCTTGTGCGAGCCGGGAGTTTCAAGATACTCGTCGTAGATAGCCTTGATTTCGGGGTTGTCGTGAGACTTTCTGTACTCGAGGTCGAGATCGTCCTCGTAGAGAGCCTTGGCACGCATAGCCTTGAGGTCTGTGAAGTTTCTTACATGACCGGGCTGGATGGGCTGACCGCCGCCGTTTACACAGCCGCCGGGACAGCACATTACCTCGATGAACTGATAGGGAGACTCGCCTGCTCTGATCTGGTCAAGAAGCTTAGCGGCATTCTTAAGACCTGATGTAACGGCAACCTTGACCTCCATACCTGCAACGTCGTAGGTAGCTTCCTTGATGTCGTCTGTACCTCTTACCTCGGTGTAGTCAACGCTCTCGAGGTCCTCGCCTGTGAGAACGTCGGCAACTGTACGGAGAGCAGCCTCCATAACGCCGCCTGTTGCGCCGAAGATAGTGCCCGCGCCTGAGCCGATGCCCATGATGGGATCGAAGTCCTCATCGGGAAGCGATGTGAACTGGATGCCGGCTTTCTTGATCATCTTTGCGAGCTCACGGGTTGTGATTGAAATGTCGTTATCCTGCATTCCGTCGTGTCCCTGATCGTCACGCTTGATCTCAAACTTCTTTGCTACGCAGGGCATTACCGATACAACAACGATATCCTTGGGATCGATGCCTGCCTTCTCAGCGTAGTAGGACTTGATCATAGCGCCCTGCATCTGCTGGGGTGACTTACAGGTTGAGAGGTGAGGAATGAGGTCGGGATAATAGTGCTCACAGAACTTGACCCAGCCGGGTGAGCATGATGTGATCATCGGGAGAGTTCCGCCGTTCTTAACGCGCTGAATGAACTCTGTGCCTTCCTCCATGATTGTGAGGTCGGCGCCGAAGTTGGTGTCAAATACCTTGTCAAAACCGAGCATTCTCAGAGCCGCAGCCATTTTGCCCTTTACGTTTGTGCCGATAGGCATATCGAAGCACTCGCCGAGGGTAGCGCGGATCGAAGGAGCGGTGTGAACAACAACGTGCTTTGTGGGATCGGCGATAGCCTCAAATACCTTGTCGGTATCGTCACGCTCAACAAGCGCGCCTGTGGGGCAAACTACGGTACACTGACCGCAGCTTACGCAGCTTACGTTGTTAAGCTCCTGATCGAACGCGCAGCTGATAACGGTGTCAAAGCCGCGGTTGTTTGCGCCGATTACTGATACGTACTGCTGCTTACAAGCGGCAACGCAGCGGCGGCAAAGGATACACTTGTTGTTGTTGCGAACGAGGTGCAGAGTGCTGTGATCCTCGTCGTAGTGAGTTTCCTCGCCTGCGAACTTGGTTTCGTCTACGCCGTACTCAAGGCAGAGCTGCTGAAGCTCGCAGCTGTTGCTTCTGGGGCAGGAGAGACATTTTTTATCGTGATTTGAAAGCAGAAGCTCAAGGTTAGTCTTTCTGTACTTCTGGATCTGGGGTGTATTTGTAAAGATTTCGGTGCCCTCGCGGTCGATGGGATAAACGCAGGCAGCAACTAAACTTCTTGCGCCCTTAACCTCGCAAAGACACATACGGCACGCGCCGATTTCATTGATATCTTTTAAATAGCAAAGTGTCGGAATTTTGATACCGAACTGATGGCAGGCTTCAAGAATAGTAGTATTTTTCTCGACTTGATAGTCTTTACCGTTGATTTTAATATTCAACATTTCCATATTAATATCTCCTTTCTTTAGCCTTTAGAAATTGCTTTAAACTTACAGGTTTCCATGCAAGCGCCGCACTTCACGCACTTTTCGGTGTCGATAGCGTAAGCGGGCTTCTTCTTGCCGGGTGCTGTGTAGTCAGTAACCGCGATCGCGGAAGCAGGACACTTTCTTGCGCACATGCCGCAGCCGATACACTTATCCTTGTCGATTGTGAACTCAAGAAGGTTCTTACAAACAGCAGCGGGACATTTTTTGTCAACGATGTGAGAAATATACTCGTCCTTGAAGTAGCGGAGAGTTGAAAGAACGGGGTTGGGAGCTGTCTGACCGAGGCCGCAAAGTGAGTTGGCCTTGATGTAGTAGCAGAGCTCTTCCATCTCGTCGATCATTTCCATTGTGCCCTGACCGTTTGTGATTTTCTCGAGCATCTCAAGAAGTCTCTTTGTACCTATACGGCACGGTGTACACTTACCGCAGCTCTCGTCAACGGTGAACTCAAGGAAGAACTTGGCAACGTCAACCATACAGTTGTCCTCGTCCATTACAATAAGTCC
The DNA here is from genome assembly GCA_900315085.1 of uncultured Eubacteriales bacterium. GTDB lineage: Bacteria > Bacillota > Clostridia > Oscillospirales > Acutalibacteraceae > Ruminococcoides. The sequence goes on from OMXW01000033.1 coordinate 4,757, forward strand.
GCCGGAGCCCATCATTGAGCCGATGGCAAGGAGGTTATCATAGTCGATCGGAACGTCAAGGTGTTCCTCGGGGATACATCCGCCGGAAGGACCGCCTGTCTGAGCCGCCTTAAACTTTTTGCCGTTGGGGATACCGCCGCCGATTTCGAATACGATTTCGCGGAGAGTGGTACCCATGGGGATCTCAACAAGACCGGTGTGGTTGATCTTACCGCCGAGAGCGAATACCTTTGTACCCTTGCTCTTTTCGGTACCCATTGAAGCGAACCAGTCAGCGCCCTTGAGGATGATCTGAGCGATGTTTGCGTAGGTTTCAACGTTGTTGAGGATCGTGGGCTTCTGATAAAGTCCCTTAACAGCGGGGAACGGAGGACGGGGACGGGGCTCGCCGCGCTTGCCTTCGATTGAAGTCATAAGCGAGGTCTCCTCACCGCATACGAACGCGCCTGCGCCGAGACGGAGCTTGATATCAAAGTTGAAGCCTGTGCCGAAGATGTCCTCACCCAAGAGGCCGTATTCGTGAGCCTGCTCGATAGCGATCTGCAGACGCTTTACGGCGATAGGATACTCGGCACGAACGTAGATGTAACCCTGTGAAGCGCCGATCGCGTAGCCCGCAATAGCCATTGCTTCAAGAACAGCGTGGGGGTCGCCCTCCAGAACGGAACGGTCCATGAACGCGCCCGGGTCGCCTTCGTCAGCGTTACAGCATACATATTTCTGGTCAGCGTCGTTTGCAGCGGCAAACTTCCACTTCAATCCTGTGGGGAAGCCTGCGCCGCCGCGTCCGCGCAGCCCTGAATCGAGGATAGTCTGGATAACTTCCTCGGGTTTCATTTCGGTAAGTACCTTACCCAGAGCGGCATAACCGTCCTGAGCGATATAGTCGTCAATCTTTTCGGGATCGATAACGCCGCAGTTACGCAGAGCAACACGCTTTTGCTTTTCGTAGAAAGCGGTCTTGTTGAGTGACTTGATAGTGTCCTCCTCAACTGTCTCCTGATAAAGAAGTCTTGTTACGATCCTGCCCTTGAGAAGGTGCTCCTCAACGATTTCGGGGATATCCTCAACCTTAACCATTGAATAGAAGCTGCCCTCGGGATATACTACCATGATAGGACCAAGAGCGCAAAGACCAAAGCAGCCTGTGGTAATAACGTTAACCTCGTCTTGAAGTCCCTGTCTTTCAATCTCTTCCTTAAGCTTGTTAACAATTGTCAAGCTGTTTGAGGAGGTACAACCGGTACCGCCGCAAACAAGCACATTAGAACGATACATTATTTTCCTCCTTATTTAGATATCGCGCCGATTGTGTACTCTGTAACCACGTTCTTGTTTACAAGGTGGTCGTTAACGATTTTCGGCACCATTTCGGGAGCTACCTTTACATAAGTAACCTTGTCCTCGCCCGGGATTTCAATTTCTACAACAGGCTCGTACTGGCAAATGCCGATACATCCTGTCTGGGTAACGGTGATATCTTCGGTAAGGCCGCGCTTTGCGATTTCCTCAACAAAAGCGTTTAAAACGGGTCTTGCGCCCGCTGCGATTCCGCAGGTAGCCATACCAACCAATACGCGAGCGGCATTGGGGTTTTCCTTTCTGAGATCGATTTCGGCTCTTGCCCTATCTCTGATCGCCTTTAATTCGGCTAAAGATTTCATAATTCTGCACCTCCGTATATATTTTCGGTATTTTCTTTCAAGTATTGCTCTATCCATTCCAACACGTCGGGCGTGTCGAGCGGCACGCCCTCAAGCACCACGCGCAGCTCGCGCGTGTCAAGGGTAAACGAACCTTTGTCGGTTGTACGGGTAAACACAAAGTCAATGTCGGGATTGCATCTTATTAAAATTGAAACCGTTGAGTTTATGTCGCCCAGCGGCGTCATGTCAACATGGCTTTTTACATAAGAGGCGGTTGTTACCGTGCCCTTTCCAAGCTCTGACTTAATGTCAAAGCTTCCGCCTGTTTGCTCGGCGGAGAGCTTGAAAAGCGGAACCCCAAGCCCCACCTTGCGGGTGGTTCGGGTAGTAAAAAACGGGTCAATAACCTGACTTACCTGTTCCTCTGTCATACCGCAGCCGTCGTCGGCAATGGATATGGTAAGCGAATCGCTTTTGTCACTTTCGGTGACCGTGATTGTCACAAGACCGGCGTCTGCTCTAACTGAGTTCTGCGCCACATCCATGACATTCAAAGACAATTCACGCATTATGATTCTTTGTATTTGTTAATAATGTACGGAACATCCTCAACAGTAAGTCTGCCGTAAACGTCGTCGTTAACGGTGATAACAGGAGCCAGTCCGCATGCGCCAATGCAGCGGCAGGCTGTGAGCGAGAATTTACCGTCGGGGGTACATTCCTCCGCTCCGATTCCGAGCTCCTCGGAAAGCTTGTTGAGAATGTCGCCGGAGCCCTTTACATAGCAGGCTGTACCGAGACATACAGAGATGTTGTACTTTCCTTTTGGCGAGAGCGCAAACTGAGAGTAGAAGGTTGATACGCCGTAAACCTCCTCAAGCGGAACATTGAGTCCCTCTGCAACCATCTTCTGAACCTCGATCGGAAGATAACCGTAGATCTCCTGCGCTTCCTGTAATACAGGCATTACCGCGCCCGGATCGTCAATGTTGCGGGCAATAGCTTCCTTTAGCTTTGCTTCCTGCTCAGGCGTTCCCGCAAAGGGAATACTGCTGATTTTCTTTTGCATCGTTTTTCCTCCCTGAATAAGTTTTGTGCTTTTTGTCTAATCCTGCACAAAAAAGAAATGTGGCATCTTTTGTCAAATGTACATAAAAAGGTATAGTTCAATCGCACAGTCATTAAACTGTATTATATCATAAATCCGCTGCAAAGTCTATAAGAAATTTACCTTTTTCATGTTAAATTCCGACATAATTTTGACCGGATCAGGCAAAATATAGCAATTATTTGTTTCTTTAAGCAAAATGTACCCCTTGTCGAAGCATTTTGCATTTTTGTACATGTTTGTATAATGCGGCGAAAATGCCGTTTTTTTGGTTTTTATAAAAATTTTATAAACGCGAATCAAGCAAAGAAATCACATTTTCCGCGCTGAGCGATTCAAGCTCAAGGGTATTCTCGGCGTCGCGCATATTTTCAAGGTAGTGTGCGTCCGAGCTTGTAACGATGTTGAGCGAATTTAGTATTTCGTGCTTGAGCCTCAGCCCGGGAAGCTTTGACTTGTCGGCGACCTCCGCTGCGGCAAATCCGCAGTACGGATCGATCTCTCCGAGCACCGAAAGGATAGAAAGGCTGTCGCGGTCGATATGCGCCGGATAGCAGATCCCGCCGAACTCCTTTGCCTTTTTATACGCGTCCATAATGCTGATAAAGGTAGCGGGCAAAAGCAAATGCTCAACCTCTCCGATTTCCTCGTCGAGCGCGTTCATAATGACCTGTCTGCCGTAAATTTCCGCTTTGTTCTTTACTTTTATCCTGTTAGCGTCAACATACTCGTTCCAGTCAAGCGCGCGTTCAAGCGTCGGGAACAGGCAAACCGCGTGGATATCCTCGCTTGTGGTAAGCTCCATTCCGGGGATAACAAGAACGCCGTTTTCCTCCCCTGCCTTCATTGTAGCCTCGCAGTTTAGGCAGGAATTGTGGTCGGTCAGAGCGATAACATCCAGCCCCAAAAGCTTTGCCATACCCGTGATATTGTTCGGAGTCATATCGTCGTCGCCGCAGGGCGAAAGACAGGAATGAAGGTGTAGGTCGTAAAAATACTTCATACCGCGGTCAAATCAGTGCGCTCAGCTTTTTGGCTATGCTGTAGCTGTTCTCGGCGGTTGAAAGAATATTTACGCCGTGTATCTCAGCCTTTTGCTTTGCGTTTGCGTCAAGCGGAGCGTTTTCAACAAGGACAATACAGCTCACATCCGCAAGAGTGGCAACCGCTATTGAGTTAATGTTGCCCATAACGGTCAGCCACGCGCTGTCAGACGGCGCTCTGCCCATTACCCAGCTGAGCAAATCTCCGATATAGCAATCCTTGATTTCACGTTCAAGCTCGTCGCCCGTTAGTATTTTAAGATTTAATTTATCAGCGAATTCCTGTACTGTCATACTTCACCTTCCTGATTTTCGATCCGTAGGGGCTTGCATTGCAAGCCCGGGCGACCAATGGTCGCCCCTACATATTTATATTGTATTCTTCAACTGGTCATAAACATTCTGGATTTTGGCTTTCAGGCGGTGGATACAGTCGCTCTCCTTAGCCTTGCCCCTAACCATATCCTCCGCCATTGCGCGGCAGGTAGGCGCTCCGCAGGAGCCGCAGTCAAGCCCGGGAAGTCCCGATAGTATTTCCTCCATTTCAGCCATCATGCTCATAGCCTTAACGATATCCTCATCCAGCCTGAAGATATCCGCGTCATATTCAAGCTCGTTTTCCCACATCATCATATCGAGCTGACGCTCCTCAAGATGGTTCATGGAAACGGGCATATATTTTCTGAGTGTATGGATCCTTGCCTGAGCCACATACGGGTTTTCAACCGTGAGCACGCCGCCGACGCAGCCGCCCGAGCAGGCGTTGAGCTCAATAAACTCAACGTCGCGGATGTGGTCGTCCTCCAGCTCCTCGAGCACGCGGATAACGTTTTCGATTCCGTCCGCCGCGAGGTACTTGTCGCCGAGCATAGCCGCCGCTTCTCCGCCGGAGGTAGCCCAGCCGATTCCCATAAGTCCGGAGTGGGCGATCGTTTCGACCTCATCGAGGTGATCCATTGCGTGAGTGAGCTCGGGATAGATTTTTGAGATTGCGATCGCTCCGTTGACCGCTGATCTCTCGGCGTAGTTCGGAGAATGGACCTCCGTTACCTTAGCCGGGCACGGTGTGATAAAGAACACGCCGATATCCTCGTCGGGAAGTCCCGTAGCCTCCCTTGCCTCCTGCCTTGCGATTTTTGCCGATACTTCCATTGGAGCCTTAAGCGGCATTACGTTATTGCAAAGCTCGGGGAACCTGATTTTTATTAAGCGGACAACAGCCGGGCATGCCGAGCTGATGATAGGCTTTTTCAGCTTGTTCTCCTTAATCAGCTTTCTTGTTGCCTCGCTCACAAGCTCCGCGCCTCTTGATACCTCAAAGACGCTGTCAAAGCCGATTTTTTTAAGTCCCGTCAAAACGATGTCGATATTGTCGAGGTGATTGAACTGTCCGAACAGCGCCGGCGCGGGAATAGCTACTCTGTATTTATACTTTTTAATTTCATCAAAGGTCGTGCTGTGAGCCGTTTTTGCGTGGTGGGGGCAAATTCTTATGCACTCGCCGCAGTCTATACACCGCTCCGAAAGGATTTTTGCCTTGCCTCCGTGAACCCTGATTGCCTCTGTGGGACAGCGCTTTAGGCAGTTGGTGCATCCGCAGCACAAGTCGGCTTTAAGCTCAACCGAGTGAAAGTATTTACTCATGTCTGCTCCTTTATAAAATGATTACGCAACCTTAACCGTAAGATAAAGGTTTGTTCCTACTCCTATTGTAGTTTCAATGCGCATTTCATCGGTATATTTTTTAATATTGGGCAGTCCCATGCCCGCTCCGAAGCCCAGATTGCGAACGTTATCGGGCGCGGTCGAAAAGCCCTCCTGCATTGCCTTGTCAACGTCGGCAATACCGGGACCGTGGTCTGCAAGCAGGATTTCGATTCTGTCGGGATATATATCCACGTCGCAGTAGCCTCCGTCGGCGTGGATAACCATATTTATTTCAGCTTCATACATCGCGATTGCAACGCGTCTGATTGCGTCGCTGTTGAAGCCGAGCGATTTCAGACGTTTTTTTACCGCGCCGCTTGCTTCGCCGGCTCTTGTAAAATCCTCGCCCGAAACCTCGTAGTGAAGATGTATTGCGTTGCTCATACCTTAGTTCCCCCTGACAGTCCGTTCGTATACAAAAGGCCGCAGGCGGTAAACATTCTGTAACGAGTTTTCATAAGGGTGATTCCGCGGCTTTCCGCAAGAGTGATGATGCTCTGGTCGGGATCCTTTCCGCGCACAAAAACAATGCACGCCATATCCATCATCTCGGCAGTGCGGACAACCTGAGGATTAACAAGTCCCGTGAGGAGCACCGACTGATCCTTAACGAACGCGAGAACGTCGCTCATCATGTCGGAGCCGCAGGCGGTTTTGATTTCCTGATTCAAATCGCCCTCACAAATAACATCTCCCTCGAGTATATTAATAATATCTTTTACGATCATATGCTGACTTCCTTTCCCGTTAAATTCACTTTGAGTGAAGCATTTCGGTATAACCCATAGTTCTACACATAGTACCACGCATAGTTTTATTTATTATATCATATAAAAACGAGGAGCACAATTAGCAATTTTTATATAATATTTTGAATTTTTTGACAAATCTGTCATATTCTTTTTTGGCAATAATTCATCAGAAAAAAACTGTCTTTTAATGTTGAAAAAAAGTCATAAAAGTGTTAGAATTAATACTGTTTGAGTTTCAATAATTCTGGTAAGAGGGGATAAAATGCTCAGAGACTTAATACCAACCGATAATATCAACGGTTTTGACGTCAGACCGGGTTACTATGACTTAAACGGCGCCACTCCCGTTCGCGGCGGCATCTGTTTTACGGTCAGCTCGGTATACGCATCGTCCTGCACCCTGCTTTTATTCAAGCCCGAAAAACGCAGTCCGTATGCTCAGATCCCGTTTCCCGATTCCTACAAAATAGGAAGCACCTATTCGATGATCGTGTTCGGACTTGAAGCGGAAAAGTTTGAATACGCCTATTCCTTTGACGGACCGTTCGATCCCCAAAGAGGTCTCATTTTCAACAAAAACATGTATGTACTCGATCCTTACGCCAAGGCTATCACAGGTCAGAGCGCATGGGGCAAGCCTCAGCTTGACAAGTGCGTATACAAGGCAAGGGTTGTTTTTAACGATTACGACTGGGGCAACTTCAAGACCCCGTCAATTCCTCTTGAGGAGCTTATAATCTACGAGCTTCATGTCAGAGGCTTCACCCAGCACGAATCCTCGGGAGTAAAGCACAACGGAACCTTCGCCGGTATCCGTGAAAAAATCCCGTACCTCAAAGAACTCGGCGTCAACGCTGTTGAGCTTATGCCGATTTTCGAGTTTGACGAAAACGGCGCGTACCGCTACTACGAGGGCGAAAAGCTCTACGACTACTGGGGCTACAACACCGTAAGCTTCTTTGCGCCGAACACAAGCTATGAATCCGACCACCGCCACCACCGCGAGGGTACGGAGCTCAAGGAGCTTATCCGCGACCTCAAGTCAAACGGCATTGAGGTAATTCTTGACGTTGTTTTCAACCACACCGCCGAGGGCAACGAAAAAGGCCCGTTCTTCTCGTTCAAGGGACTTGACAACAACATCTACTATATGCTGACGCCCGACGGAAAATACTACAATTTCAGCGGCTGCGGCAACGTACTAAACTGCAACCACCCGATCGTACAGGATTTCATCAAGAACTGCCTGCGCTACTGGGTGACCGAATTTAAGATCGACGGCTTCCGTTTTGACCTTGCTTCAATCCTCGGACGTAACGAGGACGGTTCGCCGATGGATCAGCCTCCGCTACTCAAGAGCCTTGCGTTCGACCCGATTCTCGGCGGCACAAAGCTTATTGCCGAGGCATGGGACGCAGGCGGACTTTATCAGGTTGGCAGCTTCCCGTCATGGAACCGCTGGGCTGAGTGGAACGGAAAGTACCGCGACGATATGCGCCGCTTCCTAAAAGGCGACGGTGGCCTCGCTTGGGCGGCAACTCACCGTCTCACGGGCTCAAAGGATCTTTACGCCCCGTCATACCGCGCAAACTGCGCGTCGGTAAACTTCATCACCTGCCACGACGGCTTCACGCTCTACGACATGTATTCCTACAACGTAAAGCACAACTGGAAAAACGGCTGGGACAACACCGACGGCGCAAACGACAACAACAGCTGGAACTGCGGCTTTGAGGGTGAAACAGACGATCCCGAGATCAACAAGCTCAGAATAAAGATGATAAAGAACGCGTTCGCCTCACTGATGCTCAGCCGCGGCGCGGCGCTGTTCCTTGCAGGCGACGAATTCTGCAACACTCAGTTTGGCAACAACAACCCGTACTGTCAGGACAACATCACCTCGTGGCTTGACTGGAGCCGCAAGGAAAAATACAGCGACGTATTTGAATTTTTCAAGTACATGATTGCGTTCCGCAAGCGTTTCCACGTTATCACCAAAAACAGACGCACCTGCACCTGTCCCCTGCCGCCTGAAAGTCTCCACTCCGTTCAGCCGTGGAAGACCGATTTCAGCGAGGATTCTCGCATGATTGCTGTAATGTACGCAGGCGCCTCCGAGGGTTACGAGGGAATCGACGAAATCGTGTATTTCGGAATCAACGCATACTGGGAAAAGCTCGACGTTGAGCTTCCCGGTCTGCCCACAGGTTATGTATGGAAGCTGTTTGTAGACACAGGCAAAAATCCCGACAGCGTGATTTGCGAACACAAAAACATTATGCTCTACAACCGTAAAATCACAATGCACGGCCGCTCCGTAATAGTAGCCGTAGCCCAAAAAATGTGGTAATTTTAGTTCGCGTTTTTTAAGTCGCGTACTTAACGTTTGTTGTCAGATGACGTTTTCCGTTTCGCGAGAAAACATAATCTTTTGGAAGTTGTGAGGGCAATTTTTTCAAGTCGTGTTCTTTATGTTTAAATGTATGTTAGCGTAAAGTATTTCACGAGACAGAATAGAAATATTGTAAAATATGAGGGCAATGGGAACTGTGTTTGGTTTGTTTGGTTCTCCGTTTAACGTTATTTTATCAGGTTGTAGGGGCTTGCATTGCAAGCCCGCGAACCGACTTTTTGTATACGTCCGTTTTTTTCATTTTGACATATACGTTTTATTCAACGCCCTCGGGCGACCAATGGTCGCCCCTTATATAAACAATCATCAAATTGTAGGGGTGACCCTTGCGGTCACCCGGAAGTAATTAACAAAGGTATATACAAAACTTCAGGGAGTCCGTTACGGGCTCCCTGTTTTTTATTCTAATCACTAACCACTATTAATTTCCCCCTTGACAATTCAATAATACTATGCTAATCTATATACATAGATTTACGATGTATATTGATCAGGTGATATTATGAACAGCACATTCATAAAAAAGGCGTGCGGACAGATATCCGACAAAGCTCAGCGGAATTTGGTTGCCGCAGAGCTTGAAGCGCACATCAGCGACAAGGCCGACTATTACCGCGAGCTTGGCTACGACGAGGAAACCTCGCTTGACAAGGCGATTGAGGACATGGGCGACCCCGAGGAAATCTCCGCGCCGCTCAACGCGCTTCACAAATCAAACAGCGTTATCTGCGTTATCCTGACCGTGGTATTGGTTCTGCTGTACTTTGCCGTACATTTTTATCACGGGCGGATGAATTACGGGGCAAAATATGAATTTCTGGTCTACCACAGCGTGGTTATGGACTTCCTTTCCTCAGCGTTTATCGGAGCAGCCGCCGCGATCCTGCTGATTTCGTACCGCAAAAAGAAAAAGATATTCGCGTTGATAGTATCAGCCGTTCTAGTCATATCGCTTATCCACTCCTTCGGCGAGCTTAGCGAGCACAACAACTCTTTGCTATACATTTTCCAGCCCGCCTCATACGCGGCGGCAAAAATTTTCACAAGCGGTTTTGACGGCTACATTTGCAGTATTTTTGCGTACAACTCTGTTCAGGGCGGAATACCCGAACAGTATTACCATATTATTGGAGTAATAATATTCGTGATACTCATGTTGTGGTCTACAGCGCAGTATATTATTTTGCGTCGACTGGAGCGGATGGAAAACGCGCGTAAGGCTTCAAGAATCCTCAAAATATCCGGCAGAGCGTTCTCGCTGATTTTGGCGGCAAACACAGCCGTGATGATATTCTGTACGACCGCTGCGGCAATCAACCTGCCTCAAAGCCTTGAAGCCGCAAAAGACGAACGAGTCAAGCTAATTGACGAGGTGATCGACGCAGACCTTGACGACGCTCCGCCGCAGTCATGGCCTAAAAGCTATCAAAAAATCAAAGGCGGCAAGCTTCCGGAGGATTATTACTACAACGGATACGACAGCAACTTTTTCATGGACATCTACGGCGACGAAAACTACAGCGGAAACTACAGCAACTCGCTTTTGACCTATAAAAAGACCGTCAAAAGGACATTTTTAAGCTTTCGCATACGCAGCAGCGACGCATGGACTTCGGTAGACAAAGGCAATTTAAAGCTCAGCGAAAGAGATCATATGTTATCATCTCCATACGCAGCCGGAGATACTCTTTCCGATTGCAGAGAATACAGCAAAGCATTTTACAACTATACCATAAGCGTAATGCACTACCGTTTTACAGGTTCAAACGGCAAAGCCGAGGAACATATTCAGTTTTGGTTCCAGACAAAAGACGGGCCTAAACCGTACACATTTATCAAACGCGGCGACGGAGAATTTTATCTTACGGATTACTTTATCATGTTCCGCGACGAATTAAAAACAAACAACAATAAATAACGGAGGACAATATGAAAATCAGCAAAGAATTAATGAAGGGCAGCACCGCCGCGCTGGTGCTGAGCGTATTAAAAAATCAGGATCTTTACGGCTACAAAATAATCAAGGAAATCGCGCTCAGAAGCGACGACGTTTTTGTGCTGAAGGAGGGCACGCTCTACCCCATTCTTCACGCGCTTGAGGAGGAGGGCTGTCTTGAAAGCTACTGGCAGGAAAGCGACAACCGCAAGAGAAAATATTACCGCCTCACCCGCAAAGGCGAACGCCGTCTCCGTGAAAAAAAGGAGGAATGGCAAACGTATTCAAAGTCTGTTGAACGGGTGTTGAGCTTTGCAAACTGAGCAGGTGTAAATATGAAAAGATATATTTCTATCTGTTTGGCGTGCCTGTTTTTTATTCTTTGCGTTTGCGGATGCGACCTGAATAAAATACTTGAATCGGAGCTGAAGGTCGATACAAATTCACAAAAAGCTGTTTCGAAAACCGGCTCGGAGCGCGGCGAAATCATTTTAAGGCTCGGCGAATCAACAATCCGCACTCGGCTTTACTATGATAATTCAAGCGACGCTTCTCAGTTAAAATTCTGCAAAAATGAGCGCTGCACTTATAACGAAAGCCGTACCTTATCCGGCACGAAAAGTATGGTTTTTACTATGGATTTATTTGATTTTAACGATAACTGCTGTGTGAGGTGTTTCAACGGACAATATTATTGTGTACAGAAAGTAAAAACGGAAAACGATCGCATCGCCTACCTCTTTACCTTTTGGGACGAAATCGGAAATGCGATTTGTCACTTTTGCATTGAAAAGCTGTACTCGGCGGCAGAATGTAATATAATACCGGGAAAAACAACAATCAATGACCTGAAAAAATTCTTTCCGTATGATTCCTTATCCTCAGTCACGGAGCTGCAATTCAGAGAAGGCGAATATCAGCTTGAATTCAGCAAAAAAGGCAGTGATTATGTTCTGGACAAAATCAGCACACCGGCTTTTACTCTGAGCGTATCAAAAAGCATACTTCCAAAGGATTTGGCGCTGATAACAAACAACAAATAACGCCGCCCAATCGGACGGCGTT
>OMXW01000026.1 GCA_900315085.1 uncultured Eubacteriales bacterium
AAGCAAAAAGCCGATGGCAGCGGCAGCTGCTGTCGGCGCGGTCATGGTGATAACCGCTGCGGTAATGGCGGTTGGAATCTTCTTTTTTGGCTGGTTCGGAGACAGCGGAGCAAAAAATCAGCCCGAAGAAACCGTGAAAGTCGCATTGAGGGCAATCGACCGAAATGACAGCAAGGTGTTCTTCAACTGCTTTAAGCCCGAAATAAAAAATCAGGCTGAATCGGCACTAAAAAACGCTACATCAAGCTTTGGCACAATGTTCGGCGGCGAGAGTCCAAACTCCTATAAGCTTCTTGACAAAACGCTTGAATACTTCAAGTTCATCCTCGGAATAGACAAGATTGATTTCAGGCAGACCGACACAATCGACGGCGAGCTTAACAGCAACGTCAAAATTGACGGCGACCTCTACTTCGGTACGATGAATATGGGAAAAATTAGCGTGTCACTTGAAATGATTGACGGAATCTGGTACATATCCAAAGTAGACACAAGCGCACTCAAACTGGACAGCGTGTTAAAACAGTTCCCCGACGCAAAAAAGCTGTTGGGGGAGAGCTGATAAATAAAAATGGGGACGGTCATTGAACCGCCCCTTTGTTTTTAAAACAATGTTACTCCGAACATATGCAGGATCCAGAGTATCAAACCGTACGCGACCGACGCGCCAACTCCGTACACGATCACGGGACCTGCAATAGCAAAAAGCTTTGTGCCCACTCCCGCAATAAATCCCTCGCTTTTGAATTCGATTGCCGGGGACGACATGGCGTTCGCAAAGCCGGTTATCGGAACAAGCGTTCCCGAGCCGGCGTACCGCGCAAGCTTGTCGTAAATCCCCAGCGCGGTGAACAGCACTCCGAACGCGATCATTGATACGGACGTAAGTGTTCGCGCCGTTTCCTTTGAAAAATCCCAAATCAGCAGCAGCTCATAAATTACCTGTCCTAAAGTGCATATTCCTCCGCCTACAACAAACGCCCTTGCGCAGTTTGCAACGGTGTTGCTGCGCGGCATATTTTTCTTGACGATTTTATCATATTCCTTTGGTGAAACCATAGCATTATCTCCTTGTTTTGCTTGTATCGGCATGCCCGATATGATGAAAAAACATGTTCACATCCCGTACACATGAATTATGCGGTATTACCTTTATTCTTTACGGAAATTTTTTAATTATGTTAAATTTATCACTTTATTTTTCATGATTGATGATGTATAATAACTATATGTGTAATTTTATCTTGGGAGGGAATATCTTGGAGCATTATCTTGACAACAGCGCCACCACTAAGGTGTCGGAAAAGGCTGCGGAAAAAGCATTTGAGATAATGACCAAAACCTACGGCAATCCCTCCTCGCTGCACAAAATGGGCATGAATGCCGAAAGCGAGCTCAGGCTTGCGCGCAAGTCGGTGGCATCGCGTCTTGGAGCGTCCGACGAAGAAGTGTTTTTCACGAGCGGCGGAACAGAGGCAAACAATCTCGCGCTGTTCGGAGCGGCATACGCCAACGCAAGACGAAGCAAAAAGCTCGTTGTTTCCGCTTCTGAGCACAGCAGCGTAATTGAGGCGGCAAAGCGGCTTGAAACCGAGGGCTTTGAGGTATGTTACATATCGCCGCGTTCCGACGGAAAAATCCATCCCGAGGACGTCGAGGCGGAGGTTGACAGCTCAACCTCGCTTGTTTCGGTAATGCTCGTAAATAACGAAACGGGAGCAATAAACCCCGTTGCCGATATTTTTGAGGCGGCAAAGGGCAAAAATCCGTCGGTGATTTGCCACACCGACGCGGTTCAGGCTTTCGGAAAAATTGAGATCAAGGCACGCAGACTAAAGGCAGACCTTATAAGCGTCAGCGCGCACAAGGTCCACGCGCCAAAGGGCTGCGGAGCTATTTATATAAAAAAGGGAGTAAGGCTTGTTTCGCGCCAATACGGCGGCGAACAGGAGAAAAAAATCCGCCCGGGCACAGAGGCGATGCCGTCGATCGCGGCATTCGGAGCTGCCTGCGGAGAATTTGAAATAAATGAGAATTACAAAAAGGTAAGTGAGCTTAACGCATACGCGCGCGAAAGGCTCGGAAAAATCGAGGGGGTAGTATTTAACTCTCCCGATGACGCTCTGCCGTATGTTATCAATATTTCGGCGGGCAGGGTTAGAAGTGAAATAATGCTTCACTTTCTTGAGGAACGCGGCGTTTACGTTTCCTCGGGAAGCGCGTGCGCAAAGGGCAAGCCGAGCTATGTGCTCTCAGCAATGGGAATAGCTAAGGAGCGTGCCGACAGCGCACTGAGAATCAGTTTTTCAAAATACAGCACAGCAGAGGATATTGACGCGCTGTGCGACTCAATAGCGCAGGGACTCGGAGTCCTCGCGCACAGATAAAGGTTAGATATATGAAAGAAATTATACTTTTAAAGGACGGCGAAATCGTTCTAAAGGGACTTAACCGCCGTCAGTTTGAGGACGTCCTCAAGAAGAATGTAAAAATCGCGCTAAAGGGCGCCGGAAGGTTTGAAATCACCTCCGCCCAGTCCACGATCTATGTAAAGCCTCTTGACGAGGACGCCGATTTGGACGAGGCGTGCGACTGCGTTTCACGCGTGTTCGGAATAGCAAGCTATTCAAGAGCCGCAGTATGCGACGAAAAAACGCTTGAATCGGTATGTGAAACCGCTCCAAAGTATCTTGAAAAGCAGCTTAAGGCTGCAAAGACCTTCAAGGTTGAGGCAAAGCGCAGCGACAAAAAGTTTCCGTACAAATCCCCGGAAATCTGCCGAGAGGCAGGCGGAGCGATTCTGCAGAAGTTCCCCCACCTGAGCGTTGACGTTCACAATCCCGACGTAACGGTATTTGTTGAAATCCGCGATTTCGGTGCGTATATTCATACTCAGGCTGAAAGAGGCGCGGGCGGAATTCCCGTAGGAACGGGCGGCAAGGCGCTTATTCTTATCAGCGGAGGAATAGACTCTCCCGTTGCGGCGTATATGATGGCAAAAAGGGGAATTAAGCTCACGGCGATCCACTTTGCAAGTCCCCCGTATACAAGCCCCAGAGCCGAGGAAAAGGTTGTTCGTCTGCTCGAAAAGGTCAGCAGATACTCGGGACCTGTGAAGATGTATACCGTACCGTTCACAAAGCTTCAGGAAAAGCTCAGGGACGACTGCCCCGAGGAGCTGTTCACGATCATCATGCGCAGACTTATGATTCAGATTTCCGAAAGAGTGGCGGCTGAAAACGACTGCGCCGCGCTTATAACGGGTGAAAGCCTCGGTCAGGTCGCCAGCCAGACGATCGGCGCGCTCACCTGTACCGACGAAGCGGCAAATATGGTAGTTTTCCGTCCGCTAATCGGAATGGATAAGCAGGAAATAATCGACATTTCCTACAAGATAGATACATACGAAACCTCAATTGAGCCCTATGAGGACTGCTGCACCGTCTTTACTCCCAAGCATCCGCGCACAAAGCCTGTGCTCAAATTTGTAAAGCAGGCTCAGGAGCAGGCGGGCTTTGACGAGCTGATTGAAGAAGCTCTGCAAAATCTAAAAACCACTTATATTTCATACTAACACCCAAACAAGGGTGCTTGAAAGGATGGGCCTGAGTGTATATAGAAATAATATCTGTAAGCAAGAAAAAAGAAACAGATACGCTGCCCGACCGTCAGGAAGAGCTCAAACAAACGCTGAGCGAGTACGGTTTTATCCTGAACGATATCAAAAAAACCGTGCTTCATCCTACGGCTATAAATTCATCGCTTAATAAGATAGCTAAATCGGATAAAAAGCCCGACGTTGTAATAATTACAAACGCGCTGAGATCCAAGGACAGCAAATCATTTAAAAAATATTTTGTTGAAACGGTAGTCGCTGCCGAGCGCGGCGAAAACGAGCCCGCCCCCAAGGACTACTGGAAAAAGCGCAACAAGGCGGTTAAGGAAGCAAAAATCAAGAAGGTTCCAAAGGAAGAGCTTGAAGCGCTTGAGGAAAGCTTCCTGCTCACCCGCAAAAAGTCAAAGGTATTCTCGCTCGGAGATTTCGGCAACGGCTACGCGGGCTACTGCTTCATGTACAAGGGGATCCGCGTCGCAACGGTTCCAAAGGAAGACCTGACAGGTCACGAAATGAACGAAATCGCAGCTCTTGCGGCGGCAAGAACGACCGAGATTTTTGAAAACTCCGCCAACGATTTCCCCGACGGTTTCAGCGAAATCAAGTACGAGCCCGAGAAAACGGGATTTGTAAACCGCTATATTCCGCTTCGCAGCGACAGCAAAAAAGAGGTCACCAGAAAATGCGTAGTGATCGCGGCGTTTATGGTATTCCTCGCGGCACTGGGACTGCTGTTCTACAACATGATTTATCTCAGCCTTCGCAACGCTCAGCTAAACGGAGAAATCCAGCGAATAGCCCACGGCTATGACGAAAACGGAAACCCCACCAAAAAGGATAAGGGCATTGACTGGGACGCTCTTAAAAAGATAAACAAAGAAATCGTCGGATGGATCAAGGTCAACGAAACCCCCATCGATTACCCTGTGCTCTGGCACAAGGAAGACGATATGAACAGCCAGTACTACTTAAACCACAACTACAAAAACGAGTACGATTCCTACGGCAGCGTTTTCCTTGACTACCGCTGCAAAAACGGAACCGATTGTAAAAATGTGGTTCTCCACGCTCACCACATGAACGACGGTTCAATGTTCGGAAACCTGATGAATTACGGAGGTACAACGGGTAACCTCGACTTCTACAAAAAGGTTCCGGTAATAGAGTTCGATACTCCGCAGGCTAACGGAAAGTACAAAATCATTTCCGTGTTCAAGACAAATACGCTGTCAAGCCACGGCGAGTTCTTCAACTACATGATAGGCGACTTCCAGAACGAAAAGGATTTCATGAACTACGTTTACAACGTAAGGATACGTTCGCTGTTCAACTGTCCCGTCACTGTTAACGAGGACGACGAGCTGCTGACGCTCTCGACCTGCTCGTATGAGTTCACAAACTTCAGAACGGTAGTAGTTGCGCGCAAGGTGAGAATAGGCGAAAGCGAAAAGGTTGACACCAAGAAGGCGTCGCTCAACAGCGGTGCGGTATGGCCTCAGGTTTACTACAACTCCATGGGAGGAACAAGACCTAAGGTCACGGATTTCACAACCGAATATCTCGCAAAGAATATTAAGTGGTACGACGGAAAGTTCCGCTTCAAGAACCAGAAGGTTCAGGTTACCGACGGCCACGGAACAACCGCTCCGCCCACAACAAAAGCGCCGACAACCTCGGGAAATACGGGGAACACACGAGGGTCTACCCAGGCAAGCACCGCCAGACCTACCACCAAGCCGGTTGTTTACTGCAGCGTTAAGTTTATTAACTATGACGGCTCAACGATAAGCGAGCAGCAGGTTGAATACGGAAAGGCGGCAAAGAAGCCTAAGGATCCCGTAAAACCGAGCAGCAAATATTATGACTACATCTTCAAGGGCTGGCAGCTCGATTTCAGCAAGGTAACCTACAACATGGTGATCGCGCCGAAGTTTGAGGCAAAGCTAAAGCCTGAATACGAATAACCCGGGAGGCATTTATGAATTGCAGAATCGTGTTTTATTCCGCTAAAAAAACCTCCTACTGCGAAAAAGCACTTCGCAAAAGCGTGGCGGGAATCGGACTTAACGTAAAAACCGCCGCCTACGCAACCGACGGCATGAGCCTCGGGGAACAGCTTGTTGAGGCGTTTGCCGACTGCGACATTGTATTCGTTGTCGGCGGACTGGAGTTCAGCGACAGACGAAGCATAAAAACCGTGATTTCAAACGCGGTAAAAGACATTGACACCGACGACTGCAAAAAGCTGAAAAACAGCAGCGGCGAGGACGGATATCTGCTCAGGGCGGGCAGCCAGATATTGGTTATCCTGCCCGATGATCCGGAGCAGCTTGACGAGCTTCTTCACGGCTGTCTTGCGGGATATTTGAGCGCAAATGTAAAATCCGCTTGACAAACAGCCGCTAATTGCGTACAATACGGTGTGTCGGATAGAAAAATATAACAGAGAACTGTGAGGGCATATGAATATGAACACAAAAACATTTGAGGAATACGAGTCAGTCGTTCGTTCTTACTGCAGACACTTTCCCAAGGTGTTTACAAATGCCAAGGGAGCTGTAATCACCGACGAGGACGGAAATGATTATATCGACTTTTTCTGCGGTGCGGGCGCAGTAAACTACGGCCATAACAACCCCTACATAAAGCAAAAGATGGTCGACTACCTGATGACCGACGGAATCATCCACGCTCTTGATATGTATACCGTGCCTAAGCGCGAGTTTATCGAGACGCTTGAAAAGAAGATTATTGAGCCCAGAGGACTTAACTACAAAATCCAGTTCTGCGGTCCTACAGGTACAAACGGCGTTGAGGCGGCAATCAAGCTTGCCAGAAAGACAAAGGGCAGAAGAAACATCTTCGCGTTCATGGGCTGTTTCCACGGCATGACGCTCGGCGCTCTTTCGCTCACCTCCGAGATGTACGCGCGCAACGGCGCTGGCGCTTCGCTTTCAGACGTAACTCATATCCCCTCACCTTATATGTTCGAGGGACTTGACGTAATCAAATATATGCAGACGCTTCTTGACGACGACCACTCGGGCGTTGATAAGCCGGCGGCGGTTATCATGGAAACACTCCAGGCTGAGGGCGGAATCCGTCCGTTCAGCGACCAGTTCCTCAGAGACGTTCGCGAGTTCTGCGACAAAAACGATATCCTCATGATCGTGGACGATATCCAGGTAGGCTGCTGCCGTACAGGCACATTCTTCTCGTTTGAGCGCGCAGGTATCATTCCCGACATGGTTGTAATGTCAAAGTCAATCGGCGGTCTGGGCATGCCACTTTCAATTGTTTTGCTCAAGGAAGAGCTTGACCAGTGGAAGCCTGCCGAGCATAACGGCACATTCCGCGGCAACCAGCTTTCGTTCATAGCCGGTAAGGCTTCATTTGACTGGCTGCTGGAGAATAACGTTGAGGCTGAAACACGCCGCAAGGGTGAAATCGTCAAGGACTTCATCACCAAAGAAGTTATCTCTCTTGACGACAGACTTGAGCTTCGCGGCATGGGATTGATCTGGGGTATCGACTTCGGAAAAATCAATCCCGAGCTTTCAGAGCAGATTATCGAAAAATGCTTCGAGCAGAAGCTTATCTGCGAGTGCGCAGGCAGAGACGGCGCGGTTCTTAAAATCATGCCTCCGCTGGTAATCGATGACGACCTCCTTATGAAGGGCCTTGAAATCATTGCAAACGCGGCAAAGGAAGCATTAAAGTAAAATAAAACAACATGGGGTTAGCTCAATGCTCGGAATGAGTAAAGAGCTAACCCCCTTTTTGGTGTTGTAATGAAATTGTAGGGTTCGGTCTTGACCGAACCGCAGAATTGAACAAATGTATAGCTTTCAACTTCGGTACGGTCAAGACCGTACCCTACAGGAACACTGTTTAGTAAAATAATTAAAATTCTATACCTTTTCTTGCAATCAAGCCTTTGTCAAACGGATGGCTGATTTTCTTAAACTCTGTAGCGTAGTCCGCCGCGTCAATAAAACGCTTTGACGGATCGTGTCCCGTCATTACTATTTCAAGACTGTTCGGCGCGTTCGCAATAAACTCAAATACCTCGGACTCCGCCAGCATATCCTCGTTTATTACGTCAAAAATCTCATCAAATACTACCATGTCGTAGCGGCTCGACAGAGCGGTTGACGCGCTGCCGTTAAACAGCTTGCGAAACATTACCGCCGTCTGCTGCTTTTCCTGCTCGTTCATTTCAAAGGTGAACTTTAAATCGAGCGGACAGGTGGTGAGCGTTACGTTTTCGATATTTTTAAGTATTTCCCGCTCGCCCGAAAACTCGGTTTTTAAAAACTGCACAAACAGTACGCGCATTTCGCTTCCTGCCGCCCTTACTGCTAAGCCGACAGCCGCGGTGGTTTTGCCTTTGCCGTCTCCGTAATAAACGTGAATCATATTTACCCCCATAATAATTATTCGTTTTCTGATGACCGCGAGAGTTACCCCTGCATTATGCTTATATTATAAATGATAGAGCGCAAAACATCAACATCGGCAAAATGCACAAAAATATACAAAAAGCTCGTCGAAAGTTCTATATAGAAAAAATGGGGTAAAATTTGTGAAAAACCTTGCAAAACAGGGCGTTTTACAGTATAATAATCCTTGCGTGACTGCACACATGATATGCGATGAAGCGGGAGGTTGCGGCTTATAAAGCCGGTTTTTCCGTGGAGTATGTCCGATTTTAAACCGGGCGATTTACAATGAAACATGAGTATAACAGGCATTTTAGGGTTGCTATGCCATAGCTATGCTCGCGCGTTTTCAGGACATCCCGGTTAACTGAATAGTTAAACGGGTTTTTTAATGCAGGGTGAAGAAACACCCGGCTAAGTTGCAGAAAGTTTTGAAAGCAAACGCCCGCCTATTCAAGCGCCGTTGCTCGGAGGTCATCAAAGAGTGAGGCGTGAAAGTGCCGAGGGCTTGCCATAACCCAATACGGCAGGCAGAGCACGAAAATTTTTAAGGAGGCGACGATAATGGCAGTCAAGGAAAAGATCAGAATAAGATTAAAGGGTTATGATCATCAGTTGGTTGATCAGAGCGCGGAGAGAATCGTGGCAACAGCTAAGCGCACAGGCGCAAGAGTTTCAGGTCCCGTACCCCTCCCCACCGAGAAGCAGATCGTTACCATTCTGCGTGCTGTTCACAAGTATAAGGACAGCCGTGAGCAGTTTGAAATCAGAACCCACAAACGTCTTATCGACATCTTAAGACCATCTAACAAGACAGTCGATGCTCTTACGAGCTTGGAGCTCCCTGCCGGCGTTGATATCGAGATTAAGCTGTAAGAAGCGCCGAAGTCCGGAGTCCGGAAATAACGACCGGCGAGGACAATGAGGCGTGACAGCAAAGTCTGAGTTATCAACCTACAAGCAGACAGGGTCATGTTGGCTCAGCCAACCAATAACCTATAAGGAGGAAACTTAAATGCAAAAAGCAATCATCGGCAAGAAAATCGGTATGACACAGATTTTCGATGAAAAGGGAAGAGTCGTTCCCGTAACTGTTGTTGAAGCAGGTCCCTGCGTGGTAACCGCAAAGAAAACAGTTGAAAACGACGGCTACGCATCCGTACAGCTCGGATACGGCGACTTAAAGCCGCACAAGGTCAACAAACCCATGAAGGGCTTTTTTGACAAGGCAGGCGTAGCGCCTAAGAAAACTCTTAAAGAGTTCCGTTTTGCCGACACCGACGCTTACGCGGTAGGCGACCTGGTAAAGGCAGACGTATTCACCCCCGGCGACAAGATTGACGTAACCGGCAAGAGCAAGGGTAAAGGTACAGCAGGCGTAATTAAGAGATGGAACTTCCGTCGTCTTAAAGAGAGCCACGGTACAGGTCCCTGCGTTCGTCACGGCGGTTCAATCGGTGCTTGTTCATCACCCTCAAGAGTATGGAAGGGCAAGAAGATGGCAGGTCACCTCGGTGCAGAGCAGGTAACAGTTCAGAATCTTACAGTTGTTAAGGTTGACGCAGAAAACAACCTCATCGCTGTTAAGGGCGCTGTTCCCGGTCCAAACAAAGGAATCGTAGTTCTTAAAGATTCCGTTAAGGCGTAAGGAAGGGGGATTATAAATGCCAAGTATTTCAGTAGTAGATATGGAAGGCAAGAACGTTGGCACAATCGAGCTTGCTGATTCTATATTCGGTATTGAGCCCAATGCGGCTGTAATGCACGAGATGGTAGTTAACTACCTCGCTGCTCAGCGTCAGGGCACACAGTCCGCTCTTACAAGATCAGAGGTTTCCGGCGGCGGCAAAAAGCCCTGGAGACAGAAGGGCACAGGACGCGCAAGACAGGGTTCAACAAGAGCTCCGCAGTGGACACACGGCGGCGTTGTGTTTGCTCCCAAGCCCAGAAGTTACAGATTCACTGTAAACAAGAAGGTGAGAAGACTCGCTATGAAGTCCGCTTTCTCAACAAAGGCTGCAGCAAACGAGATCGTTGTTGTTGATACCATCGCGCTTGATGAGTACAAAACAAAGAAAATTGCCGCTATGCTCAAGGCAATCGAGGTTGAAAAGAAGGCCTTGATCGTTCTGGACAGCGTAGACAGCAAGGTAATTAAGTCTGCGGCAAACATTCCCGGCGTAAAGACAGCTCAGGTCAACACACTGAATGTTTATGACATTCTCAACGCTGACAAGCTCGTTATCGCAAAGGGCGCCGTAAGCAAAATCGAGGAGGTATATGCATGATAGCTCACGATATTATTGTTCGTCCGATCATCACTGAAAAGAGCATGATGGGCGCTGTAAATAAGGTATATACCTTTGAAGTAGCTAAAGAAGCTAATAAGATTGAAATCGCAAAAGCTTGCGAAGAAGTTTTCAAGGTAAAGGTTGCCAAGGTTAACACAGTAAGCGTTCGCGGCAAGTTCCGCCGTCAGGGCAGAAACAACGGAGGCTACACCAAGAGCTGGAAAAAAGCCATCGTTACCCTTACAGAAGACAGCAAGCCTATCGAATTTTTTGAAGGCATGATGTAATTTGTACGCTGAGGCTTCGAGCCTCAAAACAGCGACCGGCGAGGACTAAGCGGCAAAACCGTTAAAGCGGTTGGAGCCGATCAGACGAGTGGAAGCTGTTTTGAGAGCAGCGAGAAGCGACGAAGCGTGACAGCGCGCTTTGCAGAGTACACAAAATGTAGTTATGGGATATGCCAATCCCGCAAAACCATCATGAGGAGAGTGAAACCATATGGCAATTAAAGTTTATAAGCCGACTATCAACTCAAGAAGAAACATGTCGGTTGTTGACTATTCAGGTCTTTCAAAGGTTGCTCCCGAGAAGAGCCTGCTTGCTCCGCTCAACAAGAAGGCGGGCCGTAACAGCTACGGCAGAATCACAGTTCGTCACAGAGGCGGCGGCAACAGAAGAAAGTACCGTATTATAGATTTCAAACGTAATAAGTTTGACGTAGAAGCAATTGTAAAGACAATTGAGTACGATCCCAACCGTTCCGCGTTCATCGCGCTGATCGAGTATGAGGACGGCGAGAAGTCCTACATCCTCGCTCCCGAGGGACTCAAGGTAGGCTACAAGGTAGTAGCGGGCGAGAACGTTGATATCTGGCCCGGAAACGCACTTCCGCTTACATCTATCCCCGTTGGTACGATCGTACACAACGTAGAGCTCTATCCCGGCAGAGGCGCACAGCTTGCCCGTTCAGCCGGCAACATGGCTCAGCTGATGGCAAGAGAAGACGGCTACGCGCTGCTCAGACTTCCTTCAAACGAGCTCCGCAGAGTTCCCGAAACCTGCATGGCTACAGTTGGTCAGGTAAGTAACCCCGACCACTTCAACGTAAAGATCGGTAAGGCCGGCCGTAAGAGAAACATGGGCTGGCGTCCTACCGTACGCGGTTCTGTTATGAACCCGAACGACCACCCGCACGGCGGTGGTGAGGGTAAATCACCTGTCGGCCGTCCCGGACCTGTAACCCCGTGGGGTAAGCCCGCACTCGGCTACAAGACTCGTAAGCACAACAAGCAGAGCGACAAGCTTATCGTTCGCAGAAGAAACGGTAAGTAAGGGCAGAAAGGAGCTTAAACAATGAGTAGAAGTACTAAAAAGGTCACACATTCGCCGTTCACGACGGCCGTAAGCACGTTCCGGTTTATGTAACTGAGGATATGGTTGGACACAAGCTCGGCGAGTTTGCTCCGACAAGAACCTTTAAGGGTCACGCCGGTTCAAAAACAAGCAAATAAGCGGAAGGAGAGTATTGCAAATGGAAGCTAAGGCAATTGCGAAATTTGTTCGTATTTCACCCCGCAAGGTTGGCGTTGTTCTTGACCTCATCAGAGGAAAGGACGTCAAGTACGCGGAAGCTGTTCTCAAGCACACTCCCAAGGCCGCTTGCGAGCCGCTCTTGAAGCTGCTCAAATCAGCTATGGCAAACGCTGAGAACAACCATGACATGGATGTATCCAAGCTTTACATTGCACAGTGCAATGCAACAGCAGGCCCCATCCTTAAAAGAATTCGTCCGAGAGCACAGGGCAGAGCGTTCAGAATCAACAAGAGAACAGCTCACATCACCCTCGTTCTTAAGGAAAAAGAAGACTAAGGGGAGGTTTAGATTATGGGACAGAAAGTTAATCCACACGGTCTTCGTGTAGGCGTAATTAAAGATTGGGATTCCCGTTGGTTCGCGAGCAAAAAGGACTTTGGTGCTACACTGGTTGAGGACTACAACCTTCGTAAAACACTTAAGGCTCAGCTCTACAACTTCGGTATCTCCAAGATTGAAATCGAAAGAGACGGCAAGAAGGTTAAAATCAGCATCCACACTGCAAAGCCCGGTCTTGTAATCGGTAAGGGCGGCTCGGAAATCGAGAAGCTCAAGGCTCAGTGCGAGAAAATGCTCAACAAGCCCGTAGCTATCAACATCGTTGAGGTTAAGGCTCCCGAGCTTGACGCTCAGCTCACTGCAGAGAACATCGCTCAGCAGCTCGAGAAGAGAATTTCCTTCCGCCGTGCTATGAAGCAGAGCATCGGCAACGCAATGCGCCGCGGTGCTAAGGGTATCAAGATCATGTGTTCAGGTCGTCTTGGCGGCGCTGAAATTGCACGTTCCGAGCAGTATCACGAGGGTACTATTCCGCTTCAGACACTGCGTGCGGACATTGACTACGGTTTTGCGGAGGCAAACACAACCTACGGTAAGGTAGGCGTTAAGGTTTGGCTCTACAAGGGCGAGGTTCTCAACGTAAACGAGGACAGAAAGCCCAGAAGGCCCCGCAGAGAAGGAGGCAGAAAATAATGTTAATGCCTAAAAGAGTTAAATACAGAAGAGTTCACCGCGGTCGTATGACAGGTAAGGCGCTCAGAGGCAATACCGTAACATACGGTCAGTACGGACTTCAGGCTACAGAGCCTGCTTGGATCACCTCAAACCAGATCGAGGCTGCCCGTGTTGCCATGACACGTTACTGCAAGCGTTTCGGTAAGGTTTGGATCAAAATTTTCCCTGACAAGCCTGTAACCGCAAGACCTGCCGAGACTCGTATGGGTAAAGGTAAAGGTAATGTTGAATACTGGGTAGCTGTTGTTAAGCCCGGCAGAATCATGTTCGAGCTTGGCGGAGTTGACGAAGCAACCGCAAGAGAGGCTATGCGTCTTGCCGCTAACAAGCTCCCGATCAAATGCAAATTTGTTGTAAAAGAGGAGGGTGAGCAGTAATGAAAGCTTCAGAACTCAGAGAACTCACAGGTGAAGAGCTTCAGACAAAGCTCACCGAGCTTAAGGAAGAGCTTTTCAATCTTCGTTTTCAGCTTGCTGTTAATCAGCTCGAAAACTCAAACAGAATCGGTGCCGTAAAGAAGGACATTGCAAGAGTTTCAACAGTTCTTCGTCAGCGTGAGCTTAACGGCACAGTAGACTAAGAGAGGAGGACTTAACAGTGAGTGAAAGAAATATGAGAAAGACTGTTATCGGCAAGGTTGTTTCCGACAAAATGGACAAGACAATCGTTGTTGCCGTAGAAGACAGCGTAAAGCATAAGCTTTATAACAAAATTGTTAAGCGTACAGTTCGCTTCAAGGCGCACGATGAAAACAACGAGTGCGGCAAGGGCGACCGTGTAAAGATTATGGAGACCCGTCCTCTTTCTAAGGATAAAAGATGGAGACTCGTCGAGATTATAGAGAAAGCTAAATAAGTTTAGCGGCTTTGAGAAAAGGAGGAATCTACTGTGATTCAGCAGCAAACTATCCTCAAGGTTGCCGACAACACCGGCGCAAAGGAACTTATGTGCATTCGTGTACTCGGCGGTACCAGAAGGAGATATGCCAATATTGGCGATATTATCGTTGCTTCAGTTAAAAAAGCAGCACCCGGCGGCGTTGTAAAGAAAGGCGACGTTGTAAGAGCTGTTGTTGTACGTTCCGCAAAGGGCGTAAGACGTGAGGACGGCACTTACATCCGTTTTGATGAAAACGCAGCTGTTATTATTAAGGAAGATAAGAACCCCCGCGGTACTCGTATCTTCGGACCCGTAGCAAGAGAGCTTCGTGATAAGGACTTCATGAAGATTTTGTCGCTTGCTCCGGAAGTACTTTAATGGAGGTGTCACAATGAGTAAAGTTCATGTAAAAACAGGCGACACCGTTATCGTAATCAGCGGTAAGGATAAGGGCAAAAAGGGCCAGGTTATGGCTGTAAGCCCCAAGGAAGGCAAAGTAATTGTAGAAAAAGTAAACATGGTATCCAAGCATGTTAAGCCCAGAAGAATGGGCGAGCAGGGCGGCATCATCAAGGCCGAGGGTGCTATGTACGCTTCAAAGGTTCAGATCGTTTGTCCGCGCTGCAAAAAGCCCACAAGAGTTGGTCACAAGCTTTATGAGGACGGCTCAAAGGGCAGAATTTGCGCTAAATGCGGCGAAGCACTGTAAGGAGGAAATAAGATATGGCAAGACTTAAAGAATACTATTCAAAAGAAGTTGCACCTGCTCTTATGTCAAAGTTCTCCTACAAGAGCACAATGCAGATTCCAAAGCTTGACAAGATCGTTGTCAACGTTGGCGCGGGTGAAGCAAGAGAAAACTCAAAGGTTATCGACGCAATCTGCAAGGATCTTTCACAGATCACAGGTCAGAAGCCGCTTGTTTGCCGTGCGAGAAAGTCAGTCGCTAACTTCAAGCTCAGAGAAGGCATGCCCATCGGTGTTAAGGTAACACTGAGAGGCGAGAGAATGTACGAATTCCTTGACAGATTCTTCAACGTAGCGCTCCCCCGCGTAAGAGACTTCAGAGGTATCAACCCCAACTCTTTCGACGGCAGAGGCAACTACAGCATGGGTCTTAAGGAACAGCTCATTTTCCCTGAGATTGACTATGATAAGATTGACAAGGTTCGCGGTATGGACATTTGTTTTGTAACAACCGCGAAGACAGACGAAGAAGCTCGTGAGCTCTTAAAGCTGATGGGCGCACCGTTTTCAAAGTAAGGAGGGATTGTTGTGGCTAAGACAGCAATGAAAGTTAAACAGCAGAGAAAGCAGAAATTCTCTACAAGAGAGTATTCAAGATGTAACATCTGCGGAAGACCACACGCCTACCTCCGCAAGTATGGTATTTGTCGTATTTGCTTCCGTGAGCTCGCTTACAAGGGCGAAATCCCGGGTGTAAAGAAAGCAAGCTGGTAAGCAAGGAGGATAAAAGGTAATGCAGATTACAGATACAATAGCTGATTTACTTACAAGAATTCGTAACGCGAACGCAGCTAAGCACGATTCTGTTGAAATTCCTGCTTCAAACCTCAAGAAATCTATTTGTCAGATTCTTGTTGACGAAGGCTACATTAAGAATTTCACTGTAATCGAGGACGGTAAGCAGGGCATCATCAAGGTTACACTCAAGTACCTTGAGGGCAAAAGACCCGTTATCACAGGACTCAGAAGAGTTTCTAAGCCCGGTTTGCGTATTTACAGCAACGCGGAAGATATGCCTAAGGTAATGAAGGGCCTTGGCGTTGCAATTATTTCAACATCTAAAGGTGTAATGACAGACCGCGAGGCAAGACGTCAGCATGTCGGCGGCGAGGTTCTGGCATACATCTGGTAAGAGGAGGTGCGATAATGTCTCGAATTGGAAGAAAACCTATAAATATTCCCGCCGGAGTTGAGGTTAAAATCGACAACGGTGTAATCACTGTCAAGGGCCCCAAGGGTACTCTGGATATGAAATACAACCAGAACATGACAGTAGAAGTTAAGGGCGCTGAAATCGAAGTAAGCCGTCCTGACGACAAAAAAGAGAACCGTTCGCTCCACGGCCTTACAAGAACACTTATCCACAACATGGTTGTAGGTGTTACAGAGGGCTACAAAAAGGAGCTTAAGGTTAACGGTGTTGGTTACCGTGTTCAGAAGCAGGGTAACAAGTGCGTAATGAACCTTGGTTATTCACACCAGGTTATCGTTGAGGACAACGAGGACATCAAAATCGAAGTTCCCGATCCCAACACAATCATCATCGTCGGCATTGATAAGCAAAAGGTTGGTCAGTTTGCTGCCGAGGTTAGAGAAAAGCGTCCGCCTGAGCCTTATAAGGGTAAGGGTATTAAGTACGCTGACGAAGTTATCCGCCGCAAGGAAGGCAAGGCCGGTAAGGGCAAATAATTAAGGAGTGAAAAATAATGGTAAGCAGACCTGATACAAAAAAGGCACGCGCAAAACGCCATAAGAGAGTCCGCAGCAAAGTAAGCGGTACAGCTCAGTGCCCGCGTTTGTGCGTATTCCGCTCCACCAATAACATCTACGCTCAGATTATTGATGACGTAGCCGGTGTTACACTTGCCCAGGCTTCAAGCCTTGACAAGACCATCACAGGTAATGGCGGAAACAAAGAAGCAGCAAGAGCAGTTGGCAAGCTCGTAGCAGAGCGTGCAAAGGCGAAGAATATCGTTGACGTTGTATTTGACAGAGGCGGTAATATTTATCACGGCCGTGTTAAGGAATTGGCCGAAGGCGCTCGCGAGGGCGGCCTCAATTTCTAAGGAACAGGAGGAATAACTTTGGCTAATAAAGTAGAATTACTATTAACCGTGTATCAAAGACGGTTAAGGGCGGTCGTATCTTCAAGTTTGCAGCTTTGGTAGTTGTAGGCGACGGTAACGGAACAGTTGGTTTTGGTATCGGTAAGGCAGGCGAAGTTCCCGACGCTATCCGCAAGGGTATTGAGGACGCCAAGAAGAACCTTATGAAGGTTTCGCTCAGAGGCACAACTATTCCGCACGAAATCATCGGCGAATACGGCGCAGGCAGAGTTCTTATGAAGCCCGCCGCACCCGGTACCGGTGTTATCGCCGGCGGTCCTGTCCGTGCGGTTGTAGAGGCTGTTGGTATCAAGGATATCAGAACAAAGGCTCTGCGTTCAAACAATCCCTGCAACGTTGTAAGAGCAACACTCCAGGGACTCGGCGCGCTCAGAACTGCTGAAGAAGTTGCCGCAATCCGCGGTAAATCCGTAAAGGAAATCTTATAATAAGGGAGGTTGCAGATAATGACAGTTAAGTTAGTAAAAAGCCTTATCGGCGCTAAAAAAGATCAGATTGCAACCGCCCATGCTTTGGGACTGAGAAAAATCGGCGACGCTACACAGCAGCCCGACAACGCTCAGACCAAGGGTAAGGTAGCAAAAATCATCCACCTCGTAGAGGTTAGTGAAGCGTAAGCAAGGAGGTGCGAACAATGAAGTTACATGAACTTTCACCGGGAAGAATCGGCAGAGGTCACGGCTCAGGCTGGGGAAAGACAGCCGGCAAAGGACACAAGGGCCAGAAGGCACGTTCAGGCGGCAGCATTCGTCCCGGCTTTGAAGGCGGTCAGATGCCGTTGCAGCGTCGTGTCCCCAAGAGAGGTTTCAACAACATCTTTGCAAAAAACGTAGTTGCAATTAACCTCAGCACATTGAACAGAAAGTTTAACGATGGCGACACTGTAGACGTTGAGGCGCTGAAGGCTGCAGGCGTTGTAAAGAACGGCTTTGATGCAGTTAAGGTGCTCGGCAACGGTAAGCTTGATAAAAAACTCACTGTTAAGGTTTCTGCTTTTTCCGAATCAGCTAAGGCCACTATCGAGGCTGCGGGCGGAAAGGCAGAGGTGATCTAAGTTGTTTAAAGTAATCAGAAACGCGTGGTCGATTCCCGACCTCAGAAAAAAGATTTTATTTACACTTATGATTATCGTAGTGTTCAGAATCGGTTCGGTCATCCCCGTTCCGTTTCTTGACACAAACGTACTTGCAGAGGTAATGCGTCCCAGCAACGACCTCACAGACGCAAGCACAAACATGGTTGCATACCTGAACACACTTTCGGGCGGCGCGTTCTCAAACGCTACCCTGTTCGCTATGGGTATCACACCTTACATCAACAGTTCAATTATCATCCAGCTTCTCTGCGTAGCTATCCCCGCTCTTGAAAGACTTACAAAAGAGGGCGAAGCAGGCAGACGTAAGATCGGTACGATCACCCGTTATGTAACCGTAGCGCTCGGTCTTATTCAGGGTACAGCATACTTCTTCTATCTTAAGAACACGGTATGCTCAACTCAGAACAGCGAGTATTACGGCAAGCACATCACAGTTTACAACGAAGGCTTCCCGATGATTTTCGCGGCGATCGTTATTGTGCTTGTATTCACCGCGGGTACCGCTCTTATGATGTGGCTCGGTGAGCAGATTAACAAAAACGGTATCGGCAACGGTATTTCCATCCTGTTGTTCGCGGGTATTATCGCAAGACTTCCCGCAACTATCTCCGACCTCGGCGCATTCTGGAGCATGGGCTTCGGTACAGGCGAGGCAGGTTCGGGACAGCCGCAGTACTTCGTATTTGTTATTCTTTGGATCATCATCTTCCTCGCTATCATCTGGATCATCACATTCATGCAGGACAGTGAAAGAAGAATCCCGATCCAGTATGCCAAGCGTGTAGTTGGCAGAAAAATGTACGGCGGCCAGTCAAGCCACCTTCCCATCAAGGTCGCTCTCGGCGGCGTACTTCCCATCATCTTCGCAAGCTCCATCTTATCAATCCCGAGTACGATCAATCTCTTCGTTAACGCGAAGGAAGGTTTCTGGGCAGGCTTCTTCAATATGTTCCGCTCAGACAACTGGTTCTACATTGCACTGTACTTCATTTTGATTCTGATGTTCGCTTATTTCTACACGACCATTCAGTACAACCCAGTTGAAATGGCAAACAACCTGAAATCCAACAACGGTACTGTTCCGGGAATCCGTCCCGGCGCTCCCACAGCAGAGTACATCAAGAGAATCCTCTCCAGAATCACTCTCATCGGCGCGCTGTTCCTTTCTGTAATCGCTCTTGTACCTCTTGTATACGGCGCGTTCACAGGCATGGGCAGACTCTCACTCGGCGGTACATCAATCATCATCGTAGTAGGCGTTGCACTTGAAACAGTAAAACAGCTCGAATCACAAATGATGATGCGTCATTACAAAGGATTTCTTGACTAATCCGCGAAAATGAGGTATAATATTATGAACATTATCATGTTAGGCGCTCCCGGTGCGGGTAAAGGCACACAAGCCGCCGTACTTTGCGAGCACTTTGGTATTCCCACAATTTCAACCGGAAACATGATTCGTGAGGCGCTGAAAAACGGCACTGAGATGGGTCTGAAGGCTAAGTCCTACATGGACGACGGCAAGCTTGTTCCCGACGAGGTAGTAATCGGAATCGTTAAAGAAAGACTTTCCGAGGACGACTGCAAGAAGGGCTTCATCCTTGACGGCTTCCCCAGAACCATTCCCCAGGCCGAGGCTCTGGACCAGATGGGCGTTGACATCCAGTACGTTATCAACATCGACGTACCCGACGAAGTCATCACCAAGCGTATGTCCGGACGCCGTGTCTGCGAAAATTGCGGCAGACCTTATCACATTGAGAGCTTAAAGCCTCAGAAGGATGGGGTATGCGACGATTGCGGCGGCACCCTTGTTCAGCGCAAGGACGACCACCCCGACACCGTGCTTGCTCGTCTTGCTGTATATCACAAAGAGACTGAGCCTCTGGCAAACTACTATGACAAGCAGGGTAAGCTTGTTAACGTAAAGGGACAGGATACCGTTGAGGCTACAACAGCCGCGGTTCTTGAGGCTATCGAGGCGTAAGCATGGTTTCAATCAAGACAGCACGGGAACTTTCAAAAATGAAAGACGCCTGCAGAATTTCCGCTGAGGCGTTGCGTGCTGCGGGAGAGGCTGTAAAGCCCGGAATTTCAACCTATGAAATTGATTTAATTGTCCGTAATTACATCGAGAAACAGGGAGCAACTCCCTCGTTTCTCGGTTACGGCGGTTTTCCCGCAAGCGCTTGCATTTCCGTTAACAACGTGGTTATCCATGGCATACCAAGCAAAAACAAAATTCTCAAAGAGGGCGACATTGTAAGCGTCGATGTGGGCGCGTACTACAACGGTTACCACGGCGACAATGCCTTTACGTTTCCGTGCGGCAAAATCAGCGCAAACGCGCAGGCTTTGCTGAACGCCACAAGAGAAAGCCTGTATGAGGGAATTAAGCAGGCACAGGCTATGAACCGGATCGGTGATATCGGCGCCGCGGTTCAGGGGTATGTCGAAGCTCGCAGTTACTCGGTGGTACGAAAATACGTCGGCCACGGCGTAGGTGCGAATTTACACGAAGACCCAAGCGTACCAAATTACGGTACTCCGGGCAGGGGCATAAAGCTTTTACCCGGAATGACAATTGCCATTGAACCCATGGTAAATGAGGGCACACACCATGTTCGTGTTCTTGGTGACAAATGGACAGTTCAGACGCTCGACGGCAAGCTGTCCGCGCACTTTGAACATACGATCGCTATCACTCCCGACGGTCCTGTAATCTTGACCTTGTGCGATTAAATTAAAGGTGATTTATGAACATTCAAAAAGGAAGTATCGTCAGGGCTAAGGCAGGGCGTGACAAGGGCGGTTTTTTTGTTGTGCTCAGCGTTTCAAACGGCTACGCGCTGATTGCAGACGGCAAACGGCGAAGGCTGGAGCAGCCGAAAAAGAAAAATCTGCTTCATCTTGCCGCCACAAACACGGTTTATGAGGGTTCAATACAAACCAATCCACAGATAAAACGAATTTTAAGTCCATTTAAAAGCGGAGGTTAATTCATGTCCAAACAGGATGTTATTGAAGTAGAAGGCGTTGTCAGAGAAGCTTTGCCGAACGCTCAGTTCAAGGTTGAGCTTCAGAACGGTCATGTGATTTTAGCTGTCATTTCAGGCAAACTCAGAATGAACTTCATTCGTATTTTGCCGGGCGACAAGGTTACGGTGGAGATGTCTCCCTATGACCTGACAAGAGGAAGAATTACCTGGCGTTCAAAATAAGACACGCCAATCACAAGCAGGAAACACGATTTTTAAGAAAGGAATGATGATAAGTGAAAGTCAGACCTTCAGTTAAGAAAATGTGCGACAAGTGCAAGGTAATCAAGAGAAAAGGTAAAATTCTTGTTATCTGCGAGAACCCCAAGCACAAGCAGCGCCAGGGCTGATCCGTAAAACGGTGCGCAATTCGCAGCAAGGGCGGATTGCGGCTTTATGGCGTCTTTTCGCGGATTTGACGCGAAGATGTATTTATTATTTAAAATGTAACTTTTATTTTATATGGAGGTGCAACTGAATGGCTCGTATAGCAGGTGTTGACTTACCGAGAGACAAAAGAGTTGAGATTGGCTTAACCTACATTTTCGGTATCGGACGTAAAACTGCAACAGACATTATTGCTGCAACAGGCGTTAATCCTGACACTCGTGTCAGAGATTTGACAGAAGAAGACGTATCAAAGCTCAGAGAGTATATTGAGCATCACTGCCGTGTTGAAGGTGATCTTCGCCGTGACATAGCTTATGATATCAAAAGACTTATTGACATTGGTTGTTACCGTGGCGTTCGTCACAGAAAGGGACTTCCCGTAAGAGGTCAGCGTTCAAAGACCAACGCTCGTACCCGCAAGGGTCCCCGCAAAACCATGGCTAACAAGAAGAAGTAAGGAGGCACGGGACTATGGCAGCACCAAAAGGTGGTAAGAAGGTTATTCGCCGTCGTCGTGAGCGTAAGCACATAGAAAAAGGCGCAGCGCATATCCAGTCAACATTTAACAATACAATTGTTACTATT
This sequence comes from uncultured Eubacteriales bacterium, assembly GCA_900315085.1. Taxonomy (GTDB): domain Bacteria; phylum Bacillota; class Clostridia; order Oscillospirales; family Acutalibacteraceae; genus Ruminococcoides. Next base: position 21,819 of record OMXW01000026.1, read on the forward strand.
TCCGATACACAGGGCAACGCTGTTTCCTGGGCAAGCGCAGGCGAGCTTGGATTCAGAGGTTCAAAGAAATCAACTCCGTTCGCAGCACAGTCTGCTGCAGAGACTGCCGCTAAGGCAGCTATGGAGCACGGAATGAAGTTTGTCGAGGTTTATGTAAAGGGACCCGGACAGGGCAGAGAGGCTGCAATCAGAGCATTGCAGACAGCAGGCCTTGAAGTAACCATGATCAAAGACGTTACTCCTATCCCTCACAACGGATGCCGTCCTCCCAAGAGAAGACGTGTATAGTATAATAAAAGGAGGATATTTCTATGGCTAAAAATATGCAGCCGATTGCAAAGCGTTGCAGAGCACTTGGCTTGTCACCCGCCGTTATGGGTTATAGCAAGAAAACATCTAACAGAAACCCCGGCGGAAAAATGAGAAGAAAAAAGAGCGAATACAGCATGCAGCTTACCGAGAAGCAGAAGGTAAAGTTTGTATACGGTATCATGGAGAAGCAGTTCAGAGCTTACTACGAGAAGGCTGAAAAGTCTGAGGGTAAGACAGGTGCTGTTCTGCTTACACTTATCGAGCGCAGACTTGACAACGTTGTTTTCAGACTCGGCCTCGCGGCTACAAGAAGAGAAGCAAGACAGCTTGTTAACCACGCTCACTTCACTGTTAACGGCAAAAAGGTCAACATCCCCTCATACCTTGTAAAGGTCGGCGATGTTATCGAGGTTAAGGAAAAGAGCCGTTCAACTACAAGATTCAAGGCTATCGCTGAGGGCGAAACAGCTTCTAACCTCACTCCCAAGTGGCTTGAGAAGAACGAGAATCTTCTCGGCGGTAAGGTTGTTGCTGCTCCACAGAGAGAAGACATTGACTTTCCTGTTGAAGAACACCTCATCGTTGAGTTGTACTCCAAGTAATCTTAAACTTCATAGGCAGATTACACATACATCTATCATTAGTTTGGTAGCTTAATGTTAGGAGGATTCGCGAATGATTGAAATTGAAAAGCCAAGAATTGAAACTGCAGAAATAACCGAGGACGGAAAGTACGGAAAGTTCGTAGTCGAGCCGCTTGAGCGCGGCTTCGGCAATACTCTCGGCAACAGCCTTCGCAGAGTATTACTTTCCTCTCTTGAGGGCTGTGCGGTCACATCTATCAAGATTGACGGCGTTCTTCACGAATTTTCAACTATCCCGGGCGTCAAGGAAGACGTTACGGAAATTGTATTGAATATGAAAAGTCTTGTTGCCAAGCTTTTTGAAACAAGCCCCAAGGTTGTTGAAATCAACGCCGAGGGTCCCTGCGAGGTAACAGCCGCTGACATCACCGGTGACAACGAGGTTGAAATCCTCAATCCCGAGCTTCACATCGCTACTCTCGGAGAAGGCGCAAAGCTCAACATGGAAATCACCATCGACAAAGGCAGAGGCTACGTTCCCGCCGAGCGCAACAAGCAGCTGAGCGGCAACAACGTTATCGGCGTTTTGCCAATCGACTCAATCTACACACCTGTTTTGAAGGTTAACTATACAGTAGACAACACCCGTGTAGGTCAGATCACTGACTACGACAAGCTCACACTCGACGTGTGGACAAACGGCGTTATCAACGCGGAAGAGGCTGTATCTCTTGCCGCAAAGGTTCTCACCGAGCACCTTAACCTGTTCGTTAACCTGTCCGACAAGGCTTCCTCTGCCGAGGTTATGGTAGAGAAGGACGACAAGGGCAAGGAAAAGATTCTTGAAATGACTATCGAGGATCTCGACCTCAGCGTTCGTTCCTTCAACTGCCTCAAGCGCGCGGGCATCAACACGGTTGAAGATTTAATTAACAAATCCGAAGAGGATATGATGAAGGTTCGAAACCTCGGAAGAAAATCTCTCGAGGAAGTTGTACAAAAGCTCAACTCTCTCGGTTTCAGTCTTCAGAAGGAAGACGAATAAATTACCCTTTTATATGACGGTAAAGGAGTGAATACAATGCCAGGTACAAGAAAGCTGGGAAGAACAACTGCTCAGAGAACCGCAATGCTCCGCGCAATGGTTACTTTCCTTCTCGAAAACGGCAAAATCGAAACAACAAATACTCGTGCCAAGGAAGTTCAGGCTATGGCAGAGAAGATGATTACAACAGCTAAGACCAACACACTTCACAACAGACGTCTTGTTCTTTCTTTTGTAACAAAGGAAGATGTTGTAACAAAGCTCTTTGCTGAAATCGCGCCCAAGTATGCTGACCGTAACGGCGGCTACACAAGAGTGACCAAAATCGGTCCCCGCCGCGGCGACGGTGCAGAAATGGCTGTAATCGAGCTTATCTGATTGCACTAAATATTATGTTTTCAAGACCGGCCATGCGCCGGTCTTTTTTTGCCTGTTTTTACTATTGACACAAAGAATTATTTGTCGTAAACTTATATTATAGCTAAAATTCTGTCGAATCGGAGGTTACTATGAAAAAATTATCTGCCGCATTGGTTGTGCTGATATGCCTTGCACTGTCGGCTTCGGCAATGACGGCGTGTAGTAAATTAGGAACAAAAGATACAAAAGAACCTTCGGGAGTATCAACTCAGGATTCTCCGACGCAAAACGACCATGCCGATATACGAAATAAAATGCTGCACGGAAAGGATTCAAAGGAAAAAATTCAGGCGTTTATTGACTCGGACGCGTTAAAGCAAAAATCCGCCGCCATGAAAAAGGACGCTCAAAGCAAGGGCTTTGATTTTGAAATGTCGGTAGGCGAGGACGATAACAATTCTCCGCTCCTCATATTCACCTACACCTTTAACGGCAGCTTAAAGAATGAAACAAAGGATAAAATGGAAAAATCCCTTGAGGATAAGCGCGACAGCATGGACGCTCTGGCAAAATCAATGCAGGATAACATGGGGATCCCCGGAGCGCGCGTCAGAGTGATCGTCAGGGACAGTAATAAAAATAACGCTCCGATTTCCAACGACTACTCGGGCGGAGACAATAATTCAAAAGGACCGCTCATTCCCGAAAAGCCCGAAACGGAAACTACCGTGACTTCCGAAAACGCGGATGTTCAAAATGAGGATGAAAATCCTGACGGCGAAGAAGCTGACGCTGACGTTCAGCAGGACGCAGAATGATAAATTTGAGGTGTGTATAAAATGAAAAGAACTGCAATTTCCCTTATACTTGTGCTTGCGGCGGCGTTTTGCGTGCTGCTCAGCGGCTGCGGCGGCAACAAGGAAGAAGGAAAGGTAAACAACTATATCAAGGACAATACTTCATTCTCAACTCAGATAAACAATCTGAAAAGCCTTTACGGCGACGCAATGGATGTAAAATCCTACGGCAAGGGCAAAGACCTTGTTATTGAGCTCAACGTAAACGCCTCAATCGGCGACAGCCTCAAGGACAGCGACCTTTCAGGCGTTGAAGAAAGCCTCCGTCCGTATCTTCTCAGCCTCCGCGACGCAACCGAGAACAATGATTCAAACATAATCTATCTTGTAAAGGACAAGGACGGCAAGGAAATAGTCAACAAGACCATATCGTAAAAAAACAGCAAATTTGCGGCATACCAAACGGTGTGCCGCCTTTATTTTTGTCGTTATTATTTATTGACTAATATTGTGAATTCATGTAAAATATCAATGTATGTGCAATAAAAATAGAGGGGTGAGATTGTGGTATTTTCAAGCTTGGTATTTCTGTTCGCGTATTTACCGATTACTTTGCTGATATATTACATCGTTCCGAGAAAGGGCAGAAACCTGTTTCTGTTCTTCATCAACTTGGTTTTCTACGGCTGGGGCGAGCCGATGCTCGTTTTCCTCATGCTGTTCAACGTGTTATTCAACTACATCGGAGGCTGGCTTGTAGATAAATACCGTCAGGACGCCAAAAAGAAAAAGCTGTTTCTTGTTCTGACCTGCATACTTGATATAGGAATACTCGCGGTGTTCAAATACACGGGCATGATCACCGACACGCTGAATATGCTGCCGTTCCTGAATATTCCCAACCTGCATATCAGTCTGCCGATCGGTATCAGCTTCTACACCTTCCAGACAATGAGTTATGTTATCGACGTTTACCGCGACGACGCTCCCGTCAGCAAGAGCTTTATCAACTTCGGTACCTACCTTGCGCTGTTTCCGCAGCTGATTGCGGGCCCGATCGTAAGGTACCGCGACGTTGCCGACCAGATGATCAACCGCCGCGAAACGCTTGCGCAGTTCACAAAGGGCGTAAAAATCTTCTGTATCGGTCTGGGTAAAAAGGTGCTTATTGCAAATCAGATGGGTATAATCACCAAGGCGCTGTTTGAAACAACTGGCGTAGAACCGCACGGAATTTTGGGAACGTGGTTCGGGATCGCTGCCTACACCTTCCAGATATATTTTGACTTTTCGGGCTATTCCGACATGGCGTGCGGACTCGGAAACATGCTCGGCTTTGAGTTCCTCAAGAACTTTAACTATCCGTACATCTCAAAATCAATCACCGAATTCTGGCGCAGATGGCACATTTCACTGTCAACCTGGTTTAAGGAATACGTTTACATTCCGCTCGGAGGCAACCGAAAGGGCGTAAAGCGTCAGATCATCAACCTGCTCATCGTATGGGGCTTAACAGGTCTCTGGCACGGAGCTGCGTACAACTTCATCTTCTGGGGACTGTTCTACGGACTTCTGCTTATCCTTGAAAAGTTCGTGCTCAAAAAGTTTTTGGACAAGCTGCCCTCGGTCCTGCAGCACGTTTACACTCTGTTTATCGTGCTTATCGGCTGGACGCTGTTCTACTTCACGGACGTAAACCAGCTTTTTGCCGCGCTCTCGGATATGTTCAATTTCAGCAAGGGTATCATCAGCGACAATACGCTCAACCTTTTCCTGAGCAATCTGCCCGTGCTCATCGTTGCAGGTATCGCCAGCACACCGTTGGGCGCTTGCGTCTACAACAGATTCAAGCACGTTAAGTTCATGTGGGTAGCGGAAACACTGTTCGTTGCCGCGGTGCTCTTCCTCAGCACGGCAAGTCTTGTTGACCAGAGCTACAACCCGTTCCTGTACTTTAGATTTTAATTCAGGTGATAAATATGACGCATTATGCTAACTCAAAAGGCGGCAGACATTACGCCGCGGAATACAGGGATAACGAAAACAGCGTTCCCGCGTATCTACCTGCCCTGATATTTGTCGGCTTCATCTTCACCATGGCAATATGGTTCCTGTTCAACCCGAAGCTCGACTACAGCTCCTCTGAAAAAAGAAACCTGCAGCAGTTCCCCGAAACCTCCGTTAACAATATTACAAGCGGAAAATTCGGAAAGGAATTTGAGACCTACTTTGCCGACCATTTCCCCGCGCGAAACATGTGGGTAGGCGCAAACGCTTACGCCTCGCTTCTTGAGGGCAACAACGGCGCAAAGGACGTTTACAACTGCAAATACGGCTATCTTATTAACAAGCCCGTTTCCGAGGACAACGAAATAAAGAATAATATCGACGCGATCGTCGATTTCAAAAATCTTGACGCTGTCAAGAATACGCCGATGTCTGTTATGCTTGCGCCCTCAACGGGCTATGTCTGCGACGACGTGCTCCCGTCAATTCACAACGAATACAAGGACGACAAGTATTTCCCCGAAATCACAAGTACGCTTTCTCAGAACGGAATAAGCTTTGTCGATTTGCGCGACACCTTCAAGAGCGCTTATAAGGCAGGAAGTCAGCTCTACTACAGAACCGACCACCACTGGACAACAAGGGGCGCGTACACCGCGTACACACGGTTCTGCTCGTCGCTCGGAATCACTCCTGCAAAAGAGAGCGTGTTCAACATCGAGCACTACGGCGGATTCTACGGTACAACATATTCCACAAGCGGCTTCTGGCTTACCCAGCCCGACGATATCGAGGTTTGGAACAACAAGTCAAACACAGCCGACAATCTCCATATGAAGATTACTGAGGGTACGGAAACAAAGGATTATGACTCAATGTTCTTCTACAATCACCTTGAGGAGGACGACAAGTACCCGGTATTCATCGACGGTAACCACGCCTACACCGAAATCACCAACACCAAGGCGGAAAAGGGAACGCTGCTTGTAATCAAGGACAGCTTCAGTCACAGCATTGCGCCGTTCCTTGCAGAGAGCTATAAAAAGGTTATCCTCATAGATATGAGATATTTCAAGACAGAGAATGTTTCCGCGGTCGTACAGCGCGAAAAGCCCGACCAGCTTTTGGTGCTCTACGGAATAGATAACCTCGCAAACGATACCGATTTGGTATGGCTGCAGTAATCAGAGTTTAGAGTTGAGAGATTAGAGTTTAGAGATTCGGTCGGGAAGATAGGTTTGTTTTGAAAAACGCTGTATTCCCGACCGTATTAGTAGTAGGGGAGCCCCTTGCGGGCTCCCTTTTGTCGTGCGCAAAAATAAGGGGCTGTCGCATTAAGCCAAAAATTACCATGTCATTCCGAGCGGAGTCGAGGAATCCCACTGAAAGGAAGCAATTTGTTATTGCATTAGGGGATTTCTCCACGCGCTTCGCTTGGTGGAAATGACATTTTCAGGTAATAATCGCATAATGCGACAGTCCCAAACGTTAAGTACGCGACATAAAATTAATTGGTTTTTATCATAAGGAAGCTTTGCGGGTGCATTTTGATTCTGCCGCCGTCAATTTCCGCACTGCCGATTTTGTAGATAACGTCGCCGTCGTAACGAGTTTCAATTTCAAACTCCTCGCCAAGCGGATTGAAGTACATTACAAGGTCGCCTCTGCGGAACGCAAACGGAATCTTTCCGGGTTCGCTCATGAACTCAAGCTCGCCGTTGCCGTGCAGATCCTCGTACTTTCTGCGCATAGCGATAAGGTCGGTAACAACCTTGTATATGCTGTCGGGGTCGTCCTTCTGGTTCTCAACCGTGGGAGCGTCGGCGCTCTTGTCAACGGGCAGATACGGCTCGTCGCTTTCGGAGAAGCCAAGGTTCTTGCCGCTGTTCCACTGCATAGGAGTACGCGAGCCTGTGCGCGAGAAACCGCCCTCCTTGCTTACCAAATCAGCCTGATAGCGCATGCCGATTTCGTCGCCGTAATACAGGAACGGTACGCCCGGCATCGTAAAAATAAACGCGTTTACAAGCTTTATCGCCTGCTTGTCAAGATACGCGGTAACGCGCGGCATATCGTGGTTATTTGTCATAAAGCTGATGTAACCGTTGTCCTTGGTGCGGTTGTATGCAGGCAGATATTCGTCGGTGAACGCCTGTAAATTGCCTCTGCCATTCTTGTTGAATACCGCCTGATCGCCCCATTCGCCGTAGCGGAACAGGTGGCAGTAGCCGTTGCCGAAGTGGTCAAGGTAAAAGTCCATGTGAAAGCCTGCGTCGTTTATAGCGCGCTCGGGGAAGCTCCATTCCGAAATCAGCGCCGCCTCGGGATACTCAGCGTCGAGCATATCGCGGACTCCGCGCCAGATTTTTGCCGTGGCGTACTTTGCGTCGTCGTTCTTAACAAGCGAATCAGCCATGTCAACGCGGAAGCCGTCCGCGCCCTTGTCAAGCCAGAAGCGGATGATATCCTTGATTGCCTCAACGGTTTTAAGACAGTCGGGGTGGTCGCAGGGCAGCTGCCACTCGGGGTGGGTGATTTTGTCAAAGCCGTAGTTTAAGGCGGGCTGCGAGCTGAAATAGTTTACCATGTAGTTGCCGTTGCGCTCGCATATTCCGCACATCATGCGGTATTCGGGCGGAGCGTCCCATACGGTCTTTGTAAAGATATAACGGTTGCTGTATTCGCTTTCAGCCGCTTTTTTTGCCTCCTGGAACCACGGGTGGGTGTCGGAGGTGTGACCGGGTACAAGGTCAAGCAAAATTTTTATTCCGCGGCTGTGAGCCTCGCTGAAAAGCTGAACAAGATCCTCGTTTGTGCCGTAGCGCGGCGCAACCTTTTTGTAGTCGCGAACGTCGTAGCCCGCGTCCATAAACGGTGAATCATATACGGGATTCAGCCATATCGCGTTGCAGCCAAGCTCTGTTATGTAGTCCAGCTTTTGGATAATGCCCTGAATATCGCCGATTCCGTCGCCGTTTGAATCGTAGAAGCTCTGCGGATAGATTTCATAAAACACTGCGTCCTGCAGCCATTTTGGCATAAATATCATCCTTTCGGAAAATTTTTTGTTCATTTTTATTCTATCATCTTTTTTCTAATTTGGCAATATAATTTCCAATAAAAATCACTTGCAAGTTTAAGTTTCAGCGCATATTATGTAAATATATTGTTTGTAAGCTGAGGTGTTTGGTTTGACGGTTAGCAGGTTGGGCGAGGACAGGGTGCTGATTACTCTTTGCCATAAGGATATGGATGATTTTCTGCTTGATTTCAAAAGCATGAGCATGAGCGATAATCACTCGCGGCGGGTGATAATGAGGATAATGCAGGTTGCGTGCCGCAGGTCGGGAATAAGCGTCAGCGGAAAAAGCGTCAATGTTGAGGCAATGCTTTTCGGGGACGACTGCTATCTGCTTGTAACCGTAGCAAAGAAGCGCCGCAGTCATACCTACCGCCTCAAAAGCAGTACAATATGCGCCTGCTACAAGGCGGGAAACGCTGAAAATATGCTCAGTCTGATAGAAAAGCTGTACCGAAAGAACGTAGTAAGCTCTAAAAACGCCGTATTTGAGCTTGACGGCGATTATTATATAATATTTGACGGTTATCTCCCTTTGCAGTTTCGCGGCATACTGAGCGAATTTGCGGAAAAGAAAAGCGGCAGCATTGCCGCCGCAAGGGTGCGCGAATACGGAAATCCCGTTTGTCCGCGCAACGCCGTCATGATAATCGGAAAATATCTATAAAAACAGGGGCCTGCAAAAGCAAGCCCCAAATTTTTAGTTTCTAACATGCATCAGTCTGAGCGGTTCCTTTTTGCCGAGCACGGTTTCGCGCACAAAGAGATAGGTGACATAGAAGTATAGTCCAAGATAAATCATAGACGCCTGACCGATTGTGAACGCCTCGTAGTTTTCAAACAGATAAAATCCGTAGCCGCGCAGACTAATCAGGTTGCACAGTATGGCAACAACATAGTGCTTGCGGTACGCGATCGCGTAAACAATTACAAGTATATCAAGAATATAACCGTAACGCTCGTGCATTGACGACAGGAACATAAGGCAGGTAAATACCGACCAGATTCCTGTGAGTATTAAGTTTTCACGGTTTGACAGGTCAACCTTTTTATAAAGCAGAAGCGTAAGTCCACCCAACAGAACCGCGATAGCGAACACAATTGTGAAGTCGCGCAGCAGGTCGTAAGGCGCTCTTTTGTTGCCGTCCGTGAAGAACGCGTAGATGTTCGGGAAGTTCATCTGCAGCTGCTTGCCCTCGTCGGTCTGTCCTACATAAATCTTGAAGATATCGAGGAACGGTCTGCCGCAGAACAGCGCGGGCAGACACAGAACGATGTCTGTGAGCGGAATAAGCAGGAAATGCAGAATAGAGCACTTCCGTGTGGTGGCGTAATAGTAGAGGAACAGCGGAAGAATGAAAATCATCTGCAGCTTAAACGCAAACGCCGCTCCGAGCAGAATAAACGCCGGAATGTTCTTTTCCTTGTTGATGAAGTAGATTGCCAGCAGAATAAATGAAACGTAAATTGTGTCGCACTGTCCCCAGAAAGCCGAGTTAAAAATTACGGTCAGCGAGCACAGAATCATTGAATAGGTGACAATAGGGGAAAAGCTGAAAAACTTTTCTCCGCGAATCTGCTTAACAAGCAGAGCAGCGCTTACAGCAAGAACATAATCAAAGAATAGTGAGATGATTTTGTAGGCAAAAAGCGAATCCATTTTTAGCCGCGTCAGAATGAAAATAATAATCTGATACGGGATGTTGTAGTTGCCTACCTGCTTTGAGAGTCCTCCGATACCCTGATTTGAAATTACTATCCACCAGCTGTTAAGGTAGCGGCGGTAGTCGTCGCTCGGGAATTTCAAGCCGTATATTCTGAGCAAAACTGAAATTACGGAAATGCACACAAAAAGAATAATAAAAATATTATTTCGTATTAAATCAAAAAGCTTACGCTCAATTCTTGTCATCTGATGAAACCTACCTTCTTCATGACTTTGCTCATGGTGCGGCTGCTGATTTTCAGAGCGATTTCATCAGCCTTGCGGTAGCATTCCTCAAGATAAGCCTTGTCCGCAATAAGCTGCTCGTAGCGTTCGCGAATAGGACGAAGCTCCTCAACAACAGCTTCTCCAACGGCTGTTTTGAAGTCGCCGTAGCCTTTGCCGGCGAACTCGTTTTCGATTTCCTCGTAGGTCTTGCCGGTAATCGCGCCGTAAATAGTCATAAGGTTGTTTACGCCGTCCTTGCCCTCGGCGTAGCGCACGCACGCGTCGCTGTCTGTTACCGCGCGCTTGAACTTCTTCATGATCACCTCGGGTGAATCGAGAAGATGAACGCAGCCGTTTACATTTTCATCGGACTTGCTCATCTTGTTGAGCGGATTCTGCAGGCTCATTACTCTTGCGCCGTTCTTGGGGATGAAGCCCTCGGGAATCTTGAATACGTTGCCGTATAAGCCGTTAAAGCGCTTCGCGATGTCGCAGGTGATTTCAATGTGCTGCTTTTGATCCGCGCCTACGGGCACCTTATCCGCCTGATAAAGCAGGATGTCGCCTGCCATGAGTACGGGATAGGTGAAAAGTCCCGCGTTGATGTTGTCGGCGTGCTTTGCGCTCTTGTCCTTGAACTGCGTCATTCTTGAAAGCTCACCAAACTGGGTGTAGCAGTTGAGGACCCAAGCAAGCTCGGCGTGAGTGTGAACGTGGCTCTGAATAAAGAATAAGCTCTTTTCTACGTCTATTCCGCACGCCATGATGGAAGCGTATGCGTCGATTATGTTTTTGCGCATCTGAGCGGGATTCTGACGTACCGTAATTGTATGAAGGTCGGCAAGCGCGTAAATGCAGTTGTATTCATCCTGCATTTTTACCCAGTTGCGGATCGCTCCGAGGTAGTTGCCGAGTGTAACCGTACCGCTGGGCTGAATCGCGCTGAATACGACCTGTTTTTTCTGTTCGTTTTCCATTGAATTATCCTCCGATTATGCCTTGTTAGCGAGTTCGCCCAGAATTTTAATACCCTTTTCAAGTTGTTCGTCTGTAGGGGTAGAGAAGTTGATGCGGAAGCTGTGACATTCCTCGTTTTCGTCGGTCAAAAATGCGTTTCCGGGCACTACGCATACCTTGTTGAGTACAGCATTTTTGCAGAACGCGGGCATGTCAACGTCCTCGGGAAGGTCGCACCAGATGAACAGTCCGCCGTCAATGCGGTGGTAAGTGATTGCGGGCGCGCAGTATTTGTCGAGGAGCTGCATGCAGAAGCTCGCCTTTTTGCTGTAGATATCTCTTAGATTTTTAAGATGACCGTCAAAATCATACTTTGTGATGTATTCGTCGCAGACAACCTGTGACCAGATATTTGTGTGAACGTCGTTGCCCTGTTTGCAAACAACAAGCTTCTGGAAAATCGGCTTGGGCGCAATCGCGTAGGCTACGCGCATACCCGGGGAGATTACCTTTGAGAATGAACCGGCGTAAATTACGATTCCGTCGGTGTCCATGCTCTTGATGTTGGGCAAAAATTCGCCGCTGTAGCGGAGGTCGCCGTAGGGGTTGTCCTCAATGATGAGCACGCCGTATTTGCGCGCAAGCTCATAAACCTTTTTGCGCTTTTCAAGGCTCATTGTCACGCCCGAGGGATTCTGGAAGTTTGGAATCGTGTAGATTAGCTTGGCGTTGGGGTTTGCCCTTAGCTTTTCTTCAAGCTCGTCGGTATTCATGCCGTCGCTCTCAACGGTTACTCCTACAAGCTTTGCATTGTAGCTGCGGAAGGTGTTTAGTGAACCGATGAACGACGGAGCCTCGCAGATCACAACCTCGCCCTCGTTTACAAGAGCCTTGGTGCATAAGTCCATGATCTGCTGTGCGCCTGTTGTAATGAGGATGTCGTCGTTGTCGCTGCCTGTGTTGTGAGTCATTTTCATATACTCTTTGAGGTGGTTGCGCAGGGGAGTGTAGCCCTCCGTTACGCTGTACTGGAGAACCGAAATGGGATTCTCCGAGAGTATCCTTGCGGA
>OMXW01000122.1 GCA_900315085.1 uncultured Eubacteriales bacterium
TGCAAAATAAGCCTTTTTAAAATAATAAAAGACGCCTGAGAATTCATTGCGGTCCTCATCTGTCCATACATCGGACGGACCTTTTCCCAAAAGCTTTAACAGCTCAGAATAGCTTCCCTTTTTGCTGAACTCAACGTAGTTGATTTTGCTGTATTTATAGAATTCAACAAATTCCTTGTACAGCTCAATCGCTTCATCGCTTTCCTCGTTGCCCTCCGGCATAATTCTGATAACATGACCAACGATAGTGACAGCGTCAAAGAATTTAAGCACACTGACTCTTTTGTTGCCTTCCTCAACGTAAAAACGGTTCATGTATTCATACGCTTTAATAGGTTCGCGGATACCCTCGTTCAGGTGAGCGTTGCAAAGCCTGTTCCATTTATCGGCAAACTCTGTATCCTCATCCAGAATAGGCATGAAGTTTGACGAGAACGCGTTGACTCTGCCTCTTGTCTTTGTGCACCTTTTGTAAAAGCCTTGGTTGATACAAAATCCTCAAGCACCGGCAAGCACGGATTTTTACCCGCGGAAATACACGCTCGGTAATCCTTCTGCGCCAGTTTTTGAGCTTCCTTATAATATTCAGCCATTAATTATTCCTCCAAAAATGCAGTGTTCATATACCTCAATAAAACAAGTATAATATAAAACTTTTGGCTTGTCCACTAAGAATTTTGCATGCTTGAAAAATTTGTGAAACTGTTATATAATTTGTTAGTAACGAAAATCAGATTTGGAGTTGAATTATTATGAAATTATATAGCGGCCGTCCCGAAAACAACAATAACAGGGAAGAAAGAGAAATCAGAGTTTACGACTATCTTGATAAGCTTGAAATCCCGTACTCAAGAACCGACCACGAAGCAGCAGAAACAATGGAAGTATGCAAAGCAATCGACGAGGTTTTGGGAGCAAAGATATGCAAGAACCTTTTTCTCTGCAATCGCCAGAAAACCGTTTTTTATCTTCTGCTGATGCCCGGCGACAAGCCGTTTAAAACAAAGGAGCTATCCTCGCAGATCAATTCCGCCAGATTATCTTTTGCCACACCCGACAAGATGCTCGAATATCTTGATATCAAGCCGGGAGCAGTCAGCGTTATGGGGCTGATGAACGACAAAGAAAATGCAGTCAGGCTGCTGATTGACGAGGATATCCTAAAGGATGAATATATCGGTTGTCATCCCTGCGTAAATACATCAAGCATAAAAATCAAAACAGATGATTTAATTAATAAATATCTTCCGTCTGTAAATCACGCTTTCACAACGGTGAAGCTCATTGGTGAATAATAATGACGGAAATCTCGCCGCCTCTTTTTGGTTTACTGAATATAAAAAAAGACACCCATCTTGGATGTCTTTTTTTATACTGGCGGAGACGGCGAGATTCGAACTCGCGGGGGATTGCTCCCTAACTGATTTCGAGTCAGCCCCGTTATGACCACTTCGATACGTCTCCGTATTTTCGTCAACGAGAGTATTATATCACAAAGATTCAAATAAAGCAAGTAAAAAATCAAATAAGTTTATGTATTATTTAAGCATTATTTAAACTTGGGCGATTATAATACTGACATAAAAAATAACAGGAGGTAATCTTTATGAAACGTAAGAATAAGTTTTTAGCACTGGCAGCAGTTTTAGTGGCAATTTCCACCGCTACAGCACTTACATCATGCTCGGGCAATAACCAAAGCAGTGAAACAAAATCATCTTCGGCGTCATCAACAAGCGATTCCGCAACCGATAGCGCAAAACAAAGCTCAAACGCGGAAAGCACAGTAAAAAATTCATCATCCTCCGCAAAACTATCCGAGAGCGATATCAAGGTAAATGAAACGATAGAAAACAGCTCCGACGGCGAACACGCAATTACGGTTGACGGTACTCAAAAGAGCTACAGCAATGTACTTGTCAATAAAACAGGCGAAGCTGACGGAGACGAAGCTGACTTCTACGGCGAGAACTCAGCAATATTCGCGACTAACAAAGGTACAGCCGACATTAAAAATATTGTTGTAAAGACAAACGGTACCCACGCAAACGCCGTATTCAGCTATGGAGAGGGAACAACCGTCAATATTTCCGATTCATATATTGAAACAAGCGGCAACTGCTCGGGAGGGCTTATGACAACAGGCGGCGGCACAATGAATGCCGATAACCTTACAATCAAAACCTCAGGCAATTCATCCGCAGCTATCCGGTCAGACAGAGGCGGCGGAACGGTAAAAGTAAACGGCGGCTATTACGAAACAAGCGGCGTAGGCTCACCTGTAATTTACTCAACAGCCGATATAACGGTAAATGACGCCGATATGGTTTCCACAGCATCTCAGGGAGTAGTTGTCGAGGGCAAGAACTCGGTAACATTAAACAACGCAAATCTCACAGCCGACAATACCAAGAAAAACGGAAGCCATTCAAATTACTATCAGGCTGTTATGATTTACCAGTCGATGTCAGGCGACGCGGCTCAGGGACTTTCATCCTTTAGTATGAACGGCGGAAACCTCACCAACAAAAACGGAGACGTTTTCTTTATCACAAACACCGCAACACAAATCAACCTGACGTCAGCAAATATCACAAATGAAGCAGACGGAATATTCCTCAGAGCTGCCGCGGCAGGATGGGGAAGCGAAGGCTCAAACGGCGGTCAGGTAACCTTGAACGCCTCAAAGCAAACGATAAACGGAGATATGGTTGTAGATTCCGTTTCAAACCTCAATCTCTATTTAAAGGATAAATCGACCTATACAGGCGCAATTAATTCCGACGGCCAGCAGGGCGAGGTATATGTAGAAATCGAAAGCGGCTCCACATGGACTTTATCGGGAGATTCCTACATCACAAGCCTTACTTGCGAAGCGGACTCAATAAATCTCAACGGACATACACTTTATGTAAACGGCAAAAAATACACCGAAGGAACACAATCCAAGGGCACTGCAATTGAAGTAACCGTTTCAAGCAATAACGGAGGAGGCCCCGGTGAAGGCGGAACACCTCCCGAAAAGCCCGACGGAAGCGGCTCAGATAACAAGGGTACACCACCCGCAAAACCTGAAAACTGATATATTAACACGCGGCTATTGCTTTTGCGATAGCTGCGTTGTCATAATAATTACTCTTGATTGTTTTATTGAATTATTGTAAAATATATTTATCTAAATAATTTGGAGAATATTCATGTCAGATAATTTATCATTTGTTCAAAAAGCGGAAAGAAGTATAATTAAAAAATACCGCAAGCCAATTTGGAATAAGTTCATCGCCGCCGTAAAGGACTACAAGCTGATAGAGCCTAATGACAAAATAGCGGTTTGTATTTCAGGCGGAAAGGACTCAATGCTGCTTGCAAAGCTTATGCAGATGCTTAACCGCTACAGCGAGTTTCCGTTTTCACTTGTATTCCTTGTTATGGATCCGGGCTACAGCACGCCGAACCGTCAACAAATTGAAGAAAACGCGCGGCTGCTTGAAATTCCGATAACAGTTTTTGAAACTAATATTTTCAATGTTGCTAACAAAACCGAAAAATA
>OMXW01000048.1 GCA_900315085.1 uncultured Eubacteriales bacterium
TGAATGCGGATATACAGAAATATGCATGGACGCCGGTGATGAGGCTTTCAAAAGCCGGCAGGTGGACGAATACAACGACTATGCTGATGCAAACGAGAGCATCACGGATAAGAAACCAGATGAGCTGCCCAATCTTAATCAAATTGTTTTGGTTTACTGCCGCAGCGGACGCAGAAGTAAAGAGGCTTCGCAAAAGCTCGCGGATATAGGATATACCAATGTATATGAGTTCGGCGGCATAAATACATGGACGGGTGAGATTGTAAAATAATGATTAATACGATGCCACAATCCCTATATGCTAATGGAATAAGAATTAAATCGACCGCATAAGTCCGCAAACCGACCGCATAAGTCCTCAAACCGACCGCATATACCCGCAAATCGACCGCTAAAGCTCTTGAATCGACCGCATATACCCAAAAATGAAAACGCCCTGTTCGCCAAGGAGGTCAAATCCTCCGCAAACAGGGCTGTTTGGTGTTTATTTCGACCGCGATTTGAGGCACCAACCCTCAAAAAGCCGCATAAAGACTAAGGTGAGCAACTTTAATACATTGTATCAAAATTGCTCACCTAAGATGGTGCGCCAACAGGGACTCGAACCCCGGACCGACCGGTTATGAGCCGGTAGCTCTAACCAACTGAGCTATTGGCGCGTATCGCAACAGACTTATTATATCAGAAAATTAATAAACTGTCAATAACTTATTGTATAACTCAAAAATTTGTGTTATACTGTTGGATGTCAAATAATTTTAAATGAGGTATGATTATGGCGATTATCAAAGCGTTTAAGGGCATGAGGTACAACACCGACAAGGCAGGAAAGCTCAATGAGCTGTGCTGTCCTCCTTACGATATTATCAGCGAGAAGGAGCGTTTGTCCTATATCGCGGCAAACGAGTACAATGTTATCCGTCTTGAGCTTCCAAAGGACGGCGACGATGTTTATCAGACGGCAGGGGACGTGCTTGACCTCTGGCGTGAGCAGGGTATCCTGATTCACGAGGATAAGCCCGCAATTTACATCTACGAGGAAGATTTCAACGCCTACAATAAGCGCCGCAGTATCAAGGGTATTATTGCGCGCGTTAAGGTTGAGGAGTTCTCAAAGGGCATAATTCTGCCGCACGAGTTCACTCTCTCAAAGGCAAAGACCGACAGATTTAATCTGATGAAGGCTACAAACTGCAATTTCAGCCAGATTTACGCGCTGTACATGGACAGCGAGCACACCACTCTCAACACAATCGACGCGCTCTCAAAGGGCGATCCCGACTGCAAATTTACCGACAGCGACCGCATTACCCACAAGCTTTGGATAATCACCGACGAGGAGGTAATTGCCAAGCTGGTATCGGATTTTGCCGACCGCAAGCTCTACATTGCCGACGGTCACCACCGCTACGAAACCGCGCTCAACTACCGCAACTACTGCCGTGAAAACGGTATTGCCAAGGAGGGCGACCCGCAGGATTACCAGATGATTTATCTGGTTGACATGGAGCATCCGGGACTGATTGTATTCCCGACCCACCGCATGGTGCGCGACCTAAAGCAATTTGACATGAATAATGTGCTTGCCGCCTGCGAAGAATACTTTGAGATCACCCGTTTTAAAAACGTAAGCAATCTTAATTCGGAGCTTAACAAGCAGTACAAGAGCGGCAAAAAGGCGTTTGCGTTCTATGTCGGCAGCGGAGAATGGTATTTGCTGGTGCTCAAGGATATCGGCGTAATGAGCAAGGTTCTGCCCGAGCTAAGTGAAGCTTCTCAGCAGCTCGACGTCAGTGTGCTCCACACACTAATTCTCGAAAAGGTTCTCGGAATCGACAAGGAGAACATGGCTAACCAGACTAATCTTACATACACAAAGTTCTTTGAGGAAGCAATCATGAAGGTTGACAGCGGCGAGTTCCAGTGCTCGTTCATCCTCAATCCCACCCGTGTTACCGATATTCGCGACGTAGCCGCGGCAGGGGAGAAGATGCCTCAGAAGTCAACATATTTTTATCCCAAGATGATTACCGGAATGGTAATGAACGATTTGGATGTTGAGTGATCAAATGAAAATTCTCGCGGTATTTACGGGCGGCACAATAAGCTGCTCCGAAAGCGGGGGAGTGCTTTCTCCCGACAAGGGCAATTCCTTTTTGCTGCTTAAAAGCAGACCCGATGTTTGCTTTGACGCGCTCATGCCGTATACGATTCTCAGCGAAAACCTCGGCGCTGAGGAGCTTGAGCTGTTATATAAAACCGTCTCGGATAATATTTCAAAGGGCTATGACGGAATAATAGTTGCCCACGGCACCGACACCGTTCAGTACTCGGCGACGTATCTTGCGCTAAGGCTCGGACTTTGCGCGGTTCCCGTAGTTTTGGTTTCGGCAAATTATCCGCTGAGCGACAGCCGCTCAAACGGCTATGATAATTTCAGCGCGGCTGTTGATTTTATCGCAGCAAAGCAGGGCAGGGGAGTATTCGTCAGCTACCGCAACAGCGGCGGCTCGTCTGAGATCCACCGCGGAGGCGAGCTTTTGCCGCACGCGGCGTACTCCGATGATTTGTACAGCATGAACGGCAACATCTACGGAACAATGGACGGCAGCAACTTCGTAAAGAACGCGGACTACGTTGAAAACTGCCCCGAAACCGGCTGCGACAGCAAGCCGCGCGGCAGGGTGCTTTATTTAAAGGCTCATCCAAATATGTTTTATCCGACTTTGACCGATGAAATAAAATCGGTACTGCTTGAGGGATATCATTCCGGCACGCTGAACACAGACGGCGCGGAGCTGAAAAGCTTTTGCAAAGCGGCTAAGGATAAAAATATACCCGTATACCTAACGGGCTGTACGGACGGCTTTAACTACGAAAGCAAGTCGCTTTTTGACGATTTAAATATAAAGGTATTGCCGCCGATGTCGCCTGTTACAGCGTATGTTAAGCTATGGATAAATTAAAAAAACCGGCTCGTTTTGAGCCGGTTTTTGCTTGTTGAAAAAGTCAAATCGTGAAAATTAAATAAACAAAAAATGAATATCGTAGGGACGAACCTGCGTGTTCGCCCTTGAACAAACGCTTGTTTACTATGGCGCACACATAGGTGCGCCACTACGTAATTTCTGAAAGTCATACCTCATATTTGACATTTATAAAAACAGAAAACAAAGTTTTTCAACAATCAGAAAGCCGCTATTATTCAAAAAATGACGAGTAATTATTCCAGCCGGACACATACCGCGCCAGTATTCCTGCGTCGGCTCCGTTGATAAATCCGTCATGATTAATATCGGCGTTGGCAAGCTTTGTAAGCTTTTCAATTCCCGTTACCCAGCCGGACACATATCGCGTAAGTATTCCCACGTCAGAGCCGTTAATTTTTCCGTCTCCGTTAACATCTCCCGGCATATCACTGCCTATGCGCGGAGTTATTTTTTGCTCGGTAAGCCATATTCCGCATCGGCTGCATTTTACACCCTCGGTAAGTCCCGTTTCGGTTTCGGTTGCCGAAACAGCGGGAACAACAACAGGGGAATGACCGAGCGCGGGAATCACGGTTGACTCCTGAATAGTTTGTTTGCATACCGAGCATTTGATAGTTTCCGTATATCCCGACTCGGTGCAGGTTGGAGCTTTGCGAACAGTTGAAGCATATGTTTTGTGCTCAGCCAAGGGATATTCCGTATATTCGGACAGGGTTTTATTACAATGTTTGCAGGTGGTATAGTCTGAATGTCCGTGCACTGTACACGTTGATTTTACTGCGTTTACATTTTGGGGTTGATGCTCATAATTATCATATTTTGCGCACAATCCGCGGAACATGGTGTTACTGAAAATATCTAAGAAGGGATATTCCGGTATTTCTATACCCCAGATGTCAGATCCGAAGTATCGCATATTTTTGTAAAAAACTGAACGGTTGAATATATTAATACATCTTTGCAGTTGCGGAAGGGTCTGTAATAATGCTTGTTATAGTTCTGAGTTTCCTCCGATGTAAAAGCAGTAGAGTAATCATCATACCAGTCATACCAATAGTGCTTTCCGTCGGGAGTTGTTGATATATCGTTGCTGTATTTTATGACGCAATTACTACTGTATACCTCAACGCTTTTAAGATTAACACAATCGTTGAACGCACCAAAATCAATTTTTTGGACATTTTCGGGGATAACGATTTCAACAAGAGACGAATCTCCCGTGAACGCGCAAACGGGTATTTTTGTTATCTGTTCTGAAAGACGGATATCCTTAAGCGCTGTACAACCGGAAAACGCTCCTTCTCCAATTGTTTTAACGCTGTCGCTGAGCGTAACGGACTCAAGATTAGGACACTCGGCAAAAGCGTAACTGCCGATATTTTCGGATTCAACCGTAACGCTTTTCAGTGTTTCTTTTCCTCTGAATACGTCGCTCATGATATGTGTTGTTCCCGAACGCAAAACCATTGTTTCGGGAGTTTCACCCTTGTATGAGTACAAAGTTGAGGAATTAAAAAACACAGCTCCGTTTTGCGCTTTATTTAAAAATTCGGTTTCCCACGCGGTCCCTCTAAACGCGTATGAGCCGATTTCGTTAATAAATGTCGGGTCGATATCGGAAAGCTTAAAGCAAGACGCAAAGGCTTCCTCTCCGACATTTGTCAGGGTATCGGGAAGATTTATTTTAGTAAGATTTTTACAGCCGCGGAACGCGTATCTCGGAATAGCTTTCAAATCCTTAGGTAGCCTGACCTCTTCAAGTCCGAAGCAAATTCGGCACACTTCATCGGGAAGCTTGGCAAGGCTGTCGGGAAATGATATTGAGCTTATTGCGGAGCAGCCGCTGAAAGCGCTGTTGCCGATCGCGGTCAAGCCCTGAGGCAGGATAACTGCTTTTAAGGATTTGCAGTTTGTAAATGTTCTTGCGGATATTGTTTTTAAGCTTTCCGGCAGGCTTACCGATGTTAACGTGCTTATACCTTCAAACGCTTCATATCCTATACCTGTGATTCCTTCTTCAATAACTATGCTCTTTATTCCCGATGAATAGTAGGGAATATAGCTGGGGTTGTCGTATATGCCGGGATGATGCTCGTAATTATTTATCGGACCGCTGCCGCTGATTGTCAGCACACCCGTTTTGCTGTCAAAATCAAAGGTTATATTTCCGACTGTTTGGCTTGATGCGTTAACAGTTAACGGCAAAGCGCAGGTGAAAACGATAATTGCCGTAAAAATGCAAAGCAGCTTTTTTTAATTGCTTTTCATAGATTTTACTCCTCTGTTAATTAAAAAACGCAGTATACCCTTTGGGCATACTGCGTAAACGACCAAAATATTAATCCACTTTTGCCAAGTATAAGCGCCGCAGATTACTGATAATCGCAAACGCTTGCCCAGTTGAGCAGGAATTCTCTTTCCTCGGGCTTGCCCTTAACGGACTGTGACGCGGCTACAATCGGCATCCACGCGTTTACATACTGGCGCGCGGTGTCGGTTTTCTCGCAGAAAAGCTTTAAATATTTCTCAGCGATATCCTTCTGGTCTTTCAGACAGAAGGTCAGGTAGGTTCTTGCGGCGTCAGCTGCGCCGTTGCCCTGAGTTGCGTGCGACCAGTCAAGAATGTAGTGACTGCCGTCATCCTTGATGATGATGTTGCTCGGAGTGAAGTCGCCGTGGCATACCTTGTCGTGTCTTTTCATCGAAGCAAGTCTTGTGTGAAGCTCATAGCGTGTTGTTGCGTCAAGGTCGGTCTGGCTGATTTTTCTCTGCATCTTGTCCTGGAGTCTTTTGAGCAGCGGACACTTTTTGCCGAGTATCTCGGTCTGGATATTTACGAAAAGCTCAAGATATTCGTCGAGCTTGTCGGGATTTTCCTCCATGAGCTGTTTGAGGGTTTTGCCCTCGATGTAGTCGGAAACAATAGCCCACTTGCCGTCGATTTTTGTAACCTCCTCAATTTTGGGGATGTTAAGACCTGTTTCCTCAACGCGCGCCTGGTTGAGCGCCTCGTTTAAAATATCGGATTTCGGGAATGATTCGTCGAAAACCTTAATGGCAAAATCGCCGTCTTTGTATATTACCTTGTGGCTTCTCTGAGCGAGAACCTGATCGAGTTTCATAAATAAACCCCTTTCAATTTATATTACCGCGAAAATCGCGCTTTGTTGCTGTATATATTATACAATAATTCTTTCGCTTCGTATAGTAGGCAAATAGTAAAAAATAATGCAAAATCTTTGTTAAATAACACAATGACAAAAACCGCGATTTGATGTTATCTACAAATCAGCGGCTTGATTTTTAGATGTTTTGCCAAAGGATGATGTCAATTTGATTTAAATCAAACCCTTTATGTCCGTCAATCCTTTGTGCAATATGACGTTATGCCCCATTTTTCGACACAACCAAAAACAGCCGCCCTAAGGCGACTGTTTTTGGATTTAGAAGTTTTGAAATTAACGTGAAAAACGTGGGATTAGTGTAATTAATTAATCAACAAAATCTTTTCAAATACCAAATATACTCTCCAACTGCTTTTCGTTTAGCCTACCTTAGCGCTTCCAACATCGCCGAAGGTGTTAAATCTGAAAAGCTTACTCTCGTCCTTGACATTTTCGCAGATAATACTTGCTTCGGTAATTCTGCCGCCTTCAATCAGCTTTGTCAAGCCAACGAGCTGACTGAGCTTACTCTTGAGGTTAAGCCTGTCGCCTTCTGATGTGACGAGATATACGTTGCCCTCGCAGGTATCAAGCACGGCGAGGAACTCTGTTACATCAATGTTGTGTAATCCAAGAATTGGTGTCATATTGTTTCCTCCTTCAATACTTTGGTTCAGCCCAAAGGAGCCGACCGAGTAAAATATGCGCCATTTACCATTTGGCAAATCATGATTTTCATCGACCGATATTATTCAATTGTTACCCGAGTAAGTTGCCAAAGCGCAAGGCATTGGCGTGTTATGAATATGCCGAGGTCAAGCGGAATTAACTTGACAATAATTATTATACTCAGATTTTTGGAAAAGTCAACAAAACGGTACCTCGCGATTTGTTTATTATGCTATTTTGGTGTCAATAACAACCAAATAAATATTATATAATTTATGAAATACGCTGTAAAACGGTTACTTTTCTTTTTCCGAATTTTGTTTTATTTTGTTACCCTTTCGTCAAGTTATCCAACTTAATCGGCACTGTCAAAAAAACAAAGTGACTATTACCCAAACTTTGAGTTTTGATTGGCTTTAACATAAATTCAGCGCCGAATCAACCTGATTTTAATACTTTGAGGCAAATTAGTATCGGATGAAAATAAAAAAGCGGTTGAGATTAGGTGGCGGTTGTGATACAATAGGAATCGAAAATAATACATAAAAGGCAATGCTGTCAATTTTATATGAACGTTTTTGGTTTTGTGTAGTGGCGCTGTCGCATTAAGCCAAAAATTACCATGTCATTCCGAGCGTAGTCGAGGAATCCCCCAAAAAGGAAACATACTTCTATATTAAGGGGATTTCTCCACGCGCTTTGCTTGGTCGAAATGACATTTTCAGGTAATAATCGCTTAATGCGACAGTACCCTACGTTCAGACTAAGTCGGCGGCAGTGCATAAAGGGGAATTTTTATGTTAAATGAGTTTTACGGACAGTTTAAAAGCGGCACCGATATCCGCGGAGTCGCAAGCGAGGGAGTGGAGGGTCAGCCCGTCAACCTGACCGACGAGGTTGTCAATAATATGGCGGACGGCTTTGTGCTCTGGCTCTCAAAAAAGGTAGAAAAAAAGCCGAATGAGCTTAAAATCTCGGTCGGACGCGACAGCAGGATTTCGGGACCGCATATTATGGAGCTTGCCTGCGAGCGTTTCAGACTTGCGGGAGCAAAGGTAATTTCCTGCGGGCTTGCCTCAACACCGTCGATGTTCATGACTACGGTTGAGCTTGGAATGGACGGCGCGCTTCAAATTACCGCGAGCCATCATCCGTTTAACCGCAACGGACTAAAATTCTTCACACGCTCAGGCGGACTTGAGGGCAGCGATATCGAGGCTATTCTGACCTATGCGCAGAACTGCGAACATCCTGCGCAAAGCGACGGCGGCAGCGTTGAGGAATACGACTTCATGAGCGATTACTCAAAGCTTCTGCGCGACAAAATCAAGAGCGAGGTTAACGCCGAGGACTACGACCATCCGCTAAAGGGCTTTAAAATCGTAGTTGACGCCGGCAACGGAGCAGGCGGATTTTACGCCGACAAGGTGCTTTCCGTTTTGGGCGCGGACACAACGGGCAGCCGATATCTTGACCCCGACGGAATGTTCCCCAATCACGTTCCCAACCCCGAGGACGCCACAGCAATGGCTTCGATCTGCGAGGCAGTGCGCGAGAACAGCGCGGATTTGGGCGTAATATTTGACACCGACGTTGACCGCGGAGGCGCGGTTGACAGCAAGGGGAATGAAATAAACCGCAACCGTCTGGTGGCGGTAGCGGCGGCAATCGCGCTTGAGGGCAACGAGGGCGGCACAGTTGTTACCGACTCAATCACCTCCGGCGGACTGAAAGAATTTATAGAGAAAAACCTCGGCGGAAAGCATTATCGCTACCGCAGAGGCTACAAGAACGTTATTGACAAGGCGCTCGAGCTGAACGCGCGGGGAATCAACTGTCCGCTCGCAATCGAGACCTCGGGACACGCGGCAATGCGCGAGAACTATTTCCTCGACGACGGCGCGTATCTCTGCACAAAAATCATCATCAAGGCGGCTCAGCTCAGAAAGCAGGGAATAGGTCTTGACGAGCTCACCGCGGACTTGAAGGAACCGCTCGAAAGCCGCGAGGTACGCTTTAAGATCACAGAAAAGGACTTTCGCGCCTGCGGTGAACGGATAATCAGCGAGCTCACCGCCTATGCCGAGGCACAGGACGGCTGGCAGGTCGCAGACGATAACCGCGAGGGAATCCGAGTTTCGTTTGATAAGGAAAACGGTGACGGCTGGTTCCTGCTACGCCTTTCGGTGCACGACCCGATCATGCCGCTCAATGTTGAGAGCGACAGCAAGGGCGGCGTTGACGTTATTTATGATAAGCTGTATGAGTTTTTGAAAACAACCGAAGGTTTAAAGTTATAATAAATTAAATTGTACGGGCGGTCGCATTAAGCCAAAAATTACCATGTCATTCCGAGCGGAGTTTTGTAAAAGCCTGAGTTTTCCTTAACAAGAGGCTCCCCTGCGCAAGGGGA
Source organism: uncultured Eubacteriales bacterium (assembly GCA_900315085.1). Classification (GTDB taxonomy): domain Bacteria; phylum Bacillota; class Clostridia; order Oscillospirales; family Acutalibacteraceae; genus Ruminococcoides. Next base: position 9,237 of record OMXW01000048.1, read on the forward strand.
GCTGGCGCCGTAGGCGACTGAAGGGTCGTTTGAACTGCGGATTTTGAATATCCGTATTATATATTGTAGGGTTCGGTCTTGACCGAACCGTGGTTGAGAATCAGAGATTTGTTTAATTACTTTCGGTACGGTCAAGACCGTACCCTCAGACTGTAGAAAAAGTCAAATAGTAAAAAACAAATTAAACAAAAATTAAATATCGTAGGGGCGACCCTTGCGGTCGCCCGATAGCCATGCGCAAATATTTCGGGAGGCGGCAAGCGCCTCCCCTACAATGATATTTTGTATTTTAAAAACGTTAAATATATTCCAAACTGTCTTTATCCAAATCCCTTGTTCTCAGCGCGGGCTGACACAGGGGGATTTTTTTGCTCTTTTTGATGAACAGCGGAATCTCGTTGAGCGCTACCTCAATGTAGTGAAGTCCCTTTTCAAGCTCCTGCTGTTCAACGCGCGTTCCGCTCAGCTTGACAAGCCTCATATCCTCCGGCAGATAAACCGTTCTGCCGCTGACGTTCTGCTCGTATACGGGCGCGATCATGCACTCCTCGCCGAGCATGAGCTGGGTTTCGCACTCGCGCGCGATTTTGTCGTCGGGGTAGTCAAAGGACAGCGGACGGAAAATCAGCTCGTTTTCCTCGCTCGCCTTTTTGAATGTGCTGTAGAGGTAGGGGATAAGGCGGTAGCGAACCTCGATGATATCCCTGAAATCGTCCGTATTTTCAAAGCTGTAGCACTCCTGATCTCTTGTTCCGAGGGCGGAGTGGTTGCGCATAAGCGGAGTGAATACTCCCAGCGCAAGGAAGCGCAGAACAAGGTCGCGCGTTGCGTTTTCGTTAAAGCCGCCCAAGTCCGCTCCGCAGTACAAAAATCCGCACATATTAGCGGACGGAAGCATTTTAAGGTTGAGCAGAATATGGCTCCACCACGAGTGATTGTCACCGAACCAGATTCCTGCGGTGCGGTGCGCTCCAATGTATGAGGCGCGCGAGAACATCAGAATTTTCCCCTCGCCGAACGCTTCGGAAAAGTAGTCGCCTGCCGCCTTTGTCATGCTCGCACCGTAGATATTATGCACGCTCTGATGGTTAACGCTCTCGCCGTCAACGCTGTGCCAAATTGAGGAGTAGTCGTCCCGGCTGTTTGAAAGCCCCATGAACACGTCCTTGAGGTGGAAGAACTTGCCCAAATCGAGGTTCTTGCCTTTTGCCTCAGCCGCTTCGTCAAGCGCGTTTTCAATGCCCTTTGCCGAGTAAAACAGCGCGGGCTCGTTCATGTCGTTCCAGAAGCCGTCAATTCCCATGTCGAGCAAATACCGGTACTTTGAGCCGAACCAGCGGCGCACCTCGGGATTGATAAAATCGGGGAACGCGCAGATTCCCGGCCATACGCCCGCCTCAAAAATCGAGCCGTCAGCGGTTTTGCAGAAGTAGCCGTTTGCCTTGCCCTCCTCATAAATTTCGTAGCCGTCCTCTTTTTTGACGCCCGCGTCGATAATCGGAATAAGGTGGATTCCCTGACTTTGCTTGTCCGCAACGTAGCTCTTAAAATTGGGGAACGCGCTTTCGTTTATTGTAAAATCCTTGTAGCTGTCCATGTAGTCGATGTCAAGATACACGCAGTCGATCGGAATATTCGCGCTGTTGTAGCCGTCGATCACGCGGTCAACCGCTTCGGCGTTGTGATAGCTCCAGCGGCTCTGCTGAAAGCCGAATGCCCAGAACGGCGGAACATAGCTTTTCCCGATTGCCGCGCGGAACTCTCTCACTATTTCGCGCGGGCTGTCGGCAGTGATCAGATAGATGTCAAAATCCATGCCGCAAATTGTGATTTCCGCCTCGTCCGATTTGCTGTAGCCGATGTCCCAGCGGATACGCGCAGGGAAGTCGATGAATATTCCAAAGCTTGAGCTTCCCCCGAGCATAATAAAATTGTGGGCGGCGTACAGCGAGCTTTTTGTCTCGGTGTGGAACGGGTCGTCCGAGCAGTAGCTCTCGTAAATCCAGCCGCGCTTGTTTATTCCGCGCACAGCCTCTCCCAAACCGTAAACAATATCGTCTTTGCGCATTGCAAAGCTAAAGCTGAAACAGCCGTTTTCCGTCTTGCTCTTGAACGGAAACGCACCGATTTTTTCCGACATAAACTCAGCCGTTACCGCTTCTGTAATGATAGGGCGTCCCATTGTAAATTTTCTTATCATACCGCACCTCCAAAATAAAATATGAAAAAATATTTTTATGTATTTACCATAACATATTCGGGAAAAACAAGCAACAGAAATAAAAATAAATTTTATAAAACCTTAATAGCTGTTGAATTTAGTTTTTTATTGTGCTAAAATAAAAGAGTATATGAACAGTGTTTGATAAGTATATTTCTCTTTGAAAGGGGTTTAACGATAATGTGCGGAATTTGCGGATTTACAGGCAACTTCGAAAACCGTGAAGACGTTCTGAAAAAAATGACCGAAGTAATTACTCACAGAGGTCCCGATTCAGACGGCTTTTTTAA